>NZ_JBHUTX010000002.1:0-521308 GCF_042671245.1 Streptomyces sp. NPDC057099
CGGCCGAGTACTCACACCGTCACGAACGGCCAAATCGTCACACCGGTCACGGCCAACCAGCACACTTCAACAAGATCGTGTTACGAGCTCTTAGAAGGCGCCTACTCTGTTCTGGTGTTTCCTGGCTTTTGGGGCCCGGTCCTGGGTCGTTTCGTGCCGATTCGCTGACGGCAGACACATTAAGTCCTGTACGGACTGGATTAACTCGGCGAACGAAGCAAACCTAGAGCGGTCTTCGGAAATCCGGGCGATCTGGAACGGGCTCTCCGCGGATCGGCCGGATCCGCGAGTGGTGCGTCGCGTGCGCAACATAGCCGACGATCGCCGGTTGGCCAAACCGGCGCTTCGTCGGACCATTGATGGACCAGGGGACGCCGACGCGTCCCGATGTCTCGCATGAGGAGCCAAGTAGTTTGTCGCAGCCCGCAATAGATGAATCGTCCTTGCTCTCCGTGGGCCACGTCCGCGCTCTTCTGAATGGATCCAGGAGGAATCTCCGGGAGTCGTGTTTTCCCTTTCTCGCCTCCATGGCGGGCACCGCACTATCGCCGGGCGAGGCGGCCTCGGTTCGGGTACACGACGTGACGCTCCCAGACGGGGAGTTCGGGGAAATGTTGGTCCGCTCCGGCGAGGGCCGGAGGGTCCCTCTCTCGCCGGAACTCGTGGGTGTGCTGCGGCCGATGGATCGGCGGGGCGGGCTTGAAGACGGGCGATCTGTTGTTCCTTGGTGAGCGGGGCGGGCCGTTGGCGTCCTCCGAGTGCCGGAGGGTGTGGAGGCAGGCTCGCCAGGCGGTGTTGAGTCCGGAGGAGATGCAAGCGGGTTTGGGGGAGCAGGTCTCCAGCGTGCGTGATTCCTTTCTGGATGCCTGGCTCAAGGCAGGTGTTCCGGCATGGGGCGTCGCTGAGTGGGCTGGTGTGAGAGGGAGTTGGGTTGCGCTGCGATACCCGCATCGTTTCCGGCTGGAAGACGTCGAGATCGACTGGGATCACCTGGAAGAGATCACGGGCCTTCCGGACGCTGCCGAGCGGTAAGTTCCGTCCCGCGCTCGGACTCACGATCCGAGCGTGGACCCTCCCGTCGCACGCATCCCGAACGTCGGCGGTCCACGCCTCGCTGCGGTCGCCGTGTCACATGGGCTCAGCTCTTCAGCGATGTGGTCCCAGTGTCGTGATGGGGCTGGTTGACCTTCGCCCTGGACCGGCCGGCTAAATCAATTCGCCAGCTTGGCCATTCCACCCCTGTTTCCGAGGACTCGCGCATGACTGCCCGTTTGCTGTCCATCCCCGCTGTCGCCGCCGCCCTGGACGTCGACCGCCGCACCGTCTACCGCTTCATCGCCGCCGGAGACCTCCCCGTCGTCGATCTGCGCACAGGGACGGAACGTTCCCGCGTCCGTGTCCCTGCTACCGGGCTGGAGGAGTTCATCGCCAGCAGGCTTGTCGCTGCCCCTCGCGCCCGCCGATGATCTCTCGCCATCAGTCCGGCCCTCGCCGTTCCTGAACGAAGGAGTAGTACCGCGTACCTGCGCAAATTGAAGACCGGCAAGTGGCAGGCGACCGTTCGAAACCGGGCCGGAGACCGGTTCAGCGAGTCTTTCCCCCTCAAGGCCCAGGCACGGGCCTGGGGCATCGAGCTGGAGACCCAGTTCGCGCGCGGAGGCATGCGCGACCCGCGGGCCGGCGAGATCGCCTTCCTGGAGTGGCACGACCGGTGGTGGAACGCCCGCATCGTCGAACCCCACACCCTGCGGGGCGACGGGTCCAGCATCAAGAACCACGTCATGCCGTATTGGGCGGACTGGGAGATGCGGGCTATCACCCGCATGGACGTCCAGAGCTGGATCCGCTCCCTGGTCGAGAAGGGCGCAGGCCCTGCCGCGATCAAGCGGGCCTACAACCTGACGTCGTCCATCATGCGTGCGGCGGTCGACGACGATGTGATCGCGGTGAGTCCGTGTCGCAGCATCGATCTGCCGCCTATCGCGGTCAAACCGCCACAGTGGTTCACGCCCGACCAGGCGCAGAGCATCCTCGACGGACTCGCCCCCGTCTGGCGGACGATGTGCCTGCTCGGCTTCTACACCGGACTGCGCTGGGGAGAGCTCTCCGGCCTCCACCGGCACCGCATCGACACGCGCCGCTCTCGCCTGTTCGTGGTGGAGGTCAATACCAAGAGCGGCATCAAGGAGTACCCCAAGAGTTCCAAGAGCCGTCGGGAGGTCCCACTCCCGCCCCACGTCCTGGACGCTCTCGAACGCCACATCCACCGGCTCGACCGCGACGCGGTGGTGTTCACCACCATTACCAAGGGCCGCTCCGGGCGCCTGCTCGCCGACAGTAACTGGCGACGGCAGACCTGGTGGCCTGCCGTCGAGGCCGCCTACCACTTCGGCGACGACGGCGAGCTGCAACTCGTCCCGCACTACCCGCCGCACTCCATGCGCCACACCTGCGCCTCATGGCTGGTCCAAAAGGGAGTCTCGCTCTACGAAGTCCAGCACCTCCTGGGCCACGAGAGCTTCCAGACCACCCAGCGCTACGCCCACCTGCAGCCGGACGCCCATAAGGCCGTCCTCAGCGCTTGGGAGCGCATGGAAAACCCCCTCACGATTGCCGCATAAAGCGGGCCGTCGCCCTGTTCGTCGTGGACAGGGCGACGTCAGCTCGTAGCGCGGCCGGACAGCCGGCTTCGGCGGCGCGAGCCAGCGTCACACCGTCCGCTCCGACACCCCCAGGTCGCCGGAGACCGTACGCACGTGCGCGGCAGTCAACGCCTCGTCCTCACGCAGCCGGGACAGCCGTTCGACTGCTGCCCGGCGCTTTTCCGCCGACACCCTCCCCATGGACCGAAGTGTCAGTGGTGGCAGAACCACCGCGCCCAAACATGTGCCCGTATCCGCACGTCCGAGTGGACCTTCGCGGAACCGGTGGCGCCAAGGCGCCGGGCGTGATCCGGATGGGGTCTTGAGGGCCCGGATTTCCTCAGCAAAGGATGTCGGAGGGTTGTTGAGGGGTCGCGGTTTTTGAGGGAGTTATTGAAGGCTCTCGGGCCTCCTACGGGGGGTTCCGGGCCGTTCCTCAGAAAAGGATGGTTAGTTGACGCCACACTGCCGTACGTGACGACGACCCTGACCGACATGTTCGACGCCGACGACGACCTCCTGGCCGCCTTCCCCGCGCGGCCGAGTGAGATCCGCATCGGCTACGCGCGGGTGTCGACCGGCGGGCAGAAGCTAGACCGGCAGGTGGACGCGCTCACCCTCGCGCGGTGCCGGCGAATCTTCAAGGAGAAGAAGTCGGGCAAGAACGGCGCACGGCCGGAGCTGAAGGCGTGCCACGCCTTCCTGGAGCCCGGGGACATCCTCGTCGTGCCGTCGCTGGACCGGTACGGGCGCTCGCTTCAGGACCTGGTGAACATGGTCGCCGAGCTGCGTACGCACGGGATCGGGTTCACCTCGCTGCACGAGAAGCTCGACACCCTTACCCCCGGCGGCCGGCTGATCTTCCACGTCTTCGCAGCCCTCGCGGAGTTCATCCGGGAGCTGATCGTGCAGGGCACCAACGAGGGCCTGGCCGCCGCGCGGGCCCGCGGCCGTGTCGGCGGCCGGCCCACCGTCGTCAGCGAGCAGATGCTGCGCGCCGCCCGCGACATGCTGCCCAACCCGGAGAACAGCATCGAGACGATCGCCAAACTCCTCGGCGTCTCGGTCGGCACCCTCTACAACCACATCCCCGATCTGAAGGAGCTGCGGACTTCCCGCGTCCCGGCCCAGCTCACGGGCGGCAGCCGATGACGAACACGCCGCCCACCCTGCCAGCCCCGTACATGCGGCTTCTGCCGCCTGCGCCGCCGCCCGGCCGCCCGTCCTTCCTTCGGCTCCAGGCAGAGGCACGGGCGATTCTGCTGGCCGGCGCCGCAGTGCCGCTGCCCCAGCCTGTCGTACGGCTGCAAAGGCGACTCCGCGACCGGGTCCGTGACGAGCTGCTCGACACGGGTGCGGTCGGACACCGGCTGTACGTGCTGGAGATCGCCGGGCCCAACCCGCGCGTGAAGATCGGCCGTACCGAGAAGCTGTGGACGCGTATCGACCAGCACCTGCGGGAGATGAACCGCTACCAGTACGGACTGGTCGACGCCCACCTGACCGAACGCCTCCCCGACGACCGGGCGCTGGGGCGGGCCGAGGCCCAGGCGCACGCCTGGATGGCTCGGCACTATCAGCCGATCACCAGGGAGGAGTACGCGAACGCCGACTACGACTTCGCCGTCACCTGCGCCAACGCCGCCGCCAACCTCCACCTCACCCGTCCGATCCGAAGGCAGCCCACCACGTGAGTGACCTGACCCTCTTCACCGACACCACCCCGCCGCCCACGGCGGGCGGTGTGACCGCGCCCGTCGTGTACGGCGCGGTCATCATCAGCGCGGTGGAGACCACCTGGCGCGAGATCCGCCATCGCTTCACCGGCATCCCCGACCTTTCCGTCACCGTGCCGCCCCCGGCCAGTGCCCAGGACGCCACCAAGTGCACCGCCCTGCGCACCGGGCGCCGCTTTGTCCGCGACGGGCACCTGACCATGGAGCTACAGGTATCCTCCGGCACCCTCGGCCTGGACGGACGGCCCCTGATGGAGGGCCTGCTGCGCCACGCCGCGCACGGCCTGGCCCTCACCCGGGACATCGTCGACGTCAGCGGCGGTGACTGGCGCTGGCACAAGAATCGCTACGGGCGGCTCGCCCGCGAAGTCGGGCTCACCCCGCCAGCCCGGGCCGCCCGCGTGATCGACATGGGCCGCTGCCCGCTGTTCGACGCGGGAGCCGAGCAGGTGGGCGGAGGCGATCGCCGCTCTCGACGCCGCGGCCGGCGTCGAGCTCGAAGCTGCCGTGCAGGCCGTCGCCCCGCCGCGCGGCGGACGCTCCGGCGCCCGGTTCGCGATCGTCTGCGAGTGCACCCCCGTCCCCCGGCGCCAGCAGGTCACGCCCTTCTTCTACGAGCAGGGGCCGCTGCTCTGCGGGGTGTGCCTGACCAAGGTCCGGCCGGCCGACGCGGTTCTGCTGCCTGCGCAGACGACTGGGGAGAACGCGTGATCTCCTCCCCGCACCGCATGAAGGGCAACGCGTTCGCCCTGGGCGCCAACCGACCCGGACAGAGCGGACTCTTTGGACCATACGGGTCGGATACCGGAGACGAAGGCGACGAGCACAACCAGGGCCATCCCTACGAGATGAAGGACCTGACACCCGGTGGCTGAGACAAACTGGCAACTGGTCGCGGACGGACTCGGCCATCTGTTCGCAGGGCCGACGGCGGAGCAGCTCGCCCTCTCGGACGCGCTGGTGATTCCCATGGCTACCAATACCCCCACCCCGTTGGCCGGCGCCCTCCTACGCGCCCAACTCGCGAAGCCATTGCGCCTGCGGGAGCATCCGGGTATCGACGAGCCTGAGTACAACTACCTCGCCAGCGTGGCCGCCGAGACCGGTCTTCGCATCCCGGTCCAGGAGGAGGTAGGAAGCCGCGACGTGCTGAACGGGTGGCTCGAAGTCGCCTGGGCGCGGCGCACGGTCCATCATCTCGAACGGCTGCGCCCCGAGGTGGGCGATATCGCCGTTTCCGTGAAGAGGAGAAAGCCCGATGAGGATCGATACGGGCAGATCAGCTCGATCAGCCTGAGCGGTCTGCTGAACTTCCGCGGTGGTCTCGGACGCCGAGCGTGGCCCCATACCGTCAAGCACCTGGTGAAGCCGGGCGACGCCGACCACGGCGATCTGCTCGCCAAGGCACGCGAAGAAGCCACTGCCGAGGACCGGCACCCCGAGCGCGTTACCAACCGCGAGCTGGCCCTGCTCGACAGATGGAAGGTCCCTCGGCGCCCGTCAATGGTGGAATGCCGAGCCCTCCACGAGGCGTTGGTCAACGCCACCGAGGAACGGCCCATGCAGGTCGTCCTGGAGAACCACCCAGCCCTCCTGGCCAACGTGATCGCCGGCCACCACGGAATCTGGGTCCGCCCGCAGGTTCGTCTCGGCGACAGGTACGTCTCGGACTTCCTCATCGCCAGTCGGACCTCGGCTGGCCTTCGCTGGCACCTCGTCGAACTGAAAAGCCCCACCGAGCGGCTCACCAACCCTGGAAACCAGCGTGAGTCGCCCACGCTGCGCCATGCCATCGACCAGATCCAGGACTGGCGCGAGTGGCTGAAGGTCAACCTCCTGTCTGCCCGGGCTTCCCTCCCGGGCATCACCGTGGATGCACGCGGGCTCATCATCATGGGTCGGGAGGACGTGACGGACAGCGCCCGCGAGATCCGGGATCGCCATTCCGCGAACGACCGGATTGAAATCCGGACGTACGACTGGCTTTTGCGGGCCGGCCTCGGTGCCGACTCAGCGCTCCCAGGTCTGCTCGACACAGAAACTGGAGACCTCGACCGCGACTGGTAGAGAGCGCCTGGCGGGGCCCAGCGGAGGAAACGACCATCACTCCGCTGGCGCGCACGACCCTGCACCGAAATGCTCCCCGCCCTGGCCCGGTACTCCCGAGCCAGGCGGGCTGCTGCCGGGCTTAAGCGTGGGCGAGTTCCTGCAGCAGCGCGTCGAGGAACTCCGGGTCGCCGTCGTGGAGGCCAATCTGTGCGCAGGTCATGCCGGCGGCGTGCAGGCGGTTGCGGGTGGTGGCATGTCCTGGGTGGAGGCGTTGGAGGTGTTGTGCGTGCGGGGTGGCTTCCTCGGCGCGGTCAAGGAGCGCGGCGAGCTGACGGGTGGTGAGGTGGGTGTGGCCGGTGGTGGCGAGGGCGCGTTGCACGGCCCGCTCGTAGGCGTTCATGGGCGTCTACCGTAGCCGGGAGCGGTCCGATCCGGGTCAGGGCGTAAGAGGCGCCGGAGGGCCATCTGTCTGGGCCGGCCGCGTCGTATGGGCCCGTCGACGCTGGCCGTGCGTCCGCCCCGGCCGATACGTCGGGTCATGGGCAGATCGTAGAACTGAGGGACAACGTGCCGCGCCACTGACACTTCCCGTGGCAGAGGGGAGCCATGCCATGCCAGATTGTCCGTTCCGAACCGACGTACGGCCGTGACGCTCATTTGACGCTCCGGGGGCCCGCTGGCCCTCATTCGGGACCCGAAAGCCTCTCCGACCTGCTGTTTTAATGCCTTCGTGCAGGCCAACATCTTTCCGATGACGCACCACGTGGAATGTGTTGCCATCCTTGAACCGGCGGCAAAGGGCTCCTGACCTGCGGTTTTTAGTGTGCGCGTCATATGTGGTGTGGACGTTACGGGATGGGCCGATTCCTCGGTGCGAGGCCGACGGCCCGACGGCCCCAGGAAGGGTGGCCACGGGGCGCCGTCCGGCGCACTGTGTGCGGTCAGCGGGCGATCGAGATCGCGAAGGGCGCGAATCCGCTGGACCGGATCACGTGCGGTACGAACAGTATGGCGGCCTCCGTGGCGCGGGCGGTCTGGATCCCGCCGAGATCGGTGATCCACTCCTTGCGCCAGCCGAACTCGATGAGCAGTTCGCGGACGGTCTGCTTGGCCTGCGGGTCCTCGCCGGAGAGGAAGGCATCGGGCGCCTGGGTGAGCGTGGCCGGCGCGGTCATCACCGGGAAGAGCATGGTGTTGAGTGTCTTGACGACGCGTGTTTCGGGGAGCGCTTCCTGGAGTTGCTCGGCGAGGCTCGAGCCGGGGTAGATCAGGTCGGCGGGCAGTCCGTCCGGTCCGTCGATGGTGGCGTTGGAGACGTCGACGAGGATCTTGTCCCGCAGTTCCTCGCGCAGGGCGACGAGCCGGTCCAGCGAGCCGGCGCCCGGGGTGGCGTTGATGACGATCCGGGCTGTCCGGGCAGCGTCGGCGGCGGCGCCCGGCGCGCGCTCCGCCACGGTCACCTCATGCCCTGCCCGGGTGAGGGCTGCGGCCAGGTTGCCGCCGACGCGGCCGTTTCCGAGAACTGCGATCGTGGTCATGATGATCTGGTCCTTCCGTAGGTGCAGGTTGTGGTGCGCGGTCAGCGTGAGAGCGTGGCGACGGCCTCGGCGTGGACGCCGGGTGCGGTGGCCAGGAAGCTCTCGCTCTGCGGGGTCCAGGGGCGGCCCTCGGTGTCGGAGATCCGTCCGCCGGCCTCGGTGACGAGCAGCGCCCCGGGCAGCAGGTCCGCGCGGGCGCCGGCGAACTGCCAGAAGGCGTCGATCCGGCCGGCGGCCACGTTCAGCAGGTGCAGGGTCGCGGGCACGGCGGTGCGGACGACGAGTGCGTCGAAGAGCATCGCGGTGATCGAGGAGCCGACGCGCCGCACGACCTTCTCGTCCTCGTCCGGCCGGGCCTGGCTGGTGGCCACGATGCTCAGGCCGAGGTCCGCGGTCCGGGAGACGTGCAGCGGCCGGCCGTCGAGGTGGGCGCCCGCGCCGGTGAGCGCGGTGTAGGTCTCGCCGGTCAACGGCAGGTGGACGGCGGTGAGCACCGGCTGGTTCTCACGCACGAGGGTGGCGGTCACCGCCCAGTCCGGCAGGGCGTGCAGGTGGTTGACGTTGCCTTCGGCCGGATCCACGACCCACCATTCGCCGGGCGGCAGCGCCCCGCCGTCCAGCTCGTCCTCCACCCAGCCGGCGTCCGGGCGCAGGCGCGTGAGGCGGGGGCGCAGGATGTCGAGGGCCGTGTCGTCGTTGGCGGCGAGCGCGCGCATCAGCTCTTCGCGGGTCTGGTAGCGGACCACCTCGCCGAAGCGCTCGCGCAGCGCTGAACCGGCCGCGCGGACGGCGATCGCGGCCTGGGCGAGCAGGTCGGCGTCGGAGGCGGGGAGGGCAGTGGTCTGAAGCATTTCGGACATGGTGGTGCTCCTGTGGAAGGAGGGGTAATGGGGCCGGTCGGGCCCGAACTGCGCCTTGCTTCTTGCGCTTTCGTCTCGAAGGTATAGAGCCCAATCATTAACTTCAAATGCATGTAAAGCACGGCTAGGATTACTCATATGCAATTGGATTTGAATCTCCTCGCCGCGCTCGACGCGCTGCTGGAGGAGGGAAGTGTGGGCGGGGCGGCCGCGCGCCTGCACGTCACCGCCCCCGCGATGAGCCGGAGTCTGGGCCGAATCCGGCGCGCGACCGGGGATCAGATCCTGGTGCGCACCGGCCGCACGATGACCCCGACGCCGTACGCGATCGCCGTCCGGGAACAGGTGCACGAGCTGCTGCACCAGGTCCAGGGGGTGCTGGCACCGAGCCGTGAACTCGATCTGGCGACGTTGGAGCGCACTTTCACGCTCCGCTGGCACGATTCCCTGGTCGCCTTGAGCGGCCCCGCACTGCTCGCGGCCGTGCGCGGACAGGCCCCGGGCGTGCGATTGCGCTTCGTCGCGGAATCGAGCATCGACACCCCCGAGTTGCGGCGCGGCGAGGTCGACCTGGAGGCGAACGCCAACCGCCCGAGCGCACCGGACATCCGTGCCGAGAAGGTGGGCGAGACCCGCCTTGTCATCGTCGTGAGGCAGGGGCACCCCCTCACCCGTGTCAGGACCGTCACCGCGAAGCGGTACGCCGCCGCCGAGCACGTCACCGTCTCGCGACGTGGAAACCTCGGCAATGCCCTCGACGACGCCCTCGTGCGGCTCGGCCTCACCCGCCGCGTGGTGGCGACCGCGCCCACGGAAGCGGCCGCGCTGGAGTTCGCGCGCGGCTCCGATCTCCTGATCAGCGTCCCCGAAGCCACCACGCGGTCAGCGGTCGCCGACCTCGGCCTGGCCGTGCTCCCCCTCCCGCTCGAATTGCCGTCGGCACCGATATACCTGTCGTGGCATCAGCGCTACGACACCGACCAAGCCCACGCCTGGCTGCGCGGGCTGGCGCGAACCGCGCTGGCCATGTGAGGAGCGTCGCGCTGCCAGGCTCGTCCTCGTCCAGGCGGCCGAAGCGACCGCCGTGGGAATCGTCCCCGACCTCGTGGTGCAGCACAGTGGCGTGCGCACCAGGCCTCGACAGTTGCACACCCCGTCTGAGCTTGTTCCGGTCAGACCTTCTCCCGCCGCCACACCCGGCGCCCCGGGCCGGCGGCGGGGCGGACCGTGCGTGCGTCACGGCCGACGTGGGAGTTCATCGCTGACCGGAGCCGGTGGCGGGAGGTGAATCCCGGGGCGGGTCCTGCCTTCGGGGGCCGCTCCCGGACGTCGGCCTTCGTGCACAGGACGTCCCATACCCGGTCCGGGCACTCCCCGTGGCGCCAGAGAAAGTCGCAGTACGGGATGTGCGCGATCTCCAGGTTCAGCCAGCCGTCCTTCTTCAGTACGCCCTGCCACTCGGACAGGCGGAGCTTCAAGTAGCCGCGTTGCCGGCCGGACTTGTCGACGCTGGTGATGCCGAGTACGCGGACGAAGCCCGGGGTGTGTTCCAGCACCAGCACCGGACGCTCCTTGTAGGTGTTGTCGTCGTGGGTGAGTTCGGCCGTCCACACGTCGCCGACGGCGGGTGGCCAGGACGTCACTCCGGGGGGTGCGGGACGGGCAGGCGGTCCGGTCCTCATCCAGCGTGTCAGGCGGGCGGCCGCGGTCATCGCGCAGCCGGTGGACAGCCCCACCAGCGACCACCACAGGGCGGCGAGCAGCAGTGTCCCGGCGGTGGCGTGGTCCGGGTCGGGGACGAGGGTGCCGCCGGTGTGGTGGATCCAGTACCCGGTCACGGCGGCCAGGAGCGCCTTCCACAGCGCCGTCCGCAGCAGGACCAGCGGGAAGTAGCCGTGGTCCACGATCCGCATCAGACCCAGTACGGCGGCGGTCGTCGCGTAGATCACGGTCATTCCGGCCATGGGCTGCTTGTCGACCTCGGCGTCCAGCGGTGCCATGACGGCCGCCACGACGCAGCAGAGTCCCACCGCGCGTGCCGCGACCAGCAGGCGGCTCCGCTTGAGCCGCGCGGGCGCCGCCATCCGGACCAGCGGTCGGGCGACCAGTACGCACAGTACGAGCAACGCGACGCATATCCAGGTGTTCCTGGTATCGGTGAAGCCGACGCGGAGCACCGGGAACATCAGCACCCACATCGCCCAGGAGCCGAGTCCGACCGCCAATGGCGCCCCTACCGAGTATTCGGGAGTGCGTCGCTTCGATGGCAGCCGTGGCTGCTGCATGCCTCCCATCAGCGGTGTGCTCAGACACACCAGAAGTACGGCCCCCGCCAGAATCGCCTTCACGTTTCCCCCGGCTCTCGTCGCTGGGAGCAGCATGGCCACGGGGCCGGCGTGCCCGGCGTCGTTTCGCTCTTCCGTAGCCGTGCGCCGGGCAGTCTGGTAAGCGGCTGTCTTTCCGGACGCCTTTGAACACGGCCTCCAGCGCGAGCACGCCGGCACGTTGGGTGCGCCGCCGGACCGTAACGACAAAGAGCTGTCAGGGTTAGCCGTTGTAAGAGCGAGAGGTGGGCCGGAAATGGTCGTCAACAACATTGTCGGGCAGCCCACGACGGGTGGGCTGGTATCTGACTCGGTGGGCGTCTCCGGCTATTCCGTGGCCGCTGTGCAGGCACGAACACAGATCCATGGGTTCCTGGCTGCCGTCGGGCTGGCCGAGGAGGAGCCGGACGGTGGGGTCGTTCCTCCCGGGCATGGCGGCCGAGTTGTGCACCCGCCCACTTCACGATGAGGGCTGTCACGCGTCGCCGGATCGCTCAGTTCCTCCCCCTCGCCCGGCAGCGGACGCCGCCCCTGCGACTGTCCATGTCGCCATGCCCCACAGGGAGAGCGCCGAGATGAGGCCCACCACGAGGCGAACGGTCTCGTCCGGGCCGTTGGTGAGCCAGACGGTCACGCCCGTCGCCCCGGAAGCGATCAACAGGCCCGCCGGTATGCGCAGTCGGGGCTGCTCGAACACCGCCGCCAACGGCAGGAAGTGCAGCCCGACGACAACCGCGATCAGCGGGGGAACGAGCACCGGCACCCCGAGGTGACGGCAGACCGCGACGACAGCGATGATCAGCAGCCACTGGAGCCCGTTGATCTGGTTGAACCGTCGGCGTCGGCCGGCGGGGAAGGGTCCCCCTGCCGACGGGGGAAGCGAACGGCGCGCGGCGAGCATCAGCCCCACCGTGACGGCACAGCCGGCCACGAGCAGGATCTGCCGCGTCAACCCGTCGAACGCGCTCGAGCCCAGCAGCCACCAGCCGAGCCCGAACAGCGCGAAGAACCCCACCCCTGACCTGAACATGATCGAGACCCTAGGCGGAAGAGCGGCCCGGCGGTCCAGGAATGCTCAACTTGGCGCGGGCCTCGTCGGCCGACGGCCCCTCAGGCCGGATACGCGTGCGTCTGAGCCGCCTTGACCGTTGCCCAGACCGTGGCTCCGGGGCGCAGGTCGAGTTCGGCCGCGGCGACCGTGGTGAGGTCGGCGGCCAGGGGGAGTTCGCCGGTGAGGGCGACGCGGATCTGGTCGCCGTGGGTTTCCATGCCGGACACCTCGCAGCGCCACAGGTTGCGGGCGCTGGCGCCGCTGGGGCGGTCCTGGTAGAGGGTCACCGCGCTCGGGGGGAAGGCGACGAAGACCGGGCCGGTGAAGTCCTCCGTGGTGGTGACCGCCGATCCGTGGTCGACGTGGACCGTGTGTCCTTCGGCCTCGCCGCGGTAGAGGTTGAGGCCGACCAGGTGGGCGATGTAGTCGGTGCGCGGGCGGCGGGCGATGTCGGCGGGGGTGCCCCGCTGGACGATGTGGCCGTCCTCGATGACGACGAGATGGTCCGCGAGAACCATGGCGTCGAGCGGGTCGTGCGTGACGAGGACGGCGACGGCCTCGAACTCGGCCAGATGGTGGCGGAGCTGGGCGCGGACGTCGAGGCGTGTGCGGGCGTCGAGGGCGGCGAGCGGCTCGTCGAGGAGGAGCAGCCGGGGTTGGGTGGCCAGGGCGCGGGCGAGGGCGACGCGCTGGGCCTGCCCGCCGGAGAGACGGCGGGGTTTCGCGGAGCCGTGCTCGGCCAGACCGAGGCGCTCCAGCCATGCGGCGGCCTGGGCGCGGGCCTCCGCCTTGCTCGCGCCGTGGCAGCGTGGCCCGAAGGCCACGTTGTCCAGGGCGGACAGATGCGGAAAGAGCAGATAGTCCTGGAAGACGACCCCGACCGGTCGGGCTTCCGGAGGCATACGGTCCAAGTCCGAGCCGTCGAGGTGGAGATGGCCGCTGGTGAGGGGAACGAGACCGGCCAGTGCGCGGAGAGCCGTGGTCTTGCCGGCGCCGTTGGGGCCGAGCAGGGCGACGACGTCTCCGGGGGCCGCTGTCAGCGTGATGTCGAGACGGAAGGAGCCGCGCTCGACCACGAGCCGCGTGTCGAGCCCCTCGGCGGCGGCATCGGTCTTCTCGGCATCGGTCTTCTCGGGATCGGTCATGAGGCGGTCATCCAGCGGTCGCGCAGACCGGCGAGTACGGCGATGGACACGGCCAGCAGGACCAGGCTGAGGGCGATCGCCGCCGCCGGGTCGTTCTGCAGGGCCAGGTAGACCGCGAGGGGCATGGTCTGGGTGCGGCCGGGGAAGTTGCCGGCGAAGGTGATGGTCGCGCCGAACTCGCCGAGTGCCCTGGCCCAGGCCAGGACCGCGCCCGCCGCGATACCCGGCGCGATGAGCGGCAGGGTGACGCGGCGGAACGCGGTGAAGCGGGAGGCGCCCAGCGTCGTGGCGGCCTCCTCGTAGCGCGGGTCGGCGGCGCGCAGCGTGCCCTCCACGCTGATGACGAGAAACGGCATCGCCACGAAGGCTTCCGCGATCACGACTCCCGCGGTGGTGAAGGGCAGGGTGATCCCGAACCAGGCGTCCAGCCACTTGCCGACGACTCCGTTGCGGCCCAGTGCCATCAGCAGTGCCACACCCCCGACCACGGGGGGCAGGACCAGTGGGAGGGTCACCAGGGCGCGCACGAGCCCGCGGCCCGGGAAGTCGACCCGGGCCAGCAGCCAGGCCAGCGGCACCCCGATCACCAGGCTCACAGCGGTCGCCGCCGTCGCGCAGACCAGGGACAGTTGGAGGGCCTGCCACACCTCGGTGCTGGTCAGCAGCTCGGGCATGCTGCGCCAGGGGGCCCTGACCAGCAGGGCGACGAGCGGCAGGACCAGGAAGGCCAGGCCGATCAGCGCGGGCAGGAGGAGGGGCAGCGGGGCGCCCCCGCGACCTCCCCCGCGACCGCCTCCGCGACCGCCCCTGGGGACGCGGCGGCGCCGCGGGCCACCCGTGAGGGTGTCCGCGGCGTCGGCCTTGTTCAGGGAGGGAGAGGTCACGGCTTGAGGAACCCGGCCTCGTTCAGGACCTTCTGGCCTTCGGCGGACTGCACCAGCTCCATGAACGCCTTGGCGGTCCCGGTGTTCTCCGAACTCTTGAGGAGGGTGATGGGGTAGTCGTTGACGGCGTCGGCCGACTCGGGGAACTCCACGCCCTCCACCTTGTCACCGGCCGCCTTCACGTCGGTCTTGTACACGACCGCCGCGTCGGCCTCCTTCAGGACCACCTTGTTGAGGGCGGACTTGACGTCTTCCTCGTAGGAGACCGGGGTGAGCTTCAGCTTGCTCGCGTCCAGGGCCTTCTGGGCGGCGGCGCCGCACGGCACCGTCTTGTCGCACAGGACGACCTTCAGGTCCGCGTTGGCGAGGTCCTTCAGGGAGGCGACCTTGTCGGGGTTGCCCGGCAGGGTGGCGATCTCCAACTGGTTGCGCACGAAGGTGGCGGGCGTGCCGGAGGCGTCTCCGGCGTCCGTGACGATCTTCATCGTCTTGGGGCTGGCGGAGGCGAACACGTCGGCCGGGGCGCCGCCGGTGATGCTCGCGGCCAGCGCGTCGCTGCCGCCGAAGCTGAAGGTGACCTTGGTGCCGGGGTGGGCCTTCTCGAACTCCTTGCCCAGCGTCGTGAAGCTCTCCTTCAGCGAGGCGGCGGCGAAGACGGTCACCTCTCCGGACGGCTTCGGCGAGCCGGAGGCCGACGCCGAGGAGTCCGACGCCGACGAGGAGTCGTCGGAGGACGAGCAGGCGCTCAGGGCCAGCAGCGCGGCGGCACCTGCGCCGGTCACCTGCAGCATCCGGCGGGTCCGGCGCACGGTACGGGTCATCACGGGTCCACTCCCTCTGGTCCTCACGGACACAACTACGGCCTGAAGACCTTGTCTACGGGCTCCCGACGACCACGTTGGTCGACTTGATCACGGCAACCGCCGGAACGCCGGGCTCCAGCTCCAGTTCCTCAGCCGACTCGCGGCTGACCATCGCCACCACCCGGAACGGCCTGGCCTGGATCTCCACCTGCGCGGAGACGTCCCCGAGGATCACGTCGGTGACGATGCCGGTGAACCGGTTGCGGGCCGAGGAGCCGGTGGACTCCCGCTCGGCCCGGTGTATCTCGCGGGCGTAGGCCGCGAGGGCCGGTCCCGGGATGATCCGGCGCCCCAGCTCATCGCGTTCGGCGGTCAGTTTCCCGCCGTCGACCAGACGCCGCACGGTGTCGGGGCTCACGCCGAGTAAGGCGGCGGCGTCCCCGATCCGGTAGGTGTGCATACGCCGATCATACTTCCGCAGATGCGAGGCGAAAGTCTCCTGTCGTATCGCATGAGCCGGACTCTTTCTGTGTCGGCATGGCATGTGCGTTTGTACGGGAGGGTGGCTCGGGAGCCAGACCCTCGCAGCTGCCCGTACGGCCGCCGGACCCGGGGCGGAACTCGATCTCGCGGGCGACCTCGACCGACCGGCCCGGCTGACGGTGCCCGACCTGCTCGCATGGCCCCAGCACCGGGCACAGGTCAGCTTCGAGTGCGCCACCAGCGGCATCCAGCACCACCGCTTCACCGGGCCGCTCCTGCACGACGTCCTCATGGACGCGGGCCCGGCCTTCGACCCCGCCCGCCGCAAGGACCGCCTGCGTTTCCTGATCGCCGTCCACGGCGCGGGCGACGTCTGGTACCCACAGCCGGCGCCCGCCGACCACCCGTGGCGGACCATGCCGCACCACGGCACGACCCCGCACATCTCCGGCTCGTCGTTGTCCGCGCAGACCCGCTACGCCGCCGGCACCCCGCGGAGGCCACCGCCTCTCGCTCAGACGCGGTCGATGTGCACGTTCGTCGACTTCACCCGGGCGGTGGCCTCTATGCCGACCTCCAGCCCCAGCTCCTCCACGGCCTCCCGCGTCAGCAGCGACACCAGCCGATGGGGACCCGCCTGGATCTCCACCTGGGCCGCCACGTCACCGAGCTTGATCGCGGTGACGATGCCGGGGAAGGCGTTGCGCACCGAGGTGGAGGAGGCGTCCTCCTCACCGCTTCCGCTCTTGGCGAGCTCCACGGAGAAGGCGGCCAGGTCCTTCCCGTCGATGAGCCGCTTCCCGCCCTCGTCGCGATGGGTCGCCACTCGCCCCGCGTCCGCCCACCGTCGCGCGGTGTCCGGACTGACGCCGAGCAGCCGGGCTGCCTGGCCGATCGTGTATGACTGCATGCGGGCCAAGATAGGCCCATCCGCGGGGTGGGCCTGCCCCCTGCACCGACGGTCTTGCGCGCGTCAAGAACGCGACAGTATTCAGGGCATCGCTTGCGCTGGACGACCGACCTTCCAGACGCTGACAGCGTGGCTATCGACTGGTTCCCCGACCGCGGTGTCCGTCGACTGGTGATCGTTCTGGGCACCGCCGGGCTGGCCGTGCTTGCCGGCGGCATCGCAGTTGATCTGCTGTGGATCATCGGTCTGGGAGCGTGGATGTTCATGATCGCCGTCATCATCGAGTTGATCTACCGCCCCTGACGGGAGAGCCCCGACACCCGGAACACCGCGTCCACCGTCTCGTCGTCGATGCGCTGGCCGAGCCGTTCCAGGACCTCCGTACCGTGGCGCAGTGTGCCGCTCCAGGGAGCGGCGGACGCCCGTGTCGAGTTCGTGCCAGAGCAGGGGGTTGGCCGTGAGGATGCGGGGGTCGCGTTCCAGGCGATGGCCGTGGACGTCCCGCAGGACCAGGTGGGAGGAGACGCCGTCGTACGGGTCCACCGCCACGCCGTCCTGGCCCTCGCCCTCGTCTCGGCAGCGCTGCTCAACGGCTTCGGCGCGCTGCTCACCGGTGTCGCCACCGTCGTCGTCACCGTGGAGAAGTTCCAGGAGGGCGCCTGGCTGATCGTGATCGCCCTGCCGCTGCTCGTGGTCGCCTTCGAGACCGTGCACCGCGCCTACGGCCGGATCGGCGAGCGGCTCGGCCTCGGCCGCATACCGGAGCCCCCGCACCGCGAGCGCTCCCTGGTGATCGTCCCCGTCTCGTCCCTGTCCAGGCTGCTACCCGGACGCCGAGGACCGCGCCCATCTGCACGCCCCGGAGCGCTCCTGGGCGGGGTGGAACCCCGGGGTGCCCCTGGTCCGGCTGACCAGCGAGCGGCGCAGCCTGGGCCGTCCGATCGCCGGGTACGTCCGTGAGGTGGCCGCCGCCGAGCCGGGCACACAGGTCACCGTGCTGATCCCGGAGACCGAGCCGGAGCGGCTGTGGCTGGGGGAGGCTGCTGCGGAACCAGCGCGGCGCGGTCGTCGCACACGCCGTGCGACGCGAGACCGACGCGGTGATCCGCCGACTCCGCTTCCGGCTCCTCCGACCCCTCGAAACGGCGCCCACACGGTCCGGGGCTCGGGCGGCGTAAGAGACCCGTCAAAGCCCTGGGCCCCGCCGTATGAGAGCCGTCAACGGGCGGTCCGATCCGGCCGAAGAGGGGCTTTCCTCTAATCGTCCGTATACACCGAACCTCACTCCAGGAGTTCGCGATGGCCGATCTGGCCTTCGTCATCGCCACGATCGCGGGATTCGCGCTGGTGGCTCTCGTCGCCAAGGGGGTGACGAAGCTGTGACCGTCGAGAACGTCGTCGGCCTGGTCGTGGCCGTCGCCCTGCTGGGCTATCTCGTCCTCGCCCTGATCTTCCCGGAGAGGTTCTGACAGTGACATCAGCCGCTACCGCAGCGGGGGCGATGGGTCCCGTACTCGCGGGCGTGCTCCAGTTGCTCGCCCTGATCGCCGCGCTGGCGCTCGCCTACGAACCGCTCGGCAGCTACATGGCCAAGGTCTATTCCTCCGACAAGCACTGGCGTGTCGAGAAGTGGATCTACAAGGGCATCGGTGCCGACCCGGACTCCGAGATGCGCTGGCCCGCGTACCTGCGCGGCGTCCTCGCCTTCTCCCTGGTCTGGGTGCTCTTCCTCTACGTGCTCCAGCGGATCCAGGGCGTGCTGCCCGGCTCGCTCGGCTTCTCCGCCATCGACTCGGACCAGGCGTTCAACACCGCCGTGTCCTTCGTGACCAACACGAACTGGCAGTCGTACTACGGCGAGCAGGCCATGGGCCACGTCGTGCAGACCGCCGGTCTGGCCGTGCAGAACTTCGTCTCCGCGGCCGTCGGCATCGCCGTCGCGGTGGCCCTCGTACGCGGCTTCGCGCGCTCGCGCACCGGTGAGCTGGGCAACTTCTGGGCCGACCTGGTGCGCGGCACCATCCGCATCCTGGTGCCGATCGCCGCCGTCGCCGCGATCGTCCTGGTCGCCTGCGGCGCCATCCAGAACTTCTCCGGCATCCACGAGGTCGGCCAGTTCGTGGGCGGCCAACAGCAGTGGAACGGCGGCGCCGTCGCCTCGCAGGAGGCCATCAAGGAGCTGGGCACCAACGGTGGCGGTTACTTCAACGCCAACAGCGCCCACCCGTTCGAGAACCCCACCCCGTTCTCGAACCTCTTCGAGATCTTCCTGATCCTCGTCATCCCGTTCGCCCTGACCCGCGCCTTCGGCCTCATGGTCGGCTCGGTCAAGCAGGGCTACGCGATCCTCGCGACCATGGCCACCATCTGGCTCGGCTTCACGGCGCTGATGATGTGGACCGAGTTCGCCCACCATGGCCCGGCGTTCGACATCGCCGGCGGGGCGTACGAGGGCAAGGAGCTCCGGTTCGGCGTCGGCGGCTCGTCGATCTTCGCCACGGCGACCACGCTCACCTCGACCGGCGCGGTGGACTCTTTCCACTCCTCCTTCACCGGCCTCGGCGGCGGCATCACCATGCTCGGCATGATGCTGGGCGAGATCGCGCCCGGTGGTACCGGCTCCGGCCTCTACGGCATGCTGATCATGGCGATCATCGCGGTGTTCATCGCCGGTCTGATGGTCGGCCGCACGCCCGAGTACCTGGGCAAGAAGATCGGCTCCCGCGAGATCAAGCTCGCGGCCTGCTACATCCTGATCACCCCGGCGCTGGTGCTCGTCTTCACCGCCTTCGCCATGGCGCTGCCGACCCCGGCGAACTCCATGACCAACAGCGGGGCGCACGGGTTCTCCGAGATCCTGTACGCCTACACGTCCGCCTCCAACAACAACGGATCGGCCTTCGCCGGTCTGAACGCGGACACGCAGTGGTTCAACAGCACGCTCGGCCTGTGCATGCTGCTCGGCCGTTTCGTGCCGATGGTGTTCGTGCTGGCGCTGGCCGGCTCGCTCGCCGAGCAGAAGCCGGTGCCCGCCACCGCGGGCACGCTGCGCACCGACAAGCCCCTGTACACGGGTCTGCTCGTCGGCACGATCATCGTCATCACCGGTCTGACGTACTTCCCGGCCCTCGCGCTGGGACCGCTGGCCGAGGGGCTGGCGTGATGACCACTCGCACAGAGAAGCAAGAGGACTCGATGTCCACAGCCACTCCGACCCGGGCGCCGCACAGCGACGTACCCACCGGGCACAAGTCCGCCGAGGGCCGTGTCGGTGCGGGCCTCTTCGATCCGAAGCAGCTGCTCAAGTCGCTGCCGGAGGCCTTCCGCAAGCTCGACCCGCGGGTGATGGTCAAGTCCCCCGTCATGTTCGTGGTGCTGGTCGGCTCGGTCCTGACGACGATCTTCTCGTTCAGGGACCCGGGCGACTGGTTCGGCTGGACCATCAGCGCCTGGCTGTGGCTGACGGTGATCTTCGCCAACCTGGCGGAGGCGGTCGCCGAGGGCCGTGGCAAGGCGCAGGCCGACACCCTGCGCAAGGCCAAGACCGACACGGTGGCCCGTCGGCTCGACGGATCCGTCGAAGAGCAGGTGCCCGGCACCGAGCTGAGGATCGGCGATCTGGTCGTCTGCGAGGCCGGCGACATCATCCCGGGTGACGGTGACGTCATCGAGGGCGTGGCCTCCGTCGACGAGTCGGCGATCACCGGTGAGTCGGCCCCGGTCATCCGTGAGTCCGGCGGCGACCGCTCGGCGGTCACCGGCGGTACGAAGGTGCTCTCGGACCGGATCGTCATCAGGATCACGACGAAGCCGGGCGAGACCTTCATCGACCGGATGATCAGCCTGGTCGAGGGCGCGGCCCGGCAGAAGACGCCGAACGAGATCGCGCTGAACATCCTGCTCGCCTCGCTGACGATCGTCTTCCTGCTGGCCTGCGCCACCCTGCCGCCGCTGGCGGACTACGCGGGCACGGACCTGACGATGGTCGTGCTGGTCGCCCTGCTGGTCTGTCTCATCCCGACCACCATCGGCGCCCTGCTCTCCGCGATCGGCATCGCGGGCATGGACCGGCTGGTGCAGCGCAACGTCCTGGCGATGTCGGGCCGCGCGGTCGAGGCGGCCGGTGACGTCTCCACGCTGCTGCTCGACAAGACCGGCACCATCACGCTCGGCAACCGCCAGGCGGCCGAGTTCGCGCCGGTGAGCGGGGCGACGGAGGCCGAGGTCGCCGACGCCGCCCAGCTGTCGTCGCTGGCCGACGAGACGCCCGAGGGCCGTTCCATCGTGGTCCTGGCGAAGGAGAAGTACGGCCTGCGCGAGCGCGACCAGGGCGAGCTGACCGGTGCCGAGTGGATCGCGTTCACCGCGCAGACCCGGATGTCCGGCGTGGACGTCGACGGGCGCAAGATCCGCAAGGGCGCCGCCGGTTCGGTCGTCGCCTGGGTGCGGGGGCAGGGCGGCACGGTCGCCGACGACGCGGACGCCATCGCCGACCGCATCTCCGAGGCGGGCGGCACCCCGCTGCTGGTCGCCGTGGAGGACGCGGACGGAGCCCGGATCCTCGGCGTCATCCACCTCAAGGACGTCGTCAAGGACGGCATGCGGGAACGGTTCGAGGAACTGCGCCGCATGGGCATCAAGACCGTCATGATCACGGGTGACAACCCGCTGACCGCCAAGGCGATCGCCGACGAGGCGGGCGTCGACGACTTCCTCGCGGAGGCGACTCCCGAGGACAAGATGGCGCTCATCAAGCGGGAGCAGGCGGGCGGCAAGCTGGTCGCGATGACCGGTGACGGTACCAACGACGCCCCAGCGCTGGCCCAGGCGGACGTCGGCGTGGCGATGAACACCGGTACGTCGGCCGCCAAGGAGGCCGGCAACATGGTCGACCTCGACTCCAACCCGACCAAGCTCATCGAGATCGTCGAGATCGGCAAGCAGCTGCTGATCACGCGCGGTGCGCTGACCACGTTCTCCATCGCCAACGACGTCGCGAAGTACTTCGCGATCATCCCGGCGCTGTTCGCGGCGGTCTACCCGGGCCTGGACAAGCTCAACATCATGGGCCTGTCCTCGCCGGACTCCGCGATCCTGTCCGCGGTCGTCTTCAACGCGCTGATCATCATCGCGCTGGTGCCGCTGTCCCTGAAGGGCGTGCAGTACCGGCCGGTCAGCGCCGACAGGATGCTGCGCCGCAATCTGACCGTCTACGGTCTCGGCGGCCTGATCGCGCCCTTCATCGGCATCAAGATCATCGACCTCCTCATCTCCCTCATTCCCGGAATCGGCTGATCGCGATGAACAACTCCGTATCGAACACGGCCCGGTTGCTCGGGGCGGGCCTGCGCGCCCTCCTCGTACTGACCCTGGTGACGGGCGTCATCTACCCGCTGGTCGTCACCGGCATCGCGCAGGGGCTGTTCCACAACAAGGCGAACGGCTCCGAGATCAAGGCGGACGGCAGGGTCGTCGGCTCCTCGCTGATCGGCCAGGCCTACAACCTGCCGCCGAAGGAGGGTCAGGAGACCCCGGATCCCGATCTGAAGTGGTTCCAGGGACGTCCGCAGAACGGTCTCGGCACCAACAGCGTCAACACCCAGTACAAGCTCATCCTGTCCGGCGCGACCAACCGGTCCGGCGACAACGAAGAGCTCATCCAGTGGGTGAAGGACGCGAAGGCCGCCGTCGTCAAGGACAACTCGACGGCCGGCTACAAGGCCAAGCCGTCCCAGGTCCCCGCCGACGCGGTGACGTCCTCGGGCTCCGGCCTGGACCCGAACATCTCCCCGGCCTACGCCGACCTCCAGGTCCACCGGGTCGCGGAGAAGAACGGCCTGTCCGTCGCCCAGGTCGACCGGCTGGTCGAGAACCACACCGAGGGCCGCACCCTGGGCTTCATGGGCGAACCCCGGGTGAACGTCCTCGAACTCAACATCGCGCTCAAGGACCTCGCAGCGACGAAGTGATGGCCTCAGGGGTCCTTTCGCGAGCCGGAGGGGAGCCGGCGGCCGGGGAGACATCCCGGACCCGCCGGCTCCCGCCGCCATGAAGTCGGCCGCCCCGCCTCCGGCGCGCACGGCCCGACGCACGACAGGAGAGGCACACACCCATGACCCGGGTGCTCGTGGTGGAGGACGACCCGCAGCTCGTACGGGCCCTCGTCATCAACCTGCAGGCACGCAAGTACGGAGTGGACGCCGCCCCCGACGGCGCCACCGCCCTCCGGCTCGCCGCCGCGCGTCAGCCCGACGTGGTCCTGCTCGACCTCGGCCTGCCCGACATGGACGGCGTCGACATCATCAAGGGCCTGCGGGGCTGGAGCCGGATGCCCATCCTGGTCCTGTCCGCCCGCCAGGGGTCCGAGGAGAAGGTGGCGGCACTCGACGCGGGCGCCGACGACTACATCACCAAGCCGTTCAGCATGGACGAGCTGCTGGCCCGGCTGCGGGCCGCCGTCCGCCGCACCGAGGACGCGCCGCTCGTCCCCGAGACGACGCTCGTCGAGACGGCGGACTTCAGCATCGACCTGCTGGCCAAGAAGGTCGTCCGGGACGGGCGGGACGTGCGGCTCACTCCGACCGAGTGGCATCTGCTGGAGATCCTGGTCGTCGATCCGGGCCGGCTGATCACGCAGAAGCACCTCCTGCAGGAGGTCTGGGGCGTCTCGCAGAGCAGCAAGACCAACTACCTGCGCGTCTACATGGCCCAGCTGCGCCGCAAGTTGGAGACGGACCCCTCCCACCCCCGCTATCTGATCACCGAGCCCGGCATGGGCTACCGCTTCGAAGGGTGAACATGGCACGCGGCAAGCTTCGGATCTACCTCGGTGCTGGAGCGGACCGACGAGACGGAGCCCTGGACCTGCGCGGCCGGGTGCTGCCGGCCGCCGACCGCCGGGTGCTGGCCGCGTTCGCCGCGCAGGCCGCCGTCGTCCTGGACCGCCAGCGACTGCGGCGCGAGGCCGACCGCGCCAAGGAACTCGCCGAGGGCAACCGCATACGGACCGCGCTGCTCGCCGCCGTCAGGCACGACCTGCGCACCCCGCTCGCCGGTATCAAGGCCGCGGTCACCTCCCTGCGCTCGGACGACGTCGAGTGGTCGCCGGAGGACCAGGCGGAGCTGCTGGAGGCCATCGAGGGGGGCGCCGACCGGCTCGCCGGATCGTCATCGACAGCCCCTCGGAGATCGCGCGGCTGGCCGCCGCCGTCGGGCCGGACGGGCGCCAGAAGGTGATGGTCCGGGTGGTGCCTGGCATCAGCGCCGGCGGCCACCAGAAGATCCGCACCGGCACGGACGACCAGAAGTTCGGCCTCTCCGCCCCCACTCTCGGCTTCGCTCGAGCGGGAGGTGCCCCCATCGACGGCTACGCCCAGCACGCCATCGCCCGGATCCTGGGCCAGCCGCAGCTCGAACTCACCGGTCTCCACTGCCACTTGGGCTCCCAGATCACCAGCGTCAAGCCGTACCTCGTCGCCGTGCGCCGCATCGTCGGCCTCATGGCACGCCTGTACGAGCAGCACGGCCTGCTCCTGCCCCAACTCGACCTCGGCGGCGGCCACGGCATCGCCTACCGCCCCGGCGAGGAGGGCCTGAACCTGACGTCACTGGCCCGCAAGGTCCGCGCCGAACTCACCGAGGCCTGCGCCACGGCCGGACCTCCCGTGCCCCGCCTGATCATCGAACCGGGACGGGCGATCGTGGGCCCGGCGGGCATCGCCCTGTACCGCGTCCTGTCCGTGAAGCACACCGGCGGGAACGTCTTCGTGGCCGTCGACGGCGGCATGAGCGACAACCCGCGCCCGGCCCTCTACGGCGTCCGCTACGCGCCCCGCTTGATCGGCAGGCACAGCACCGCGGCCCCGGTCCGGACGACCGTGGTCGGCCGGCACTGCGAGGCGGGCGATGTCCTGGCACCGCACGCGGAACTCCCGGGCGACATACGTCCAGGGGACCTGCTCGCCGTCCCCGTCGCCGGCGCGTACCACCTGTCCATGGCCTCCGGCTACAACCTGGTCGGCCGTCCTCCCGTCGTCGCCGTACGGGACGGACTCGCCCGCCTCCTGGTGCGTCGCGAGTCCCTGGAGGACATCCGCAGCCGGGACGTGGGCCTGTAGCGAACCGGCACCCCTCGACCCCCGGGCGGGCCGGTCTTCCTTCACCCACGCCGACCGGCCCGCCCGGGCTCACATCGTTCAGCTTTCCTTGAATTCAGGATGCCGTGTACTGTCGCCTCGTGCTGACCGTTGTCTCGGATATCGACGTCCTCGCCCGCTTCGGCCGCGCGCTCGCCGACCCGATCCGCTGCCGCATCCTGCTCGCTCTGCGCGAAGCGCCGGCCTACCCCGCCGACCTCGCCGACACCCTCGCCGTCTCCCGCACCCGCCTGTCCAACCACCTCGCCTGCCTGCGCGACTGCGGCCTCGTCGTCACCGTGCCCGACGGCCGCCGCACCCGCTACGAACTGGCCGACGAACGCCTCGGCCACGCGCTGGACGACCTGCGCGCCGTCGTGGTCGCCGTCGCCACGGACCGTACGTGTGTGGACGCCGACGAGCAGGGGTGCTGCTGATGACCGCGATATCCCTCGGCCCCGGCCCGGCCCGCCGTGACGCGCTCGCCCGCCGGATACGCCTGCTGGTCGCCGCGACCATCGCGTACAACGCCATCGAGGCGATCGTCGCCATCACCGCCGGCGCCCTCGCCTCCTCCACCGCGCTGATCGGCTTCGGCCTGGACTCGATCATCGAGGTCTCCTCGGCCGCCGCGGTCGCCTGGCAGTTCTCCGCCCGGGAGCACGCCGTGCGCGAGGCGCGCGAGAAGGCCGCCCTGCGGATCATCGCGCTGTCGTTCTTCGCGCTCGCCGCCTACGTCGGCGTCGACGCCGTCCGCGCCCTCACGGGCACCGGCGAGGCCGAACGCTCCGTCCCCGGTATCGTGCTGGCCGCCCTCTCCCTCGTGGTCATGCCGTTCCTGTCGGCCGCCCAGCGCCGCGCGGGCCGCGAACTCGGCTCCGCCAGCGCGGTCGCCGACTCCCGTCAGACCCTGCTGTGCACGTACCTCTCGGGCGTGCTGCTGGTCGGCCTGATCCTCAACGCCACGATCGGCTGGTCCTGGGCGGACCCCGTCGCCGCCCTCGTCATCGCGGCCGTCGCCGTGAAGGAGGGGCGTGACGCGTGGCGGGGAGAGGGCTGTTGCGCCGTCGCCCCTGTGGCCGGGGCGAGTGAAGCGTGTGGCTGTCGCCCAGGGTGCGACTGTTGCGGCTGAGCAGCGACGTCCTCCCGTCGTGACGCTCACCGTCACGCGCCCAGTTGTGCGCGATTGAGAGTGTCGAGCCGCCGCCATGCCGGGGGCGAGGCGTTGACCGTGCCCGGGACGAGGGATCCCTGCATGCCGGTTCTCTGCTGGCGACCTGTGCGAACTCCAACGGATCTCCGACGCCGGGTACGACCGGGCCGGGGAGGAGCTGGACCGGGTGCTGACGTCGTCGCCACGCCGCTCCGCGCCCGGGTCCGTCAGCTCTTCTCTGTCCGGTCGAGATGGTCGACGAGCAGGCTCAGTGCCCGTTCCACGGCCTGGCGGCGTACCTCGTCGCGCGTCGTGCCGTTGCTTCTGAACTCGTGGCTGACCGTGCGCTCCGTGTCGGAGACGCCGATGTAGACGAGTCCTACGGGCTTGCCGTCCTGGCCGGTGGGGCCGGCGACGCCGGTTGTCGAGACGCCGAGGGAACTGCCGAACAACTCCCGTACACCGCGCGCCATTTGTTCGGCGGTCGCAGAACTCACGGGGCCGTCGGAGGCGAGGGTCGCCTCGGTGACGGAGAGGACGGTCGCCTTGGAGTCCGTCGCGTAGGTGATCGCGCCCCCGCGGTAGTAGTCCGATGCGCCGGGGGTGCCGGTGATCGTCGCGCCGAGCATGCCGCCGGTGAGGGACTCCGCCGTGCTGACGGACAGACCGCCGGCGCGGAGCAGCGAACCGAGCCGTGCCGCGATGTCCTGCAGTGTCACAAAGACTCCTCCGTTGCGGGCTGTGCCGGCGGTCCGTCCGTCGCCGCGAGTGCTCATTGAATCAGTCGAAGTGAGAGGTCCCGCTCTCCTCGATGTCACGCACGATGTCGCCGATCTGCTGGTACTCGTACTCCTTGCAGCGTGGGAAGTCCGGGCTGTACCGCGCGGCTTGGCGGAGCATGAACGGCAGACGGATGTCACTCTGGTGGTAGTAGACGGACGCGGAGTCGCGGTGGGCGCCCACGTCCGGCCGTTCGAAACTGGCTTTGGTCGGGCGCCGCTCACCCGCGTAATAGACCTTGAACCGGCAATCCCGTTCCAGGGCTTCCATGACCCGGAATGCCCATTGCGGACCGTGTCGTGCGTGATCCGTTGCCACCCCCCATGGTTCGGCCCCGGGAATCGCCATGAGATCCCCGGGGCCAGGAGTTACGGCCGAGACATTCGTCTAGCGGCCGATGTCGTTGACATTCACCGGGAGGAGGCTGGTGAGCGGGCTGAGTGCGTTGGTCGTTCTGTGGAGGAGATTGTTTCCGCTCGTGCTGACGGAAGTGCTACTGGCCTGGTCGCCGCCCTTGTCACCGGGGTCGGCGGCGTGAGCGGTGCCGGTGCTGGTCAGTGCGGCCCCCGCGAGAGCCAGGGCGGCGAGGGTGCGTCGCGTGTTGGTCATGCACTGCTGAACGATCAGGCGTCGTATGTGTAACTAGGCCAAAACGGCGCTACTCGGCTGTCGCGCAGCGCGGTGTCGGGGATCCAGCGGCCTCGCGTCAGGCGGGCTGCTCCGTGTCCGGGATCCAGTGGCCGTGGATGCCGGCCGGCACCCTGCGGGGGAGTTCGACGGCGGCCACCGTGCTCAGGTCGCTCGCGTCAAGGACGAGCAGCTCCGAGGCGTCGGCCTTGAGGTCGCTGACGAGGGTGAGCAGGTAGCCGTCGTCCTCGGCGGTCGCGCCCTCGGCGGGTGCGAAGACGGCCTCGCCGGGCATGCGGCCCTCGCCGTGGGCGAGGAGCTTCTCCCGGCCCGTGCGGGTGTCGAATTTGACGGTGTGGTAGCCGGACAGGCCCGCGCCGGGGAAGGCGATGGCGTAGCTGTAGCGGTGGGCCGAACCGGTGTGGGCGTCGTTGATCGACGGGAACTCGGTGACCAGGTCGTTGAGGGATTCCGTGGTGACCTCGCCCGTGGCCGGGTCGATGATCCACCGGTAGAGGGTCGAGCCGGCGTCGGGGCTGGTGCCGTAGCCGGGAGCGCCGACCCACCACTTCCACGAGTTCTCCCAGGCGGAACGGTCGAAGCGCGGCGCTTCGAGGACGATCCGGCCGCGGGCGTCGGTGTAGGCGTTGGCGATGTGCAGCAGGGCCGCCTGGTCGGGCGCCTCGAACCAGGTGGTCGTGCCTCCGGCGCGCGGCAGCACGCCGATGCGCAGCGGGACGTCGTCGTGCCAGCGGTAGGGGATGCCGGAATGCTCGGCATGGTCGAAGACCACGGGCGAGTTGATGAAGACGACGTGCTCGCGGGTGATGGCGAAGTCGTGCATGAGCGAGGGGCCGGAGCCGTCGATGACCTGCGAGGTGACGATGTCGCCGCCGGCGTCGGCCACGTAGTAGGTCAGGTACGGCGGGAAGGGGCTGTAGCTGAAGAAGTGCAGCTCGCCGGTCTCCGGGTCCTCCTTGGGGTGCGCGGTCATCGCGCTCGCGAGTTTGCCGCCGAAGTCGTGGACGCCGATGGTGTCGAGGTCGGCGCTGACCTCGTAGGGCAGGTTGGCCTCCTGCAGGGCCAGATAGCGGCCCCCGTGGAAGATGATGTTGGTGGCGGCGGCGCTGACGTCGAGCTCGGTTCCGGTGAACGGCACACCGTCCAGGAAGGGCGTGCGCACCCAGCGGTTGCGGTACCACTCGGCCCGGCCGCCCGTGAGACGGACGCCGTGGATCATGCCCTCGCCCCGGAACCAGTGGGTGGGGGTGATGCCCGGCTTGGGGTTGTGGCCGTTGCGGAAATAGCGGCCGTTCAGCTCGGGCGGGAGGGTGCCGCGCACCTTCAGCTCATGGCCGGTGATCTCGTCGGTGACGGGGGCGAAGTGACCGTTGATGTACGGCTTGTCCAGGGTCATGGTCATGCCTTTCGTGTCGGGAGAGGCGAGCGCGTGGAGAGAGTCGCGAGCGCTGAGATGAGCAGGGTCAGGGCGGCGCAGGCCGCGAACGCCGCGCCGGAGGAGGGGAGCAGCGTCAGGAAGGCCAGGCCGATGGCTCCGCCGATCTGCCGGGTGGCGTTGACCAGCCCGCCGGCCAGGCCGTTGTCGGCGGCCGGGACGCCCGTGGAGGACATCGCGGTGAGCCGGACGAAGGCCACCCCCAGGCCGACGCCGATGAGGAGCGTCGGGCCGAGCAGGTCCACAAGGAAGGTGCCGTCGGCCGGAGTCCGGGACAGCCAGGCCAGTCCCGCCGCGAGGACCAGCAGCCCCACGGGGAGCACAGGGCGGCCCGAGACCCTGCCGGTCACCCATGAGGAGAGGGTGATCATGAGGGCGAGGGGCAGCTGGGTCAGCCCGGCCTCCAACGGCGAGTAGCCGAGGACGCGTTGCTGGTAGAGCGGCAGGAAGTAGAACAGCCCGAGCCAGACCGCGCCCAGCAGGGCCATCAGCAGGTTGGGCACCGCCACCACCCTCATGCGCACCGGCAGCAGCGGGTCGGCGGCGCGGCGCTGGAACGCCACGAACAGGCCGAGCAGCGCCAGACCGATCACCGCGAGCGGCCAGGGGCCTGACAGGCCGTAGGTGAGCGCGACCAGTCCCGCCGTCACCGCCACCGTGCCCGGCGCGTCCAGGCTTCCGCCGCGTGGCCGGTCGGCCCCGACCAGCAGCCGGGTGGCCACCAGGACGGCCAGCGCGAGGGGCACCATCACGACGAACACCGCACGCCAGCCGTACAGGCTGGTGAGCAGGCCGCTCAGCAGTACGCCCGCCGCCCCGCCGGCACCGGAGACCGCGCCCCACACACCGAGCGCGGTGCCACGCCGCTCCCCGTCGGGGTAGAGCGTCAGCACGAGGGCCAGCGCCGTGGGCGCCAGGAGCGCGGCGCCGATTCCCTGCATCGCCCGGCAGACGATCAGCACGACCGCCGTGGGCGCCAGTGCCGCGCCCAGGGAGGAGAGGGCGAACAGACCGATGCCGAGCAGGAACACGCGGCGCAGGCCGTGGACGTCACCCGCGCGCCCGCCCGGCAGCAGCAGTGCGCCGAAGACCAGGACGTAGGCGTTGACCGTCCACGCCTGGCTCGTGTCCGACAGATCGAGGCCGGTCCGGATCCGCGGCAGGGCGACGTTCACGATCGACGTGCTCAGTACGACCAGGAACTGGGCCGTGGCCAGGACCGCCAGCGGCATCCAGCCGGTGGTGGTGGTCGTCCGTTTCGGTGCGGTGCGGGTCATGGCTCGACACTCGCAGCGGGCGTACGGCGCTCGCGTCGGTGGTCATCGCCTATATCGCCTATGCGGGGTGTCGCGTACGGCCGTTGGGCGCGGGGCGTGCGGGCGTGCGCGGATTCCCCTGCGGCGTACGACCGCATAGGTTGTCGATCATGCCCGGGACATACACAGATGTGCTGATCGGTCGTCAGGACGAGATACGCCGGCTCGACGCCCTGCTGCAATCGGCACGGGAGGGCAGGGGCGGTGCCCTGGTCCTGCGCGGTGAGCCGGGCATCGGCAAGAGCGCGCTGCTGCGGCATCTGGACGAGTCCGCGACCGGATTCCTCGTCATGCGGGCGTCCGGCGCGGAGTTCGAGACGGAGCTGCCGTTCGCCGCGCTGCACCAGCTGCTCGCGCCCGTCACCGGCGGACTGGCGGCGTTGCCCGCGCCGCACCGCAAGGCGCTGGAGATCGCCTTCGGCCTCGACATCGGCACACCCGATCCGTTCCTGGTCGGAGTCGCGTCGCTGGGCCTGCTCGCGGAGACCGCGCGGGAACGCCCGCTGCTGTGCGTCGTCGACGACGCACAGTGGCTCGACCGGGCGTCGGCCAAGGCGCTGGCCTTCCTGGCCCGCCGGGTCTCGGCCGAATCGATCGCCCTCGTGTTCGCGGCCCGTGAGCCGAGCCGGCCGCCCGAACTGGACGAGCTGCCCGGCCATGCGCTTCAGGGCCTCGGCGCGGCGGATGCCCGCGCGCTGCTCGCCGCGGCGATCCGCGCGCCCCTGGACGAGCGGGTGCGCGACCGCATCCTGGCCGAGGCGCGCGGCAACCCCCTCGCGCTGGTGGAACTGCCCGCGACCGCCGGACTCGCCGGGATGGCGGGCGGATTCGCCCAGCCCGACTCGGTACCCGGCGTGATCGAGCAGAGCTTCCGCTCCCGGCTGGAACTCCTGACGCCGGCGGCCCGGACGCTGGTGACCGTCGCCGCCGCCGACCCGATCGGCGACCCCGGCCTGCTGTGGCGCGCGGCCGAACTCCTGGGCATCGACGCGACCGCCGTCGCCCGGTCCGTGCCGCTGGTCGAGTTCGGCACCCGGATCCGGTTCAGCCACCCCCTCGCCCGCTCGGCCGCCTACCGCGCCGCGGCGCCGGAGGAGCGGCGCAGGGCGCACCAGGCGCTGGCCGCCGTGACCGACCCGGTCGCCGACCCCGACCGGCGGGCCTGGCATCGCGCCCAGGCCAGTGCCGGCCCGGACGAGCAGGTCGCCGACGAACTCGAAGCCTCCGCCCACCGCGCTCAGGAACGCGGCGGGGCTGCCGCGGCGGCGGCCTTCTTCGCCCGCTCGGCCGCGCTCACGATCAGCCCGGTCCGACGCGCCGAGCGGGTCCTCGCCGCGGTCCAGGCCAAGCTCGCGGCGGGCGACTTCGACACGGCGGCCGATCTGCTCACCACCGTCCCCGCCGACGAGCCGAGCCGGGCCGCCAGGGCCGACCTGCTCCGCGGCAGGCTGTCGTTCGCCCGCCGCCGGGGCGACGACAGCCCCACGGCATACCTCCTGCGTGCCGCCGCGCGGCTGGCGGACACCGACCCCGCCTGGTCACGGGAGTGCTCCCTGGACGCCATGGAGATGGGACTTCTGCTCGGTGATCTCGCTGAGGTGGTGGAGGCCGTCGGGAAGGTCGCCTTGCCTCCGGGTGAACCGGCATCCGGCGCGGCGGCCGTCCTGACCGGCCTCGTCAGCCTGGTCGGGGAGGGGCATGCGGCGGCGGGCGAGATCCTGAGGCCGGTCGTCGGGGACCCCGACGACGAGGTGTGGGCCAGGCGGCCGTCCCTGGGCTTCATGGTGGCCACCGAGCTGTGGAACTTCGACGCCCTGTGCGGCATCGCCACCCGTGCCGTCGCGGCCGGCCGCGAGTCGGGATCCTTCCACACGCTGCCCGTCGCACTGGCCATGCGGGCCACCGCGACCGTGCACAGGGGTGACTTCGGTGCCGCGACGGAGCTGATCTCCGAGGAGGAGGCGATCGCCGATGCCACCGGGGCGGCACCGCTGGTCTATCCGCGTCTCCACCTGGCCGCGCTGCGCGGGCGGCGCAAGGAGGCCGTCGACCTGTTCGCGTCGGTGGATCACCGGATGAGCCTCAGCGTGGCCTGGGCGACGGCCGTGCTCGGCAACGGCCTGGCCGACTACCCGGCCGCGCTGGAGGCGGCGCGGCGGGCGGTCGAGTACGGCGCCGTCGGCACGGCGGGCCTTGCCCTGCCCGAGCTGGTCGAGGCGGCCGTACGGTGCGGCGAGACCGAGGTCGCCGCCGCGGCCCTCGCGTCTCTCCAGGAGCGCACGCGGGCGGGCCGGCAGGCCTGGGGTCTGGGCGTCGAGGCCTGTGCCCGGGCCCTGGTGACCGAGGACGAGTCGGCCTACCAGGAGGCGATCGGTCTGCTCGACGACGGCACGCTGGTCGTCTACCGCGCCCGGGCACAGCTGCTGTACGGGGAGTGGCTGCGCCGCCGGGGCCGACGGCGTGACGCCCGGTCCGCGCTGCGGCCGGCGCACGAGGCGCTGTCCGACCTCGGCATGGAGGCGTTCGCCGAGCGCGCCGCCGGTGAGTTGCGGGCCACGGGCGAGCAGGCCCGCAGCCGCACGTCGACCGCTTCGGACCAGCTGACGATGCAGGAGCTGCACATCGCCCGCCTGGTCGCCGACGGCGCCACCTCCAAGGAAGTGGCGGCGAAGCTGTTCCTCAGCCCGCGGACGGTCGACGCGCATCTGCGCAACATCTTCCGCAAGCTCGGGCTCACTTCACGCAGGCAACTGCGGGACCTGCCCGGCCTCCGTTAGCCGCATGGTGGTGGCCGCGGCCTCGGGCCCGTTCATGGACTCCACGGGGCCGGGCCAACTCAGCCCGTACTTGGCCCGGTAGGCGTCGGAGACCCGCTGGACGAGTTCGGGGTCGTCCGCCGGCTGGAGGGCGACCGGCAGTCTGGCCCCGGCCGCCTCCACCTCCATGTCCGCGTGCCGCAGGACCCGGCGGTACCAGGCGCCGCGCCTCCCGAAGGCCGAGCGGACGTACGCCTTTCCGTCGAGCACCACCACCCAGACCGGTCTGGACGACCACCGGCCGTTCGCGTGTCGTACCCACAAGACGATCTCCGTACGGTCCATGACAGTGTCCATGGGCCGACTCTCGCCGCGCGGGCACCGCGTACGCGTCGGTGGTCGTCACCTAGACGGGTGTGCGCTGTAGCCGTGTATCCGTCAGCCGGAGAACGGGACGGCGTCGGCCGGGTCGGCGTGCCAGTTGGTGGCGACGGGCCTGTCGACCAGGGCGGTGTCGGGGAGGTCGAGACTGATGGAGTTGGCCTCGTCGCCCGCGACGGACAGGTGGATCCGCTCGAACTCCTTGCCGAAGTCGTTGTTGGTGGTCTTGGGGTTGATGCCGGCGTAGGCCCGGGTGGAGCCGGAGAGGACGACGTTCTCGCTGACCGCGTGCTCGGCCGGTCCCACCTCGGTGTCGGCGGCCGAGCCGAAGGACGCGGAGGGGAAGACACCCTTCAGGTAGCAGGTGACGCCCGACTTGGCCTTGGCGGTGAGGAGGTAGTAGCCACCCGCCTGCGTCTCCGTGGTGAGCTTGAAAGTCAGGTCCTTGGTCACGCAGGCCCGCGCGGCGCTGCTCTTGCTGTCGGCGGTCGCGGTCGCGGTCGCGGTGGCAGTGAGGGCGACCGCCGCGACGGCGGCCAGGGCGAGACGGGCGGGGCGGGCGGCAAAGCGCGAACGCATCGAGATCTCCATCGTGCAGAGGTGGGTCGTCCAGCGGGTTGCTGGGACGACCGCAGCCTGTTCCGTGATCCGTCCCGCCCGCCACAAACGGCGGTGATGACGGGACGCCGGAACGCTGGAACAGGGTCTGACCAGCAAAGACGCCGAGCGCCTGGAACGGTGCGCTGGGACGCGCCGTCACCTCCCCGACCGGATGGCAACGCACTTCTCGCTCACCGGAGAAGCGGATGGGTTCACCGGGCCCGGTGCGTTCCTGGCGATGAGCACGGTGCTGCTCGTCCTGACCGGCGCGACCATGGCCGTGCTCATGGCTCGGGTGCATGCCCGGAGCGTCTGGCTCCTGGTCACCGCGTATGCGGGCGCCGGGTTCATGGGCTCGCTGTTCGTGTCGGTGCAGTGGGTCAACCAGGCCGCGGACGAGGACACTTCCGCTGTCCGGTTCCCCGTGTGGCACCTGGTGATCGCCACCGCCCTCGTCTGCGCCGCCCTCGCCGCCACGGGCTTGGTGCTGACCACCGCGGCCGTCGCCCTGCTCCCGTTCACCGGGCCGCTGGGCGTCGCCGCCCTTCTGGCGGGCGGCGTCCTCTGTCTCGGCTTCGCCCGTCTGCACGTCACCGTGGGCCGCCAGGGGCTGACCGTGACGCCCGGGCGGCTCCCATGGCCCCGGATCCGCGTACCGCTGGAGGCCATGACCGGCGCCTCGCACCGGGAGATCGACGCCCTCGGCGACTTCGGCGGCTGGGGCTACCGGATCCGCCCCGGTGCCTCGGGCGTGATCCTGCGCTCCGGGCCGACGCTCTTCGTCCGCCGCGCGGGCGGGCGGGACTTCGCCGTCACGGTCGACGACGCGGCCACCGCGGCCGCCCTGCTCAACACCCTGATCGCCCGGCGAAAGGCGCACTGACATGCTGATCCGCGTCGACCCGGGATCGGCCGTCCCCCTCGGCGACCAGATCGCCGCGCGGGTACGGCGGGCCATCGCCGACGGCGAGGTGGCCCCGGGGAAGCGGCTGCCGTCGGCCCGCGCCCTCGCGGAATCACTCGGGGTCAATCTCCACACCGTGCTCCGCGGCTACCAACGGCTGCGCGACGAAGGGCTGATCGAGCTGCGCCGCGGGCGCGGGGCGGTCGTGCTCGCCGGCACCCCGGCCCGCGCCCGCCTGCTGGAGCGGGTGCGTGCGCTGGTGTCCGAGGCGAACGCCCTCGGCCTGTCCGAGGACGAGGTGGTCGGGCTCGTACGCAGCGGCCTCAGGGGAAGTGAGGCCTGATCCCCGTACCGACACCCCTGCCCCCGTTCCCGCTCACCGGCGCGGCTCCCAGCGGAACAGGCGGGACGCCAGCGCGATGGCGACGACGACCCAGCTCAGTGTGGGCGCCAGCAGGAGGAGGGAGTCCGCGACGGGGACGCCGCCGTTCCAGGCGTTGAGGACCAGTTCGGTGGCCGAGCCGCCGGGGAGCAGCCGCTTGAGCAGGGTGAGTTCCTCCGTGCCGGTGATCCCCACCCAGCTGGCGACGGCGATGGTGCCGAGGCTGACCGGCAGCGTGGTCACCTGGGCGTGCTCGGGGGAGTTCGTCAGTCCGGCCGTGGCCAGTCCCAGTCCGAGCATCATGACGACTGTGGAGAGGACCGCCGCCGCCAGGAGGGGGACGTTGGCCGGTTCGCCGGCGACCGAGGCCAGCACCACGAGAATCGCGACCACCTGGACCAGCGACAGGACGGTGACCGGGAGCATCAGCCCGGAGAGGATGCCGGCGTCGCCCGCCGGGGTGGAGCGCAGCCGCTTGAGGAAGAGATTCTGACGGCGTGAGGCCAGAGTGGTCACGGTGGTCGTGTAGAGCCCGAACGCCCCTACGGTGAACACCACCACCGCCGCGATGTAGCCGAGGCTGCCCAGGTCCGCGAAGACCTCGTGCCGGCGGATGAAGTACGCGCTGACCGCCGTGGGCATGATCAAACTGGTGACCAGAACCAGCCGGTTCCGGAAGATCTGGATCAGCTCGCCGAGAGCGATGGAAAGCATGGTGAAGGGCCTTTTCCTGGGAGGTGCCGGGGGAGGGGTGACCGTGGGAGGGAGGAGGGGCTAGTCGTCGCCGATGGCGCGGAAGACGTCGTCGAGCCGGGTCGGCCCGGCTTCGAGGTCCCGCAGCTCCAGCCCGTTGGCGTGCGCCCAGTCGAGCAGGGCGTAGAGGGTCTCCTGCAGCCCGAACGTCTCGACGAGGAACCGTCCGTCACTCACACGCGTGGCCCGCAGCGGCAGCGCCGGTGCGGCGGCCGGGAGCGAGAAGCGGATGACGGCCGGCAGCGTCCGCGTCAGCTCGGCGACGGTCCCCTCCTGGTGGAAGGCGCCCTTGTGCATGAGCCCGACACGATCGGCGCGCGCCTGGGCCTCCTCCAGGTAGTGCGTGGTGAGCACGACGGTGGAGCCGTCTTCGCGCAGTTTGTCCACGGCGTCCCACAGGGCGTCCCGGGACTGGATGTCCAAACCGGTGGTCGGCTCGTCGAGGAAGATCAGCTCGGGCTTCCCGTACACGGCCGTGGCGAAGTCCAGCCGCCGCTTCTCACCGCCGGAGAGCTGGGACACCTTGGTGCCGGCCTTGTGCGTGAGGTCGACGACGTCGAGGACGCGTTCGACCCTGTCCCCGCGCCGGGAGAGCGCACCGATCATCCGGACGGTTTCCTTCACCGTCAGATCCGGGGAGAACCCGCTCTCCTGGAGCATGATGCCCATCCTGGGCCGCACGGACCGGCGGTCGCGGGGGCTCTGCCCGAAGACCCGCACGGTGCCCGAGGTGGCCGCGCGGTGGCCTTCGACGGTCTCCAGGGTCGAGGTCTTGCCGGCCCCGTTCGTGCCGAGCAGCGCGTACAGCTCCCCCTTCCGCACCTGGAACGACAGGTCCTTCACGGCGTGGAAGTCGCCGTAGCTGAGGTTGAGGTGTTCAACGTCGATGACTGGTGTCGAGGTCATGCGTCGATCTCAGCCGACGTCACGCTCGTCCGGCAGTGCCGTGGTGTCATCGTCGCGGTGTGACATCTCGGGGGGTGGACCCATGACGTGGTGTCACTGGTGCCGCCCGTGAGCAGGCAGAACACTGCGGGGAGACTCTGCTGTTCGACCCCGGAGCGCCGTACATGGACACCAGACCCCTGCGCATACTGCTGACGGCCAATATCGCCGTCTTCCTCCTGGTGTGCGCGGTTTTCCTCGTCCACCTCCTCGGCGTCGGTCTCTACCCTGACGCCATGGAGTCCTGGCTCGAGAACAACCAGTGGCTGATGTGGACGGCCGCGGCCCTCACCGTGGCGAGCGCCTCGGCGATCCCGCTGCTCAGCGTGCGGACTCGGCGGTGAGGTCGCCGGACCGCGGGGGAGCGCGGGAGCGGCTGCGCCGGCTGAACGTCACCACGATGGTCACGGTGAACGCCTCCGTCGGGACCCTGCTGGTGGCGGTCGACGCCCGGACGTGGTGGGACGCCGTCATCCTGAGCCTGGGCGTGGCCGCGGCGCTGGTCGCCTCCGCGCGGTGGACGGCGAGCGGCATTCCGCGGTTCGTCCTCCCGTGCCTGGTCATCACCGCGCTGGTGTGGATCGCCGGGGTGCTGTTCGTGGGCGGCCATACGGCGTTCTACGGCATCTCCGTCCTGGGCCCGCTGTACGCGCCCAAGCTGCAGCGCCACCGCGTCGTGGCCGCCGTCGGACTGATCGCCTTCGTCGCCGCCGTGGGCACGGCCCGGCTGCTGGTCGCACCGGCGGATGTGCCGGAGGCCCTGCTCCTCTATGTCCTCACCCCGGCAGGCGTCATGGTCGTGGTGACCGGCGGCATGTTCGCCGGGCAGGTCTTCTACGACCTCGTCGAGGAGCTGGAGCAGTCACGGGAACGTGAAGCTGAACTGGCGGTCGTCCGGGAACGCGTGCGCTTCGCCAGTGATCTGCACGATATCCAGGGCCACACACTGCATGTGGTCAAGCTGAAGATCGCGCTGGCCGAGAAGCTGGTGCGCAGTGACATCGGGCGGGTGGAGGAGGAACTCCGGGAGGTGCGCGCCCTGGTCGGCGACACCATCACCCAGACCAAGGAGCTGGCGTACGCACAGCGGCGGCTCAATCTGTCCGTGGAGCTGGAGAACGCGAAGAACCTCTTCGAAGCCGCGGGCATCCGCGTGCGGGTCGACCGCGAGGCCGACGTCGACGAGCGGGTCAACGAACTGCTCGGCCAGGTCCTGCGCGAGACGACGACGAACATCCTGCGCCACGCACAGGCCACGCAGGTGCGGATCACTCTCGCGGAATCGGGCATCACCATCGTCAACGACGGCGCGGGGACGGCTCCCCTGTCCGGACTCAGCGGACTGTCCACGCTCAGGGAGCGGGTGGGCGACAACGGCGGTGAGCTGACGGTGGAGCAGACGGACGGGCGCTTCCTCACGGCCGCGGCGTTTTCGAACGGGAGGGCCGACCGATGACCACCGTGGTGCTCGCCGACGACGAGGCCCTGCTCCGCAAGGCGCTGGCGGCGTTGCTGAGCCTGGAGGACGAGATCACCGTGCTCGCCGAAGCGCACGACGGCGAATCGGCGGTCCGGGCCACACTCCTGCACCATCCCGACGTGCTCGTGATCGATCTGGAGATGCCCGGTGTGGACGGACTGGGCGCTGTCGCGGAGATCCGCCGTGCCCGGCCGGAGCAGGTGATCCTCATGCTGACCCGCCATGCCAGGCCCGGAGTGCTCCGCAAGGCCCTGAGACTGGGCGTCCAGGGCTTCGTCAGCAAGTCCGCGGAACCCGCGCACATCACGTCGGTCATCAACACGCTGCACGACGGCAAGCGCTGGATCGACCCGGACGTCTCCGCGCTCGCCGTCGTCGACGACTGTCCCCTCACCGACCGGGAGATCGACGTCCTGCGCGTCACGCGCGACGGCTATTCCGTCGCCGACATCGCCGCCCGCCTCCACTTGGCGGAGGGCACCGTACGCAACTACCTCTCGAACGCCATGCAGAAGACCCAGACCCGGACCCGGCACGAAGCGGCGCGTTACGCCCGGGAGCACGACTGGCTGTAGCGGCGGGCACCGCCAGAGGGGCGTCAGGAGTGGCCCGGTACGCTGCCGAGGCGTGCGGGGGAACCGCCCCTCGCAGCCCGACGCTCCCGAAGGCCCGGCCCTGATGCGACCGCACCGCCCGCGAGGACTCGCCTCCCCGGCGTCCGGCGTGCTGCGCGGGCTCAGGGCGGGTGTGCTCGCCGTGCTGTGCGTGCTGCTGCCGCTGGCCGGGCACGTGCTGGCGCGGTGCCATGCTCCTCGGTGGATCATCGTGGCCGGGATGGCCGCGGTGGCCGTGCCGGGCGCGACGGTGCTGACGCGGCGGAGGCTGACGGACACCCAGGTGCTGACGGTGCTCGCCGCCGCGCAACTGGCCTGTCACACCGCGTACTCCCTGCCCGGCGCGTGTGCGGCCGTGGCGGAACGGGGTGGCTCCGGCGGCTTGTCCCGGCTGGTCGAACACGACGCGGTCGCCGGTGCGCCGCCCGGGGTGGTGCTGGCCGGCCATGCGGTCATGCTCCTGCTCGCCGCCCGTCTGCTGGGCCTCACCGAGCGGCTGCTGTGGCAGAGCCGGACGCTCTGGACGGTCGTACGACGTCTGCTGCTGTTCCTGTGGCCGCTGCTGAGCGGCCGCCACGGCAACGGCCCGCGGGTCGCGGTGCGCGAGAGCGCGGCTCCGCCGGTGTCGGCGCTGCTGGTGCGGCTGAACGAGGGCAGGGCGCCCCCACGTCACCGCCGCGGCCCGTTCGTCCTGCCCCTTTTCGGCTGATGCCGATCGGTGGTCCCTGCCTGCCCTGACGGGCACGCGGCGGGACGGCCGCCCGGCGCGCGGCACGCCGCGCGGACCGGCGGATCGACCGCGGCGACGGCGGAAGCGACCCGCTCGCCGCCCACAACCCCTGCTTGGTCGGCCCGCACCACCACGACCACTTCCCCCCCGAGGAATCATGAAGAAACCGTACAAACACCTGATCGTCGCCGCCGTCCTCGTGGCCGGTTTCGCCGCGGCCCTCGGCTCCTACCTGCTGCTCAGGCCCGACGACGGCGGCAGCGCCGGGGCGGACGTGCGGCCCGCCGCCGAGGCGCTGCCCGTCCGGGCCTCCAGCCACCGGCTGACCGAGCCGGAGCGCGGCGAGCTCACGATCGTCGAGTTCCTCGACTTCGAGTGTGAGGCGTGCGGGGCGTACTACCCGGTCGTCGAGCGGCTGCGTGAGGAGTACGGCGACCGGGTCACCTTCGTCGCCCGCTACTTCCCCATGCCCGGACACCGCAACGCCGAGCCGGCCGCCCGCGCCGCCGAGGCCGCCGCCCGCCAGGGCAGGTTCGAGGCCATGTACACCAAGCTCTTCACCACGCAGAAGGAGTGGGGCGAGTCGCAGGAGTGGAAGGCACCCGTCTTCCGCGGCTACGCCGAGGAACTCGGCCTGAACATGAAGAAGTTCGACGCCGACTTCGCCGACAAGGAGACGGCCGGACGCATCCAGGCCGACCAGCGCGACGGCCTCGGCCTCGGCGTCCAGGGCACCCCGACCTTCCTCGTCGACGGGACCAGGATCCAACCCCCCGCCTCCTACGAGGAGTTCAAGGCGCTCATCGAGGACAGGCTCGGCGACTGACCCCGCCCCGGCACCCCCGGAAGCCGCTTAACATCACCGTGATGACGAGCAGGACGCTGACGCAGCGCAGACCCCGCGGAGCGTGGTGGACCACGTGGGCCCGGGTCCTCCGTCCTGCCCTCGCCGTCCTGCTCGCGGCGGTGGTGATGTGCCTGGGGTGCGCGGAACACGGCGGCGTCGACGGCGGCCACCGGGCCGGGCATCACGCCGTCACGGCCGTGCATGCGGACGACTGTCCGACCGGGGACGCGTGCTGTGCCTCGGCCGTACATCCGGCGGCCGGGGCGCTCGCGGCCCCCGTGCAACCGATGCCGGCGCTGCTGCCCCGCATGCCGGATCTCCCCAGGCGGCAGGGCAGCCCCGGGCTCCTCGCCCAGCCTCCTCCCGCGAGCGGCGCTCCCGACCTTCACGTCCTTCAGGTGCTGCGGACCTGAGCCGGATGCCATCACGCCGTGCGCCCACGCGAGCGCACGGCGACCCGAGACATCCAAGCAGCCCCGCACCGCCCGCCGTACGGCGCGAAGGAAGAAGGACACCCAGCCATGAGCAAGACCAGCAAGAAGGCCGCCGCCGGTACCCGCAAGGCCCGTATCGAGGAGATGCGCCGCGCCGAGAGATCCCGCGAGCGCCGCAACCGCGTCATCACCATCACGCTCAGCACGGTCATCGTCGCCGGACTGGCCGGCTTCGGCGCCTACGCCCTCGACAAGGCCGACGAGAAGGAGGAGCAGCAGGCCGCCGCCGCGAAGAAGCCCGTACGCGGCGAGCAGACCTGGGACGCCAAGAAGCTCGGCCGCGAGCACGTCCAGGCCGCCGTCGACTACCCGATGAACCCGCCCGTCGGCGGCGACCACCACCAGGCGTGGATGACCTGCGACGGCACCGTCTACACCAAGGCCATAGGCAAGGAGAACGCCGTCCACTCCCTCGAACACGGGGCGGTCTGGGTGACGTACAACGACAAGGCCGCCGACGCCGACGTCAAGGCGCTCGGTGACAAGGTCTCCAGGACCCCCTACACGCTGATGAGTCCGGTCGACGACCAGTCCGGGACGATCATGCTGTCGGCCTGGGGCTACCAGCTCACCGTGGACAAGGCGTCGGACCCGCGGGTCGAGCAGTTCCTGACCAAGTACGTTCAGGGCTCGCAGACGCCCGAGCCGGGCGCCGCCTGCGCGAACGGACTGACCCAGTAGCAGCCCATGGTGGTGAACTCGCGGGCATCCAACCTTGTATACAGCAGATGAGGAGGGGGGTCAGCCGACGATGTCGAGCTGAACCTCCCGGCCGAGGGCGAAGTCCTGTGCGGTCAGGCTGTCGATGAGGGCCTGCAGCGTCTGCGCCAGATGGTGACGGCAGGCCGCCGACGCGGCCTGTGCGTCGCCCCGCGTGATCGCCTTGAGCATGGCGCGGTGCTCCTCCAGCGACGTCAGCATGCGCCGGGATCCGCTGTGCGACAGATGTCGCAGCCGCACGGTCTGGCTGCGCAGGTCGCCGATCGTGCGGGCGAGGTAGGGGTTGCGGCACGCCGCGATGACCGCCTGGTCGAACCGCTCGGTCAGCTCGTAGAAACCCTGGTAGCCCCGTTCCTGCTCGGCCGCGTTCAGTGCCCGGAAGGAGGTGTCGAACTCGTCCAGCCGCTCCAGGAGTTCCCGGAACGGCGCGAGGGTCTGCTCACGGGCCGTGCCCGCCGTCGCGACCGAAGCGGCCGCCTCCGGCTCCAGCAGCATCCGGAAGTCGAACAGGGCGCGCACCCCGCCCAGCGAGATCCCCGCCACCCGGGCCACCTCGCCCGGCACGAAGTCGACGAGCCCCTCACGGGCCAGTCGCCGGATCGCCTCGCGCACCGGGGTGCGGGACGCCCCCAGTTCCTCCCCGAGCTGGATCTCGCTCAGCTTCGCCCCGGGGCGCAGACGCAGCGACTCGATGTCACCCTTCAGCCGCTCGTACACCGCTTCGCTCTTGCCGGTCGCCCGGACCATGGCACTCCCTCGTCGCCGGACCGCACATCGTGCTGTATACAGCCTAGCGGGGCGAGGGCGGGGCTATCGGGCGACGTAGCCGCCGTCGACGGGAAGGGCGACGCCGACGACGAAGCCGGCTCCCGGGCTGCACAGCCACAGCACGGCCTGGGCGATCTCGTCGGCGGTGCCGAGCCGGTTGACGGGCTGGCCGGCCTCGGCTTCGGCGCGGTCGAGTTCTCCCTTGGCGATCATGTCGCTGACCATGGGGGTGTCGATGGCGCCGGGGCAGACGGCGTTGACGCGGATGCCGCGCGGGGCGTACTCGAGGGCGGCGCTGGTGGTCAGGCCGATGACGCCGTGCTTGGAGGCGTGGTAGGAGGCACGGCCGGGCAGGCCGACGAGGCCGCCGAGGGAGGAGCAGTTGACGACGGCCCCGCTGCCCTGGGCGCGCATGTGCCGCAGCTCGTGCTTCATGGCGGCCCAGACGCCGCGGAGGTTGATGGCGTTGACGCGGTCGAACCGTTCGGCGGGTTCGTCGGCGGCGTCGCTCGGCGGGATCTGGACACCGGCGTTGTTGTAGGCCATGTCCAGACGGCCGAAGGTCTCGACGGTGCGGTCGACGGCGGCCGCGACCTGGTCCTCGTCGGTGACGTCGCAGGGGAGGGCGAGGACGTGGTGGCCGGCGGCGGTGAGTTCCTTCGCGGCCGCGTCGAGCGCGGCTTCGTCGACGTCGGTGAGGGCGACGGCGGCACCGGACTCGGCGAAGGCGCGGGCGGTGGCCAGGCCCATGCCGGAGCCGGCCCCGGTGACGAGGGCGACCTGGCCGGTGAAGTCGTAGGTGGGGTTCATGAGGTGTTCTCCCGTTCTCCAGTTCTCCCGTTCTCCTGGGGAGGGCCGGTCAGGCGGCGGCTTCGACGGTGATGTGCTCCGCGGTGGCGAGGCGCTCGGTGGCGCCGTCGGCGAGGTGGCCGAGGACGACCAGGCCGGAGTCGCTGGAGCCGCCGTCGCGGTAGTAGAGGGCGAGATTGCCCCAGGGCGCGTAGTACGCCAGGTCACCGGCCCTGGCCCGGGCCGCGTCCGGCGCGCCGGAGGTGTCGAGCCTGCGGGGCAGGTCGGCGATCCGTTCGGTGCCGTGGAAGTCGCTCAGGTCCAGGGTGAGGGGAAGCAGCGCGGCGAAGTCGCGGGCGGCGGTGCCGTCGTTCAGGGTGGCGTCGACCGGATGGCCGTCGAGGGTGAGCCGGATGTTCACGGTGGTGGTCCTGCCGGTGGGCGGGGTGGGTGCGGGTCCTGTCGCCGTCCGTCGGCGCGGTGCGGGCGACGCGGGGCCGGCCGGCTCCCGCGTGTCCTGGGCGCAGGCGGTCAAAGCCAGGAGCAGGGCGGCGGCCGGTACGGCACGGGCGAGGGCGGCCGGGGTCATGGATGCCGTCCGGGAGCTCAGTCGGGCAGCGGCTCGGCGTAGTGCCGGAAGCCGTCGCGCTCCGTGTGGAGGTCGTACAGGCGCCGGGCCAGGACCTCGGGGCTGCTGTGCTCGGCGTCGGGCCGGATGGCGCCCGGGATGATCAGCTGGGCGGCGTGGATGTTCTCCGGGGCGAGCGCCTCGTGCAGCATGCGCGCGTAGGCGCTCTCCGCGGCGAAGGCGACCGAGGTGCCGGCCCGGTCGGGGTGGGGGCGTACGGCGCTGCCGCCGTTGACGAACAGCAGGGTGCCGCGGCCGAGGGCGCGCATGCCGGGCAGCACGGCGTCGACGGCGGTGACGGGTCCCTTGACGGAGAAGGACAGGGGCGCTTCGAGGTCGTCGGCGCTCGTGTCGAGGACCGGCTTCATGAAGTCGGCGCGGGGCACGGGGCTGTACTGGAGGATCTCGATCGGCCCCAGCGTCTCGGAGGCCTCCCGAAGGGCCGTGGTGAGGGAAGCGGGGTCCAGGACGTCGGCGGCGAAGCCGCGGGCCCGGATACCGTCGCGGGCCAGTTCGGCGGTCAGCTCCTCCAGCTTCCGGGCGTCGCGGGAGACGAGGGCCACGGTGTGGCCGGCGGTTCCGAAGCGGCGGGCGGTGGCGAGTCCGAGGCCGGGGCCGGCGCCGACGAGGGCAAAGGTGGTCATGTGGAGTCCTCCGGTGGGGCGTACGGGTCAGGGCTTGTCGAGTCCTTCGGCGGGGCGTGCGGGTCAGGGCTTGAGGAGGGCCTTGACGGCGCGGCGCTCGTCCATCGCCCTGTACCCCTCGGCGACCTGTTCCAGGGGCAGGGTGAGGTCGAAGACCTTGCCCGGATCGATCCGGCCGGAGAGGACCCGGTCGATCAGGTCGGGCAGATAGCGGCGTACGGGGGCGGGCCCGCCGCGCAGGCCGACGTGGGAGAAGAACAGTTCCTCACCGTCGACCCGCACCTCGTGCGGTACGCCGACGAAGCCCACGTTGCCGCCGGGCCGGGCGGAGTGCAGGGCCTGCCGCATGGCCTCGGGGGTGCCGACGCACTCCAGCACCGAGTCGGCGCCGATACCGCCGGTGAGGTCCTTGACGCGGGCGATGCCTTCCTCGCCGCGTTCGCCGACGATGTCCGTGGCGCCGAACTCCCGGGCGAGCTCCTGGCGCGCCTCATGACGGCTCATGGCGATGATCCTTTCCGCGCCGAGTTCCTTGGCCGCGATGACACCGCACAGACCGACCGCCCCGTCCCCGACCACCACGGCCGTCGAGCCGGGCTTCACCTCGGCGGCGAGGGCGGCGTACCAGCCCGTGCCCATCACGTCGGAGACGGCGAGGAGGCTGGGCACCAGCGCGGCGTCCGGGTGACCGTCGGTGGCGACGAGGGTGCCGTGGGCGTTGGGGATCCGGATGTGGTCGGCCTGGCAGGTGCTCATGAACTCGCGGTGCAGACAGCTGGACTGCCAGCCGTTACGGCAGTTCGCGCAGGTGTTGTCCGAGGTGGCGAAGGAGCCGACGACGAACTGTCCCGGCCGGGCGGAGGTGACCTCGCTGCCCACCTCCTCGACGATGCCGACGTACTCGTGCCCCATCGGATGGGGCTCGGTGACGGGCTCCAGGCCGCGGTAGGGCCACAGGTCGGACCCGCACACACAGGTGGCGACCGTGCGGATGATCGCGTCGGTGGGGTTGAGGATCTTCGGGTCGTCCAGCTCCTCGAAGCGCACGTCGCCGGGGGAGTGGATGACTGCTCCGCGCATGGGGGGACCTTCCTTGCTACGAGGATCTACGTGCCGCAGCCGGGGTCGGGCACGGCTGCTCACGGTCGAGCCTCACACCGCGGGGCGTGCGCGAAAAGCGGAGAAATCCATCCCGGGAGAGGAACATCCTGGGAGTGATTTCTCCCCCCTTCCCCGGGCGCGATCGATGTCATTCTGGGAAGCATGACCGGCAACGTCCCCCTCAATGAGCTGGGAGAATTCCTCAAGAAGCGCCGCTCGGAGCTGAGCCCCCGCACGGTCGGCCTGCCCGAGACCGGCAGGCCCCGCAGGGTGACCGGGCTGCGCCGCGAGGAGGTCGCCCAGCTCGCCAGCATCAGCACCGACTACTACACCCGCCTCGAACAGGGCCGTATGCAGGCGTCGGCACCCGTGCTGGACGTCCTCGCACGCGTCCTCCACCTGGACGACGACGAGCGGGGCTACCTCTTCCAGCTCGCGGGCAAGACCACCACCCGCACCCGGCGCCGCGGCCGGCAGACGGTCCAGCCGCAACTGCAGCGGGTCCTGGACGACCTCACCGCCACCCCGGCCGTCGTGCAGGGCCGACGCGGGGACGTCCTCGCCTGGAACGCGCTGGCCGCCGCCCTGGTCACCGACTTCTCCCGCATCCCGGAGAAGCACCGCAACTACCCGCGGATCATCTTCACGGATCCGGCCATGCGCACCCTGTACGCCGACTGGGAGACCTCCGCGCACATCTCCGTGGCCCAGCTGCGGATGGAGGCCGCGAAGTATCCCGAGGACCCGCGTCTGATCGAGCTGGTCGGCGAACTGTCCCTGCGCGACCAGCAGTTCGCCCAGTGGTGGGGAGACCATCGCGTCGCCGCCCGCACCGTCGGCACCAAGACCCTCGCCCATCCGGTCGTCGGCGAACTCGTCCTCGACTGGGACACCCTCACCGCCAACACCGACCCCGACCAGCACCTGACCGTCTGGACCGCCGCCCCCGGCTCCCCGACCCACGAACGCCTGCGCATCCTCGCCTCCTGGGCCACCGACCAGGACCTGTCCGCCTCACAACCACCCGCCGTCTGACGGCACCGCCCGGCCAACTGTTCAGAAGGCGCAGGCGCACAGATAGGCACCGCCTATACGGGGCATCGATTTTTGGTCGTGGACCCCCTGAGCTGCGCCCCGGTTCACTGTGGCGCAAGCTGGCGCGGACCGATCGGGCTCGGTGTCGCGCGATCAGGGAGGCTGCAATGACGCATACCCCGGGCAACGAGCGAGCCGAGCAAGCCGTGCGCATCGCGGCGACGCCGTGGTACCGGCAGTTGTACGTACAGGTGCTGGTGGCGATCGTGATCGGCATCGTGCTGGGCTGGCGATGGCCGGATCTTGCCACCGACATGGAGCCGATCGGCACCACGTTCATCACCGCGATGAAGATGCTGATCGGCCCGATCGTGTTTCTGACGATCATCGGCGGCATCGCCGGAGTCGCCGATCTGAAGAAGGTCGGCCGGACCGGCATCAAGGCGCTGACCTACTTCCAGGTCGGCACGATCGTCGCCCTGCTGACCGGGCTGGTGGCGATCAACATCTTCCGGCTCGGCGACGGTGTGCACGCCGACCCGTCGACGCTCAAGGCCTCGGGCGACGCGGGCCAGTACATCGACCAGGGCGAACACCAGCACTGGTGGGAGTTCCTCACCAACATCGTGCCGGACAGCTTCTTCGGCCCGTTCGTCGAGGGCGACATCCTCCAGGTGATCTTCCTGGCCGTCGTCTTCGGCATCGCGCTGAAGATGGTGGGGAAGACGGGCGAGCCGATCATCGCGGCGGTGGGACGGCTGACCGAGGTCGTCTTCAAGGTCCTGTCGTTCGTCATGAAGGCCGCACCGCTGGGCGCCTTCGGCGCGATGTCGTACGCCATCGGGAAGTTCGGCCTGTCCACGCTGACCAGCCTCGGCTCGCTGATCCTCCTCTTCTACGTCACCTCCGCGCTGTTCGTCGTGGTCGTGCTCGGCGGAGTGCTCGCGCTGTACGTGCGGCTGAACATCTTCCAGCTCTTCCGCTACTTCAAGGAGGAGTTCTGGCTGATCCTCGGCACCTCGACCGCCGAGCCCGCGCTGCCCGGGCTGATGCGCAAGCTGCAGTTCATGGGGGCCGAGCGGTCCACGGTCGGACTGGTCGTGCCGACCGGCTACAGCTTCAACCTCGACGGCGCGGCCATCTACCTCTCACTGGCCACCCTCTACATCGCCCAGGCCACCGACACGTCCCTCTCCCTCGGGCAGCAACTCGGGCTGCTGGCCGTCATGCTGCTGACGTCCAAGGGCGCTGCGGGTGTCGCGGGCGGCGGCTTCATCGCACTCACCGCGACGCTGTCGACGGTCGGTTCCGTCCCGGCCGCGGGCATCATGCTCATCTTCGGCATCGACAAGTTCATGTCGGAGTGCCGGGCGCTGGTGAACTTCTTCGGCAACGCCGTCGCCACCCTGTTCGTCGCCAAATGGGAGAACGGACTGGACCTGGCCAGGGCTCGCGAGGTCCTCGCCGGCAAGGCCGGAGAGCCACCGGCGACCGCGGAGCCCGAGGGTGCGGACGGCCCGGCCGGTGCGCCCGCCCCCGTGCAGCGCACCCCCGTCGAACCCGCCGAGGTGACGCCCTGATGGCGTCCGTCCTGATCGCCCCGGACAAGTTCAAGGGCTCCCTCGGCGCCGACGAGGTGGCCCTCGCTCTGGAGCGCGGGTTGCTGGCAGCGGCCCCGGACACGCGGGTCGACCGGCTGCCGTTGGCCGACGGCGGAGAGGGCAGCGTGGCCGCCGCCTGCGCGGGCCGGTTCCGACGCGAGGACATCGTGGCGACCGGCCCGACCGGGCAGCCCGTCACCGCCGGCCTCGCGGTACACGGCCGTACCGTCCTCGTCGAAGCCGCGGCCGTCTGCGGACTCGGCGTCCTGCCGGGCGGGCGGAAAGCGCCGCTCACGGCCACGAGCCACGGCGTCGGCGAGGCGATCCGGTACGCGCTGGAGGGCGCCGCCGACACGATCGTCCTCGCGCTCGGCGGCGTCGCGACCACCGACGGCGGCGCGGGCCTGCTGCGGTCCCTCGGCGCGGTGCTCGCCCGAGCGGACGGCACACCGATCGGCCCGGGCGGTGGCGGACTGGCCGACCTCCGCACCGTCGACCTCACCGAAGCCCGTGCCGCCCTGAAGGGCGTCGACCTCGTGCTTGCCACCGACGTGGACAACCCGCTGCTCGGGCCGACGGGCGCCGCCGCCGTCTACGGACCACAGAAGGGGGCGAGCGCGGCAGAAGTACGAGAACTGGACGACGCCCTCGCCGGGTTCGTGCGCCGGCTGGCGGCGGCGGGCGTCCCGGACGCCGCGCGACGCGCGGAGACGCGAGGCGCCGGAGCGGCCGGCGGGCTCGGATACGCCGGGATGCTGCTGGGCGGGCGCGTGTGCTCCGGGGCGGACTACTTCCTCACCCTGCTCGGAGCCGACGAGCTGCTCGCCGCGAGCGACTTCGTCGTCACCGGTGAGGGCAGCCTCGACGAGCAGTCGCTGTCGGGCAAGCTGCCGGTCGCGCTCGCCCGGCGGGCCCGCCGGTACGGCACGGAGGTGCACGCGGTGGCCGGCCGCTGCACGCTGCCCGCCGAGCGGACCGCCGCCCACTTCCGTTCCGTCCAGGCCCTGACGGACCTCACCGACCAGGACTGCGCGCACGACAGCGACTTGTCCGCGCGACTGCTCGAGCGGTGCGGGCGCGCACTCGCCGAGCGCCGGCTCATACGAGAGGGACGGGAGAGAGCGGAAACCGCCAGGTAGGCTCGCCTGTCGCACCAGGACAGAGCGGGGAGGCACCGTGGACGCCCGGCAACTGGAGTACTTCCTCGCCATCGTCGAGCACGGCGGCTTCAGCAAGGCCGCCGCCGCCCTGCACGTCGCCCAGCCCTCGCTGTCCCAGGCGATGGCGAACCTGGAGGCCGACCTCGGGGTGGCCCTCTTCCACCGGGTGGGCCGGGGCGTCGTACTGAGCGACGCGGGCCAGGAGCTGCTGGAGCCGAGCAGGCGAGTGCTGCGTGATCTGACCGCCGTACGGGACACCGCCGCCGCGCTCGCCGGGCTGCACGGCGGCACGGTCGAGGTCGCCACCATGCCCTCGCCCGGCATCGAACCGCTGACGACCCTCGTCCACCGCTTCGCCGAGCTGCATCCGTCGGTGACGGTGAGCACCCAGGCCGCCTTCACCCCGGACGAGGTGCTGTCCCTGGTCCGCAGCGGGGCGTGCGAACTGGGGCTGCTGGGCAGCGCCACCCCGGTGCAGCCGGCCGGGCTGGACGTCCTGCACGTCGAGGACCAGCCGTTCGTGGTCGTCGCCGCCCCGGGCGGGGCGATCGAGGACGACGTCACCATCCGGCCCGGGGACCTCGCCGGGCAGAAACTCATCGCCTCCCGCACCGGCAGCCTGATGCGCAGCATCGTCGACGACATCACCACGGGCGGCACCGGCACGGAGATCGTGACGGTCGTGGACCACCGCACCTCGATCCTGCCGCTGGTCCTCACCGGGGTGGGTGTCGCGGTCCTGCCGTCCTCCTGGACCCGGCTGGCCCGCCGCTGCGGTGCCGTGGTCGCGCCCATCGAGCCGACCGCTCACCTCCACGTGGCGATGGTCAGCCTGCCCGCGCATCTCACGCCGGCCGCGCGCGCCTTCCTCGCACTCACCGAATCGCTCGCCCGGCGCCGCGCGGCACACGGCACCGGCGGGCCACCCCCGACGCCTGACGCGTGACCCATCGGCGGCGCCTATACGTCGCATCGGAACCAGGTCTTGGACGCCGTACGACCGCCCTGTGTTGACTCGCAACCGATCCCGTCACAGCGAGCCGGAGGCACCCATGACCACCGCACCCCGCACGTTCCGTATCGCCGCCATTCCCGCCGACGGCGTGGGCAAGGAGGTCGTCGCCGCCGGGCGGACCGTCCTGGACGCCCTGGCCGCGGACTCCGGCGGAGCCTTCGCGTTCGAGTGGGAGGAGTTCCCCTGGGGCTGCGGGTATTACGAGCGCACCGGCCGGATGATGGACGAGGACGGGCTCGACCGGCTCAAGGACTTCGACGCGATCTACTTCGGTGCCGTCGGCTGGCCCACCGTCCCCGACCACATCAGCCTGTGGGGCCTGCGCCTGAAGATCTGCCAGAGCTTCGACCAGTGGGCCAACGTCCGCCCCGTGCACTTCCTGCCGGGAGTCGTCAGCCCGCTGCGCAAGGCCGACGACACCGAGCTGGACTGGGTCGTCGTCCGGGAGAACAGCGAGGGCGAGTACGCCGGGCTCGGCGGACGCAACCTCGGCGGTCGCGGGCCCGGCGGCGAAGTCGCCGTGCAGTCGGCCCTGTTCACCGAGGTCGGCTGCGAACGCATCATGCGCTTCGCCTTCGACCTGGCCCGCACCCGCAGCCGTCGCAAGGTGTCGTCGGTGACCAAGAGCAACGCCCAGCAGTACGGCATGGTCCTCTGGGACGACGTCTTCCGGCGGGTCGCCGCCGACTACCCGGACGTGGAGACCGAGAGCGTCCTCGTCGACGCCATGTCCGCGAAGTTCGTCCTGCGCCCCGAGGACCTGTCGGTGGTCGTCGCGTCGAACCTGAACGCCGACATCCTCTCCGACCTCGGCAGTGCCCTGGCCGGCAGCCTGGGCCTCGCGGCCAGCGCCAACCTCAACCCGGAGCGCCGCTTCCCGAGCATGTTCGAGCCGGTGCACGGCTCCGCCCCGGACATCGCGGGCCAGGGCCTGGCCAACCCGATCGGCGCGGTCGGCAGCGCGGCCCTGATGCTGGAGCACTTCGGCCTGCCGGACCAGGCGGCCCGGCTGAAGAAGGCGATCGAGGCGACCACGGCAGCGGGCATCCTCACCCGCGATGTCGGCGGCACCGCCGCCACGGAGGACGTCACCAAGGCCCTGATCGATGCCCTGACCATCTGAGTCGGCTCGAATCACCCGTAATCGCGAGACTCATCCGCATCGCTCCGCTAGCATGTTCGAGCTTGTGACGAGCGCCCTCATAGTCCTTCTTCACCGGAAAACAGACTAAAAAATTGATACCCATGGCATCGCGGTTGTTCGCGCGAATAGGCAGCAGGACGACGTTCGCCGCATGGCGTCAACCGCGCGTGCTGCTATGGGCCATGGCGGGGGTGATCACCCTCGGCTTCCTCATCGCGCTGGAGATCGCCGCGCGTCGCTACGGAATGCCGGGGCCGATCACCTGCCAGGTGCAAGAGGTGATACTTCCTCCCAAATCGGGCTGGTTGCTGTATGCCTGCCTGGCCATGGCGCTGATCGTCCTCAACCGGCGGCAACGGTTCATCGCGGTCGGCATCGCGGTCGGCATCGACGCCGTCTTCCAGTTGGTGCGGTGGGCGATCGGCGCCCCCTTCCTGGCCGAAGGTCACCCCTTCGGCAACGGCGCGTTGTGGGTGATCCTGGGCATCGCGGTCATGGCCGTCACACGCCGCACCGGCGCGGAGCGGGTGCTGCTGCTGAAGGGCGTCGGGCTCGGCCTGCTGCTGGTGGCCGGCCGTAAGACCGGTGACACCTGGCTGCTCATCACGTCGAAGACCCAGCCGACGGTTCTCGACCAGTACCTGGCGTCCGCCGACCACGCGCTCGGCAACCCCTCCTGGCTGGTGGGCCGTCTCGTCACGGCGACCGGCCCGGTCGGTATCGGGCTGCTCGACGTCGTCTACGCGCAGCTCGCGGTGGGCGCGGTCGTCGTCGCGCTGTACCAGCTGCGCAACGTGGCGGCCGAGCGCGGCTTCCCGAAGCATCATCTGGTGCGCACGTTCCTGGTGATCGGCCTCCTCGGGCCGGGCATCTACATGATCTTCCCGGTGGTCGGGCCGGTCTACGCCTACGGTGCCGACGGCGGCCACTGGGCGCTGGCCAACCTCTGGCCCGACCTGCCGCCGCCGATCGGCGCCCCGCAGGCGATGCCGTTCGACGGGATCACCCCGCGCAACTGCATGCCCAGCCTGCACACGGCCTGGGCCGTCGCGATCTACCTCCACTCCCGCCGTGGCCCGCGCCTGCTGCGCTACGGGGGCACGTTCTGGCTGATCGCCACGCTCACCGCGACGCTCGGCTTCGGCTACCACTACGGCGTCGACCTCGTCGCCGGCGTGGTGTTCACGCTCACCATCGAGGCAGGCCTGCGCGCTCAGGCACGCGGCTGGGACCGGTCGGGCATCCAGCTGGTCGCCTACGGCACGACGGTGTTCGGCGCGCTCCTGGTCTCCTACCGCTATCTGCCGGTGGAGATGGCCGCGCATCCGCGGATATTCGGACCGCTTCTCCTGCTGGCGATGGCCTCGGTGATCTACGGCTACATACGGACCACCAGGGTGTGGGAGCCGAAGACGGCCCCGGTGCCCCGGCCGGAGCCGCAGCCCGAAATGGTCTGAGCACGGCCGCGAGGGGCGTCGGCCAAGAGGCTGTCCATATCGCTGGGAGTCGAAGTCAGACTTTGTGTCTATCGACGGCGTCTGGTGGACTCGACGGCATGGCAGTGCTGAACGAACGCCTCGACCTGCGGGTGGACGGCGTGGATCTGAGTGTCGCCGCCGTCCGCCGGACCGGGGACGGCGACCCCGTCGTCTTCCTGCACGGCTTCGGCTCCACCAAGGAGGACTACGCCGACCTCGACGTCCACCCCGCTTTCGCCGGACGGCCCTTCCTCGCCTACGACGCGCCGGGCTGCGGCGAGAGCCGGTGCGCGGATCTGTCGAGGATCTCGATCCCGTTCCTCGTGAAGACCGCCCAGGCGGTCCTGGCGCGGCAGGGGATCGAACGGTTCCACCTCGTCGGCCACTCGATGGGCGGCCTGACCGCCCTGCTGCTCGCCCACCAGGAGCCCGACCGGGTCCTCAGCTTCGTCGACATCGAGGGCAACGTGGCCCCCGAGGACTGCTTTCTGAGCCGGCAGATCATCACGCACCCCTCGGACGACCCGGAGAGCTTCCTCGCCGACTTCACCGAACGGGTGCGCAGCTCACCGGAGTCCGGCGCCGCCCTGTACGCGGCGAGTGTCCGCCACAAGGTCCGGCCCGGCGCGGTCCGCGGCATCTTCGAGTCGATGGTCGACCTGTCCGACCACGGCGACCTGCTGACCACGTTCCTCGCCCTGCCCTTCCCGCGCATGTTCCTGTACGGCGAGCAGAACTCCTCCCTGTCGTACCTGAAGGAACTCGCCGCGCACGGTGTCGAACTGGCCGAGATCCCCCACAGCGGCCACTGGCCGATGTACTCCAACCCTGTCGCGATGTGGGAGCGGATCGCCGGCTTCCAGGCCCGCGCCCCTCGATGAACCGAGCCGGGCCCGCAGCGCCGTTCCGTCAGGCGCCGGGCCCGGCGGGCAGGCCGTAGTACTCCAGCGTCGTCATACCCGCGCGGATGGCTTCGAGGGCCCGCCGCTCGTCCAGCACGCGGGCATCGGCCCGGTCGAGCGTCCCCGGCACGGCCCCGGCCGGTACGACCACGACGCCGTCCGCGTCGCCGACGACGAGGTCACCGGGCCGTACGACGACGTCCCCCACGCGGACGGGGGCGCCGAACCGGCCGGGGTGGTCCTTGCCCGTGCCGACGACGGTGATGTGCCGGGCGAAGACCGGGAAGTCCAGCTCCGCCTGTTCGGCCGTGTCCCGTACCCCGCCCTCGACGACCAGGCCGCGGATGCCGCGCCGCTGGGCGGCGACCGCGAGGATCTCGCCCCAGTGCCCGTGCCGGGCGCCCTGCAGGTCGGCCACGAGGACACTGCCCGGCGGGGCCTCGGCCACCGCCCGGTGCAGGGCGAGGTTGTCGCCGCCCACCCCCTGCACGGTGAACGCCGGCCCGGCCACCCTGGCTCCCGGCCAGGCGGCGCGCAGGGCGGGATCGCAGGCGTGGGCGGCCCTGGCGGACGCCTCGTAGAGGGTGGCGGTGCCGTGACCGCGCGCCGCGTCCGTCATGACCGGCTCCTCGTCTGGAGCGAGTGGTAGCCGAACCGCTCGCGGGCCTCGCGCAGGGTGCCGCCCCGGCGCGCGGCGTCGACGATCCCGGCCTCGACGTGCTCGATGCGCTCGGCGATCCCGGCGACGCGCTCGGCCTCTGCGGCCGGTACGACGACCACGCCGTCGGCGTCGGCGCACACCAGCGCGCCGGGGAGGACCTCGACACCGCTCACGGTCACCGGCTCGCCGACCGACACCAGCCGCACCCGGTCCTTGCCGGTGCGCATGAACCGGCCCCGGCTGAAGAGCGGGTAGCCCTGCGCGAGGGACGCCGACACATCCCGGCACACCCCGTCGATCACCGTGCCGGCGATGCCCCGGTGGGCGGCGAGTCCGGTCATGATGCCGCCCCAGACGGTGACGTCGGTACGGCCGTCGTTGCCGATGACGACGACCGACCCGGGCGGGACGTCGTCGAGGAAGTCGCCGACCGTGCCCGCGCCGGACTCGTCGACCGGGGCGTAGCGGACGGTGAAGGCCGGGCCGGCCGCCCGGAAGCCGTCGGAGAGAGGGGACAGGCCGTGCAGGGCGCCCTCGACGCCGATCCGGTCGAGGGCGTCGGAGAGCGCGGCGGTGGGCAGTGCGCGCAGTCGCGTGACGAGGTCGCTCATCGGGTGGCCTCCGTTCCGGCCAGGCGGGCGTCGCGCATCGCGTCCGGCAGCGGGACACCGGCCCGTACCTCGGCCTCGATGGCCGCCTCGCGGTCCGCGAGGCGTCGGGCCGCCTCCAGTACCTCGGCGGCGCGCTCGCGCGGGACGACCACGACGCCGCCCTCGTCCGCCAGCACCACGTCACCGGGGCCGACGGTCACCCCTCCCAGCGGGACCGGCTCACCCGAGGATCGCTGCCGCAGCCGGCCGCGCGCGGTCACCGGCACCTGGGCGCGCGCGAACACCGGGAAACCCAGCTCACGCGCCTGCGCCACGTCCCGGCACGCACCGTCCGTGACCACACCGCGGACGCCGCGCGCCGAGGCGCCGACGCTGACGATGCCGCCCCACGACGACACGTCCGTACGGCCGCCGTTCGCGACCACGACGAGGTCCTCGGGACCGGCCTCGGCGATCGCGTCCGTGAGGATGTGGGAGCCGCCGTGCTCGCCGGTCAGGGGTTCCAGCGCGATGGTCCGCGCGAATCCGGCCACCTTGGGCGTGCCCCACATCGGGCGCAGACCGCCCTGGCCGGGAGGGAGCCCGCAGGCGTCGAGGGCATCGGACACGGTGGCGCTGTCCAGCGCCGCGAACCGGTCCAACAGGGAATCTCCAGCAGTCATGCACCCCAGTCAAACAACGGGCCTCCATATACTGAAGGTCTGATTTCCTCTGTCATCGATATGCGCAGCGACTGATGGAGGGCGACTCACAGGAAGCGACGCGATGGGGAGCGATTCATGATCGAGGTCCGTCAGGCCCGCTACTTCCTCGCCGTCGCGGAGACGCTCCACTTCGGCCGCGCTGCCGAGCAGCTGCGGATGTCCCAGCCGCCCCTCAGCCAGGCCATCCTCCAGCTCGAACGGCAGCTGGGCGTGCGGCTCTTCGACCGCGGTGAACGCAGGGTACGGCTGACCGAGACCGGCCGCGCGTTCGCCGAGGAGTGCCGCAGACTGGTCGCCGCCGCCCGGCACGCCCACGAGGTGGCGACCCAGGCCGAGGCCGGTCTGGTGGGCACGCTGCGGATCGGCGTGGTGACCTCGGCGCTGAGCGAGCCGCTGCTGGGCACCCTGTCGGCCTTCCGGGACGCCCGGCCCCGGGTCGATCTGCACCTCACGGAGGTCGACACGGGGGAGGGGCAGGAGGCCGTCGCCCGGCACGAGATCGACCTGGCCGTCATCCGGCCGAGCGCACCGGTACGCGGCCTGCGCGTACGGCCCTGGCGGCACGACCAGTTCGTGATCGCGCTGCCGGACGGGCATCCGCTGACCGGGGACCCCACGGACCCGGTCGACCTCTCCGGCTTCGCGGACGAGCCCTGGGTGTGGCTGCGCCGCGAGGCGTCCCCCGACTACCACGACCAGCTCATGGCGACCTGCCGCAGGGCCGGCTTCACCCCGGAGGCACGGCACGTCGCCAACTCCATCCTGACCCAGCTGGCGATGGTGGCCTGCGGCCTCGGCGTCACCCTCGTGCCGAATGTGGCGGTCCGCTCGATCCAGGGCCCGATCGCCTACCGGCCCCTCAGCGACAGCGCCGACATCGTCGAACTCTCCCTGGTCTCACGGGACGGCGGGCACGAGCCGCTGGTGGAGGAGTTCCTGCGCCACGCCGCCGGCTCAGGTGCCGCCCAGGTCGGCGGCGAGTTCGTCCCGCCAGCGGAGGGAGACCCGCCGCTGGAGGACCGCCTCGGCGGCGACGGGCAAGGGGAGCCGGAGGAAGGCCCGTAGCGCGTCGGCGGCGTCGCCGCGCGCGACCCATGCGGTGAGGTCCTCCTCGGACACGGGGCCGCTCTCGCCGCCGGACAGCATCGTCCTGGTCGCGTGGACCTCCGCGACCAGGGTCCGCATCCGCAGGGCCAGGGGATCGTCCTGGTCGCAGTCGACCGGCAGGCCGTGCCGGATCCGGTCGAGGGCCTCGGTCACCTCCGGGTGGGCGTCGAGGTGCGTCTCGGCCGCCAGCCGGGCCAGCTGGGCCGCGACGGCGGTGCGCAGTCGCCCCGGCGGGGTGCGCTCCACCAGCCCGGCCAGGTCGAAGTCCCGTACGCACGCCTCGGGTTCACGCTCCTGCGGGTCCTCCAGGAGGGGCAGCACCAGAGCGCTGGTCAGCTCCGTCGGCCCCTCCTCGTCCGGGTCGTAGGCGATCCCGAACTCCTCTTCCAGGACGGCCAGGAAGTCGGTGTAGGCGGCGGTGGATCCGGGCCAGAGGTCCACACCGAGGCGCCGCGCCCACGGTCCGCCGATGTGATTGCCCTCCCGTGGTGACATGACGCGCCGGGTGTCCTCCTCAGGGCCCGGCACGCCGTCCTCCGCGAAGGCGAGAGCGACCTCGGGACCCTGCCTGGTCAGGACCACCACCCGCGTACCGGCGGACAGGGCGCGCAGCACCTCGGGCCGGGCGAACTGCGCGGCCCCGCCCTCGATCGTGGCGTACGCCCATCCGCCGACGGCGCCCGCACGGACCAGGGGCCGGTGCCCGGCCCACGCCGACTCCACCGCCCGCTGGGCCTGCCGGCGGTCGCGCGGCCGGACGGTGGCGTGAATCGCGCCGATTCGGCGCAGCATCTCGGCCGCTGTCAGACCCGCGGCGAACGCCACGTCCGGCTGATCCGGGAGCGGTTCGCGACGCGGGCGGCCGGTGCGGACGAAGAAGAGCCGTTGCGTCCCCCTCTCGCCGCCGCCCCGCACGGGTGCCGGTACGCCGCTCTCGCCCTGATCCGGAAAGACCGGGCTCCGAGGGGAGGGCGGGTCCGACTCCGGCTCGGCGAGCGCACCGGCGTGACCGAGCGGGGAGACCGGGTCGGCGGGCACGGTCCTCTCCTCCTCCCACAGCAGCCTTCCGTCCACGGCGAGGGGGAGACGCCCGAAGAACGGCAGGCCCTGTTCCAGAGCATCCGCGAAGTCGGCCAGGACGTGGGGCAACGAGGGCCGCGACGCCACCTGGTCGGGAGGGAAACGCACGCCCAGCGTGTGTACGGCCGCCTCGATGTCGGCCCGGGCCGTCGGCGGGCGCAGGGTGGCGTGGGTGAGGGGAGCGTGTCGGGTCAGCCAGGTGTCTATGCGGACCCAGGACTCCTCGACGGCGGGGAGGCTCATGGCAGCGGACCCTACGCCGGGCCACTGACAGTGCCCCTGCCCCGCCTGCCGCGGCAGGGGCGTAATCCCGCCGAATTTGTGTGCGGGTGTACGGCGAGGTGAGCGAGGGGGCAAGCGGCGGAACAATGGTGAATGAGGGCCTGGCGAGTTTCCAGGGCAGATTCGGGCGAAGCGTTCCGCAGGCACGCTCCGCCGCCGGGCCCGCAGTCTTCGGACCGGTGCGAGCGCGCCGAAACGGAGGACCGACGCATGGCCACACCACTCACCGCCGCCCGGCTCGTCGCCGCGTTGAAGGCCGAGGGCTGCGCCGTCCACGAGGTCGGCGGCTGGCGCACCAACAACCGCAATCACAAGGGTCCTTGGGGCCCCGTACACGGTGTGATGATCCATCACACCGTCACCGGGCCGAGCACGGACGTCGTCGAGTTGATCTACCACGGCCACAGCGCCCTGCCCGGTCCGCTCGCCACCGGGTGCATCACCAAGGACGGTGTCGTCCATCTGACCGGCAACGGCCGGGCCAACCACGCCGGCGGCGGCGACGGTGACGTACTGAACGCCGTCATCGGCGAGTCGTACGGCACGTACCCGCCGGCGACGCACGAGCACGACGGCTCGGCCGGCGCGGTCGACGGCAACGCCCGGTTCTACGGCTGGGAGTGCGAGAACAAGGGCGACGGCAAGGACCCGTGGCCCGGCGAACAGTACGTCGCCATGGTCAAGGCCACCGCCGCGGTCTGCCGTGCGCACGGCTGGGGCCACAAGAGCGCGATCGGGCACCTGGAATGGAGCGACTGGAAGGTCGACCCGCGCGGATTCGACATGGCCGACTTCCGCCGTGATGTCGCCGACGCCCTGGCCCTCCCGGCGGGCCGGTGGGAAGGAGAGGACCCCATGCCCCAGTACGTCAACTTAGGTGTCGCCGGGGAGTACGCCCTCGCGCCCGGCGCCTGGGACTCGGTCGAGTTCACCGAGGAGTGGACCGACGAGACCGGCCACCACGCCACCGGCGGAAGCGTGTTCGCCCGTGGCCCGGCCCGGTTCAGCGGGACCGTCAGCCTCCAGATCGACGGTCTGCCGGCGGGCGCGGTCGTGCAGGCGCGCATGTCGGAGTACGAGGGCGACGAGCACCGCGCGGACCACCCGATCCACGAGATTACCGGGACCGGGGGCGGTTCCTTCGTGGTCCTGCCGCTGACGAAGCGGCTCGCGTCGGGGCGCAGCATGCGGGTGCGGCTGCTGAGCCAGGCCGCGGTGCCCGTCACCGTCGCGAACGCGGTGCTGACCGTGCTGGTGTGGACGGAGGCCTGAGACCGGCGCTCCCTACCGGACCGTCGGCAGGCCCGGGCCCGTGCAGCGCACGTCCGCCGACGGCACCGTTCCGCGCACCAGATAGTCCGCGACGGTGTCGTCGACGCAGGCGTTGCCGCGGCTCGCGAACACGCCGTGGGAGTAGTCGTCGTCGAGGGTGACCAGGCGTGAACCGGGCAGCAGGCGCCGCATGGAGTGGGCCCCCTCGACCGGCGTGACGGGGTCGTGCGCGGAGGCGACCAGGAGGACCGGCGGCGCGTCCGGACTGCCGAGCGGGGTGCGGTGGCCGGGCCGGTGGTGCCAGTAGGCGCAGGCGTTCGCCTCCATGCCCGTCAGAACCGGCTGCGGATCGAGACGGCGGGTGCGGCGGATGTCCGTGACGATGTCGCGGGCACTGGGGCCCGGCCCGTCGGCGCACTTGACGACACGGTTGGCCGCCTCGTAGTTGCGGGAGTCCGGGCCGTCGAAGGCGGTGGCCGGAAGCAGCCCGTCCGGGTCACCGTCGGCCAGGTAGCCGCGCAGACCGTCGGCGAGGCCCTCCCAGCGTTCGGTGCGGCCCAGCGCGCGGTACACCGCCCGGTCGAACTCCGCCGGGCCGAAGCCCGCCACCGGCCGCGCGGCGAGTCCCCGGCGCACCCGCAGATACGCCTCCCGCACCGCTCCCGGTGTCCCTCCCAGGCCGAAACGCTCGCCGTGGGCCGCCGCCCAGGCGAAGAACGTCCCGCGCTGACGCAGCAGCGCCCGGCTCTGGAGCACATCGAAGTCGTACCAGTCCCACGGCCCGACCACGCTGTCCAGCACCATCCGCCCGACGCGGTGCGGGAAGCGGGCGGTGTACGCCGCGCCGAGCCAACTGCCGTAGGAGACACCGAGGAAGCTCGTCCGCGGTTCGCCGAGGGCCCCGCGTATCGCGTCCATGTCGTACGCGGTCTGCTCGGTGGACAGATGGGGCAGCAGACGGCCCGCGTGCGTCGCGCAGTCGTCGGCCAGGGCACGCAGGGACGACAGATACGCCCGCTCCGCCGGGGCCCCGTCCGGCACCGGGTCGCCGCCCGGGCTGTCGAAGAGGCCGCCCATCGGGCCGCAGGAGACCGGGCTGCTCCGTCCCACGCCGCGCGGGTCGAAGCCGACCACGTCGTACGCGCGCCGCACGCTCTCGGGGAGCTTGGCCCGCTTCGTGACCGCGTAGGGGAGCCCGGAGCCGCCCGGGCCGCCCGGGTTGACCAGCAGGATGCCGCGTCGTTCGGCGGGGGTGCCCGAGGCGCGGACCCGTGAGACCGCCACCTCGATGCGCGGCCCTCGGGGGTGGCGCCAGTCCAGCGGCACGGCGAGTCGCCCGCACTCGACGCGCTCCGGCGCGGCCGGCCGGGGGACGGAGTCGGGGCAGTCGGTGAAGCGGAGCGGGGAGCGCGGCTCGGCCGCCGCCCGGACGGGGGCGGCGGGGAGCAGGGCGGTGGCGGCCGCGAGGGCGCACAGCAGTGCGGTGCGGCGTGCGGGACGGGTCAAGGGGTCTCCAGAAGATCTTCGCCCGATCAGATGACAATGAAAATGATTATCGATAACGTCTGGGGCGGGCAACCCCCGGCACCCTCCTCCCGGAGGGCTCGCCGGGCTGCCCGCACGCCTCTGACTCACTGCAAGAAAGGGGGAGTTGTGGCTCATCTGTTGGTGGTCGAGAGCTGGGTCGGGTCCATGAGCCGACTGCTGCCGCGGGCGATCCGGGAGAACGGGCACGCGTTCACGTTCCTCACCCGTGACCTGCACCACTACCTGCGCTCGGCCCCGGAGGGAACGTCCCATCCGCTGCTCGGCGCCCGTCATGTCATCACCGCCGACACCAACGACATCGAGGCGCTGCTGCCCGAGGTCGAGCGGCTGCACGGGGTGCTCGGCTTCGACGGGGTCGTCACGTCCTGCGACTACTACCTGCCGGCCGTGGCGCGGATCGCGGAACGTCTCGGCTTGCCCGGGCCCGGGCACGAGGCGGTCCGCAACGCCTGCCGCAAGGACACCACGCGCCGCGTCCTCGGCGACGCGGGAGTGCCCGGCCCGCGCTTCGCCGTCCGGGAGGAGTGGGCCGACATCGCCCGGGCCGCGCGGGACATCGGCTATCCGCTGGTCGTCAAGCCCGTCGACCTGTGCGCGGGCATGTACGTGCGCCGTGTGGACGACGAGGCACAGCTCGCCGCCGCCTGCCGGGCCCTGGCCGACTTCCCGGTCAACGCGCGCGGACAGCGGCGGACGCCCGTGGTGCTGCTCGAAGAGCTGCTGGACGGTCCCGAGGTGAGCGTCGAGACGGTGTCGTACGCGGGCGCGGTCCATGTGGTGGGCGTGACCGACAAGAGCGTCGGCGGGGCGCCCGCCTTCGTCGAGACCGGGCACATGTTCCCCGCCGACCTGACGACGGCCGACGCCGAGGCCGCCGAACAGACCGCCCTTGCCGCCCTCAAGGCCCTCGGCCTGACCGACGGGGTCGTGGCGCACACGGAGATCAAACTGACCTCCGCCGGGCCGCGCGTGGTCGAGGTCAACCCCCGGCCCGCAGGCAACCGCATCACCGAGCTCGTCCGGCACGTCACCGGGATCGACCTCGCCGCCGCCTTCGTGGACGTCGCCCTGGGCCGCGCACCCGACCTGCGGCACACGGACACCGGGCTGCGCAGCGCGGCCATCGGCTTCTTGGTGCCGGGCTCCTCGGGCACCCTCGAAGCGCTGGACGGCGTGGACGTGGGCGACCTGCCCGGTGTGCTGGAGGTGCAACTCGCCGAACCCGGCAAGGCGGTGAAGGCGGCGGGCAGCAACAACGAGTACCTGGGGCACGTCATGGCCGGCGACGCCGACGGACTCGGTGCCCGCGCACGCGTCGAAAGCGTGCTGGACGGGCTGCGGGCGGGACTGGTGATCCGATGACCGCGCTCACGGACGCCTCCTACGACGACCTCGTAGACCAAGTGCGCGCCGGGGCCCTCGGACCCGAACCGGGCACCCTGCGCGTCGCCGTCGCCTTCACCACCCGGCAGGCCGTCCGGCACGCCGGGCGGGGCACCGGCTACCGCAACGAGGTGCTCAGCCTGCGCCTCGGCGAGGCGGTCGGCTCCTGCGCGGTCGAGCCCGGCGCGCTGCCCGACAGTGCGGTCGAGGAGTGTGTGGGCGCGGACGTGGCCCGGCTGCTGGAGCATCCGCTGCCGGCGGTACGGGTCGCTGCCCTCGACGCCTATCTGATGCACGTCCTGCCGCACACCCCGGCCAACGGGGCCCGCCCCGTCCCGCTGGCCGCCGGGTCGTCTCTGGAGAAGTCCCGGGCCAGGGCTCAGGCGGTCGTCGGCCTGCTCGACCTGCCGCCCGGAGCCACCGTGCTCGTGGTGGGCGTGGTCAACTCCCTTCTGGAGGTGCTGCGTTCGCGCGGTCTGCGCTATGTTCCGTGTGACCTCAAGGGCGGCGCGACCGAGTGGGACGAGCCGGTCGTCGCCGACGCGCTCGCCGCGGCCGGGCGGTGCGACGCGCTGCTCGTCTCCGGCATGACCCTGGGCAACGGCACCTTCGAACCGCTGCGGCGGCACGCGCTGGCGCACGGCAAGCAGCTGGTGATGTTCGCCCAGACCGGCAGCGCCGTGCTGCCGCGCTTCCTCGGGCGGGGCGTCAGCGCGGTGTGCGCGGAGCCGTACCCGTTCTTCTGGCTCGACGGCGGCCCCGGTGTCCTGCACCGCTACGACGGCTCCTGTCCGGGAGGCGGGCGATGACCGCGACCGCGCTCCGTCCGGCCGCGCGACGGGAACTGCTCTCCCTGGTCGGCCGTACCCCACTGGCCCGCATCACCCCCGACCTGCCCGGCCCGCACCCCGGGTTCTGGGCCAAGCTCGAAGGGCTCGCCGCGGGCGGCATGAAGGCACGGGCCGCCGTGTCGATGCTGCTGGGCGCCCGCCAACGCGGCGAACTGCTGCCCGGCGCCCCGGTGGTGGAGTCCACCTCCGGCACCCTCGGTATCGGGCTCGCCTTCGCCGGACAGGCCCTCGGCCATCCCGTCGTGCTGGTCGGCGACCGGGAACTGGAGCCGCCCATGCGCCAGTTGCTGCGCTCCCACGGGGTGCGGCTGGAGATCGCCGACCGTCCGGCCGAGCGGGGCGGCTGGCAGGCCGCGCGCCTCGCCCGGCTGCGGGAACTGCTGGCCGAACTGCCCGGCGCCTACTGGCCCGACCAGTACAACAACCCCGACAACACCGCCGGTTACGCGTCCCTGGCCGCTGAGATCGCCGTCGAACTCGACCATCTGGACATCCTGGTGTGCAGCGTCGGCACCGGCGGCCACAGCGCGGGCATCATCGGCCCGCTGCGCCGCCACTGGCCCGCCCTGCGGCTCATCGGCGTCGACGCCACCGGCTCCACCATCTTCGGCCAGCCCGCCCGCCCCCGGCTGATGCGCGGCCTCGGCAGCAGCATCCACCCGCGCAACGTCGCCTACGACGCCTTCGACGAGGTCCACTGGGTCGGTCCGGCCGAGGCCGTCGACAGCTGCCGCCGACTGGCGCGGGGCGCCTTCGTCAGCGGCGGCTGGTCCACCGGCGCCGCCGCCCGGGTCGCCGCCTGGGCCGCCCGAGTCCACCCCGGGGCGGTCGTCGCCACCGTCTTCCCCGACGGCCCGCACCGCTACCTCGGCACGGTCTACGACGACGACTTCACCGCCGCCCACGGCCTCGACCCGGACACCGCGGCCACCCGGCCCGTCGAGATACCGCACCCCTGTGCTGCGGAGGCCGCCGGCTGGGTCCGCTGCACCCGCGTCAGCGACCCGCTCGCCGCCCCCGCCCTGAAGAAAGAGACCTTGTGAAGTCCAGCCTGCGCACCGTACGCCTCGAACTCGCCGAGCCGCTGCGCATCTCCCGTTCCACCATGACCGCACGCGACGCCGTATGGCTCACCGTCGAGCACGACGGACTGCGCGGCCACGGCGAGGCCGTCACCAGCGTCTACTACGGACTCGGCACCGAGACGCTCGTACGGCTCCTCACCGCCGTGGACCTGAGCCGTTTCGCCGATCCGGAGAGCGCCCTGGAGGCCCTGCGGGCGGGGGAGCTGACCGCGAGTGACACGCCGCCCGCGGTCACCGCCGCCGTCGAGTCGGCGCTGCTCGACCTGGCCGGCCGACGCACGGGCGTCCCCGTGCACCGCCTCCTCGGGACCACCGCCCCGCCCGTCGCCACGACCGCCCGCACCATCGGCATCACCGCCCTGGCCCGTGCGGCGGCCGAGGCCCGGCGGCTTGCCGCGAGCGGCTTCGAGGTCATCAAGGTCAAGGCGGGAGCCCCCGACCCCGAGGACGACATCGAGCGCGTGCGCGTCATCCGCGACGCCGCTCCCCGGGCCCGGCTGCTCCTCGACCCCAACGGCGCCTGGTCCGTGGCCCGGGCGGACGCCCTGCTGCCGCGCTTCGCCGACCTCGGTGTGGAAGCCGTCGAGCAACCCGTCCCGAGCGGCGACCCGGACGCCCTGGGCGCCCTCGCGCAGCGAGCACCGCTGCCCGTCATCGCCGACGAGGACGCCGTCACCCTGGAGGACGTGCGCCGCCTCGCCGGACGCGTCCAAGGCGTCAACGTCAAGCTCGCCAAGTGCGGCGGCGTCCACGCGGCCCTGCGCATCGCCGAGCTGATCGAGGGCAGCGGCACCGACCTGATGCTCGGCTGCCTGACCGCCAGCACCCTCGGACTCGCCCCCGCCGTCCACCTCGCCGACCGGGCCCGCTGGGCCGACCTCGACGGGCATCTGCTGCTCGCCCACGACCCCTGGACCGGGATCGGCGGCACCGACGGCGTCGTCCGCACCAGCGGTCTCGCCGGCCTGGGCGTCGAGGAGGTGGCGGTCCGTGCGCACGTGGCATGAGATACGCCGCTTCCCGCTCGCCGTGCGGCTCCTGCTGGTCAACCAGCTCGGCGTCAACACCGGCTTCTATCTGCTCATCCCCTACCTCGCCACCCACCTCACGGAGAACCTCGGCATGTCGGCGGCGGTCGTCGGCATCGTCCTCGGCGTCCGCAACCTCAGCCAGCAGGGCCTGTTCATCATCGGCGGCTCCGCCTCCGACCGGCTCGGCGCACGCGGCGTCATCATCGCGGGCTGTGCCCTGCGCACCCTCGGGTTCGCGCTCTTCGCGCTCGGCGACGGGCTGGCGGTCCTGCTCGCCGCGTCCGTGCTGAGCGGGCTTGCGGGGGCGCTGTTCAACCCGGCCGTGCGGGCGTATCTCGCGCAGGAGTCCGGGGAGCGCAAGGCGGAGGCGTTCGCGCTGTTCAACGTGTTCGCCACGACCGGCGCGCTCATCGGCCCCCTGCTGGGCAGCGCCCTGCTCCTCGTCGACTTCCGCACGTCCGCGCTCACCGCCGCCGGGATCTTCGCCGTCCTCACCGTGGCGCAGGCCCTCGTCCTGCCCGCGCGGAAGGTCGAGCCGAGCGGCGGCGGCGTCCTCGGGGACTGGCGCGAAGTGCTCGGCAACCGGGCCTTCGTCGCCTTCGCGCTCGCCATGGTCGGCATGTTCACCCTGGAGAACCAGCTGTATCTGCTGCTGCCCGACGGCGCCAGGAAGGCGACCGGCTGGGACGGGGCGGCGGGCATCGTCTTCCTCGTCGGCACGGTCGCCAACCTGGCGCTCCAGCTGAGAATCACCAAGCGCCTCAAGTCCCAGGGCGACAGGGCCCGTTGGATAGCCGTCGGGCTCGCGGTGATGGGCCTCGCCTTCCTGCCGCCGGCCCTCGCGTCAGGTGTCGTGCCCGTCCTGGCGGGCGCGCTGCTGCTCTACCTCGGCATCATGATCGCGCAGCCGTTCGTGATGGAGCTGATCCCGCGCTTCGGCCGGCCCGAGCTGACCGGCACCTACTTCGGGATCTTCTACGTCGTCTCGGGCATCGCCGCGGCCCTCGGCAACACGGCCGTCGGCTGGGCCATGGACACGGGCGAGCGCGGCGGGCATTCCTGGCTGCCGTGGGTCTCCTGTGCCCTGTTCGGGCTGGCCTCGGCGGGCGCGGTCGCGTGGCTGTACCGCCGCGGGGCGCTGCCGGAGCCCGCGGAACCGGTACGCGAGCGGAGCACCGCATGAGCGTCTTCCGAACCGGCGTGCCCGGCAACCTCCTCACCGACCACCCGGAGCTGTACGAGGCCCGCTTCCCCGACCCCGAGCGACTGGCCGCCCGGTGGACGGAGAACACCCTGCGCCGTCACGCAGCCGGGCCGCGCGTCCTGGACCTGGGCTGCGGCACCGGCCGCGACGCCGCCGCCCTGCACCGCTCCGGCCGGACCGTGACCGGCGCCGACCTCTCCGAGGCGATGCTCGCCCACGCCCGCGACCGCCATCCCGGCCCCGCGTACGTCCCAGCTGACCTGCACGGCTTCGACCTGGGCCACGACGCCTTCGACGCGGTCGTCTGCCTGGACAGCTCCCTGCTGTACTGCCACACCAACGACCAGCTCGACGGCTTCCTCGCCTCCTGCCGCCACGCCCTCGCACCGGGCGGGCTGCTGGTCGCCGAGATGCGCAACGGCGCGTACTTCCTCGGCCGCACCGACCTGCTCGACCGGCCCGCCGTCGACGAGTTCGCCTGGCAGGGCACGGCCTACCGGTCGCACACCACGCTGACCGTCGACCGCACCGCCCAACTCCTGCGCCGTACCCGCGTCTGGACCACGGACGACGGCTCCCCGCCCGCCGCACAGCACTCCGCCTGGCGTCTGCTGTTCCCGCAGGAGCTACGGCGCTTCCTCGCCGCGCACGACTTCGAGGTGCTCGAACTGCACGACGGCCCCGGACCGCGCACCGAACCCCGCTGGCAGCAGGGCGAGTTGCCCGGCATCACCACCGACGGGGACCGGCTGCACGTCGTCGCGCGCCTCCACACCCCCTGACCCCAAGGACACGAAGGACCAGCCATGCACGACGAACACTTTCCCGGCCTGCGCCGACGCGGCTTCCTCGCCGCCACCACCGGCGCCGCCGCCCTCGCCCTCACCGGCTGCGGCGGAGGCACGGACGACAAGACGGACAGCGGCAGCGGGGGTAAGCCGAAGCGCGGCGGACGGCTGCGCGCCGCCTTCGCCGGCGGCGGCGCCAGCGAGACCCTCGACCCGCACTTGGCCAGCCTGTTCGCCGACGTCGCCCGCGCCAAGGCCCTCTACGACAAGCTCGCCGACTACGACGCCGACCTCTCCGCCAGTCCCCGCCTCGCCGCCGCGTGGGAGGCGAACAAGACCCTCGACCGCTGGCAGATCACCCTGCGCGAGGCCACCTTCCACGACGGCAGGCCGGTCACCGCTCAGGACGTCCTCCACAGCTACCGCCGGATCGCCGACCCGAAGCAGGCGTTCCGCGCCAAGGCCTCCCTGGAACCCATCGACCTCGACGCCAGCCGCGCCACCGGCGAGCGGTCGGTCGAGTTCGTCCTCAAGCGCCCCACGGCCGAATTCCCCAACGTCCTGGCCGCGTTCGGCGCGTACATCGTCCCCGAGCACGCCGGCGACTTCGACAAGAAGCCGATCGGCTCCGGCCCCTTCCGCTTCGTCTCCTTCGCGCCCGGCCGCTCCGCCGTCTTCCGCCGGTACGAGGACCACTGGGACGGTGCCCCGTACCTCGACGAGCTCGAATTCGTGGTCGCCAACGAGGAATCCGCGCGCGTCAACGCCCTCCTCGCGGGCCAGGTCGAGTACGCGCACGAACTCAACCCCACCACCGCCCGCGCCCACGAGGGCCGGGGCCAGATCGAGATCGTCCGGCTGCGCAACAGCGCCATGCAGGCGTTCTGCATGAAGACCGACCGGCCGCCCTTCGACGACCGGCGGGTGCGGGAGGCGTTCTTCCTCATCGCCGACCGGAAGGAACTCGTCGACGGCGCCCTGTCCGGCGCGGGCGAGGCCGGCAACGACCTGTTCGGCAAGGGCTACGAGTACTACGCCGACGGTCTGCCCCAGCGCGAGCAGGACCTCGACCGTGCCCGCGCCCTGCTGAAGAAGGCCGGCGCCGAGAAGCTGAAGGTCACCCTGGACACCTCGGCCGTCGCCGCCGGTTTCACCGAGGCCGCCGGCATCTTCCGGGACCAGGCCGCCAAGGCCGGCGTCACGATCGACGTGCGGATGGGCAGCAAGGACTCCTACTGGAGCGACATCCTCGACGGCGGCACCCTGTGCTGCTACCGCTCCGGCGCCATGCCCATCGAGGCCCACATCTCCCAGCGGCTGCTCACCGACTCCACGACCAACGCCACCCGGTGGCGGCACAAGGACTTCGACGCCCTCTACCAGCAGGCGCAGTCCACCCGCGACAAGACCGAGCGGTCCGCCGTCTACGAGCGGATGCAGCGCCGGCTCTACGCCGAGGGCGGCTTCCTTGTCTGGGGCTTCGCCGACTGGATCCTCGGCACGGCCCGCAAGGTCAGGGGAGTCGAGACCAAGGCCCCGGCCAACACCCTCGACTGGGCCCGATTCGACAAGGTATGGCTGACGTGACGGACCTGAAGGGGCGCGGGGCTGTATCGACATGCGGCTCCGCCGCGGGGCGCGACCAGCCACGACGGCGCGGCAGCCGTACGTCGAGCGTGGCGCCCGGCGGCCTCCGCTCCTTCGTCGCCCGGCGCCTCACCCTCGGCTTCGTACAGACCGTGGCCGTGGTGCTGCTGGTATTCACCCTCACCGAGGCCCTCCCGGGCGACGCCGCCGTGGCCCTCGCGGGCGACCAGCCCGACCCCGCGCGCATCGCGGCGATCCGCGAGACCCTGGAGCTGGACCGGCCCGCGTACGTACGGCTGGCGGACTGGGCGACGGGCCTCCTGCAGGGCGACTTCGGCACCTCCCTTACCTCCGGCCGCCCGGTCGTCGACTACGTCGCCGACGGTTTCGGCCCGAGCCTGCTGCTGGCCGCGCTCACCGTCGCCCTGCTCGTCCCGCTCGGCTTCGGGCTCGGCGTGCTCGCCGCCCACCACGAGGGGCGGCTGATCGACCGGCTGGTCAGCTCCGTGACACTCGCCGTGTACGCCGTGCCCGAATTCGCCCTCGGGGTGCTGCTGGTGACGGTCGTCGCGCTGAAGCTGGCCTGGCTGCCGCCGACGGCCGTGGGCTACGGCACGGACCTGCTCGGCCACCCGGCCGTGCTCGTCCTGCCGGTGCTGGTCCTGCTGTCCCGCCCGGTCTGCTCCCTGTCCCGCCTGGTCCGGGCCGGCATGGTCGACGCCCTCGCCTCGCCCTACGCCGCCCACGCCCGCCGCTACGGCGTCCCCGGCGCCCGTGTCCGCTACGCCCACGCCCTGCCCAATGCCCTGGCCCCGGCCGCCCAGCAACTCGCCCGCACCGTCGACTGGCTGCTGTGCGGCGTCATCGTCGTGGAGGCGCTCTTCGTGATCCCCGGCCTCGGCACGGTCCTGCTCAACGCCGTCGCCGAGCGGGACGTGCCGGTGGTGCAGGGGCTGGCGGTGGTGTTCGGCGTGCTGACCGTCGTACTGAACCTGGGCGCGGACGTGGTGGCGTACCGGCTGACACCCCGGACGGGGGCGGCGGCGTGAGGGCCCCGCGCCGACTGCTGCTCGGCCTCGCCGTCGTCGCCGTCCCGCTGCTTCTCGCCCTCCTGGGGCCCCTCTTCGCGGGCGAGCCCGGCCCCCGCGCCGTCTCCTTCACCCTCGGCGGCGGCCACTGGCTCGGCACCGACTTCGTCGGCCGGGACGTCTGGCAGCAGGTGTTGCACGGCGGCCTTACGGTCGTGCTGACCGCGCTCGCCGCGACGGCCCTCGCCTACGCCGTCGCCCTGCCGGTCGGTCTCGCCGCGGCGGTCACCCGCGCACGGTGGCTGGAGGAACTGCTGATGCGGCCGCTGGACGTGCTGCTCGCCGTACCGTCGCTGCTGCTGATCCTGCTGGTGGCGTCCGTGTTCTCGCCGGGCGCGGCCGGACTCGCGCTGCTCGTCGCGCTGGTGAACGTGCCCGACGCCGCCCGGATCGTACGGGCTTCGGCGGCCGAGGCGGCGGCCCGGCCCGCCGTGGAGGCGCTGCGCATGCAGGGCGAGTCGTGGTGGCGCGTGGCCGTCGGCTACGTCGGCCGCTCCGCCCTGCGCACCCTGGCCGCCGACGCCGGTGTCCGGCTGACCGGCGTGCTGTATCTGGTGTCGACGGCCGCGTTCCTCGGCGTGGGCGTCGCCCCGGACGCCGCCGACTGGGCGGTCATGGTCGACCGCAACCGCACGGGCCTGTTCATCCAGCCCTGGGCCGTGGTCGTGCCCGCGCTGCTGATCGTCGCGCTGACGACGGGCACCAACCTGCTCTTCGACGCCGCACTGGACAAGAAAGGACGCCGCCCGTGAGCCACGCAACCGATCCGGTCGCCGAGATCCGTGACCTGCGCGTCGAGATCGCCGGCCGGGCCATCGTCGACGGGGTGGACCTGCGCGTGCTCCCCGGCCGGGTGACCGCCCTGGTCGGTGCCTCCGGGAGCGGCAAGACCACCACCGGCCTCGCACTGCTGGGGGAGTATCCGCCGGGCGCCCTGGTCACCGGGGAGGTACGACGGTCCGGGGCCGGACCGGTCGGATACGTGCCCCAGCACCCCGCCGCCGTCCTCAACCCGGCCCGCCGCGTCAGCGCCCTGCTCGACGACATCGCCCGCGCCCAGGTACGTCACCTGCCCCGGGCCGAGCGCCGCACGGCGGCCCGGGAACGCGTACGCGAAGCCCTGAAGGCGGCCCAACTCCGCGATCCCGAAGTCCTGTTGCGCCGCTACCCCCACCAGCTCTCCGGCGGCCAGCAACAACGCGTCGTCCTCGCCCAGGCCCTCCTCCTCGGCGCACGCGTCATCGTCGCCGACGAACCCACCACGGGCCAGGACGCGCTGACCAAGCGCGGCATCGTCGACCAGCTGGCGGCGGTCGCGGCCCGCGGTATCGCGGTCGTCCTGCTCAGCCACGACCTGGACGTGGTCCGCGCGCTCGCGGACGAGGTCCTCGTCCTGCGCGCGGGCCGGGTCGTCGAGTCGGGACCGGCCGAACGCCTGTGGCGCGCACCCCGCCACGACTGGACCCGCCGTCTGCTCGCCGAGTCCCGTACGGCTTTCTCCGATGAGGGCGGCGCTGACGTGAAGCGGGACGACGAAAGCCGCGCCCTCGCCCGTCACCCCGCCCCGCCGGAACCCGACCGCCCCCAGGCCGAGGACACCCCCGACCAGGTCCGTCCCCCCGTCCTCCGCATCACCCACCTCACGGCCCGGCACGGCAACGGCACCACCACCGTCCTGCGCGCCCCCCACCTCGCCCTGCACCCCGGCGAATGCCTCGCCGTGGTCGGCCGCTCGGGCAGCGGCAAGACCACCCTCGCCCGCTGCCTCGCCGGACTCCACCGGGACCACGACGGCGAGATCCTGCTCGACGGAACCTCGCTGCCGCGCAGCCTGCGGCGGCGCAGCCGTGCCCAACTGGCCGCCGTGCAGTACGTCTTCCAGGACGCCCGGGCCGCCTTCGACGAGCACCGGCCCGTCCTCGCCCAGGTCGCCCGCACCGCCGTCCGGCTGCGCGGCACCGACGAGAAGACGGCCACGGACGAGGCCCTGACCACGCTCGCGAGCCTCGGCCTCCCGGAGTCCGTCGTCCGCCGCCGCCCCGGCGAGCTCTCCGGCGGTGAACTCCAGCGCGCCGCCCTCGCCCGGGCCCTCCTCGCCCGCCCCCGGGTCCTGGTCTGCGACGAGATCACCTCCGGCCTCGACACCGTCACCCGGCGCGGCATCCTCGACCTGCTCACCGCACTGGTCCGCGACCGCGACGACCTCGCCCTCGTGCTCATCACCCACGACCTGGACACGGCCGCACTCGCCCACCGCATCGCCGTACTGGACGCGGGCGAACTCGTCGAACAGGGCCCGGCCCGAAGGGTCCTGACCGAGCCGCACCATCCCTTCACCGCAGCCCTCGCGGAGACGATCGCCCGTCTCGATACGTATACCCGGGCATGAACCGAAGCGAGTCACCCCCGTTACGAGTTGAACGAGGGCACGGCCCTGTGATTAGGGTGCGGGCGATGTTCTGCGCAGACACCACTCCCTTACTCCACGCAAGACGAGGCACAGCCGCTTCGAGTCGCTGGGGGAGGGCCCGTGAGTGACACGGTGACAACGGCCCGCCCGGCGGCCGGACAAGGCCGGGCCACTCGGCCGAAGGAGCAGGACGCGCCGGCCCGACCGGCCCGGCAGCGGGACGCGTTCTTCGACAACGCCAAGTACCTGGCGATCGTGCTGGTGGCCGTCGGGCACGCATGGGAGCCGTTGCGGCCGGGCAGCAGAGCCGTCACCGCGCTCTACATGCTCGTCTACGCCTTCCACATGCCGGCGTTCATCATCATCTCCGGCTACTTCTCGCGCACCTTCGACGGAAGCCCGGGGAAGCTGAAGCGCCTGGTTACCGGTGTCGTCGTCCCGTACGTCGTGTTCGAGACGGCGTACACCCTGTTCACCCGCTGGACGAGCCAGGACCCCGACCGGCCGATCAGCCTGCTGGATCCGCTGTACCTGACCTGGTTCCTGGCGGCCCTGTTCGTCTGGCGGCTGACCACGCCGCTCTGGCGTCATGTGCGGTGGCCGCTGCCGCTGGCCTTCGTCATCGCGATGCTGGCGACGCTCTCGCCGTCCATCGGCAACGACCTCGACCTGCAGCGCACCCTGCAGTTCCTGCCGTACTTCGTCTTCGGGCTGCTGCTGCGGCCGGAGCACTTCCGGCTGGTGCGCCGGCGCAAGGCGCGCATCCTCGCCGTGCCGGTGGCCGGCTGCGCGCTCGCCGTGGCGTACTGGGCGGTTCCGCGGATGAACTACGCCTGGTTCTTCCACGCCGACAGCGCCCGGGCCCTGGCCGCGCCCTTCTGGTACGGCCCCCTGATGACCCTGGCCGCCTTCGGCTGCTCGGTCGTCCTGGTGGCCTGTTTCCTCGCCTGGGTGCCGGGACGCCGGATGTGGTTCACGGTGCTGGGCGCGGGCACGCTGTGCGGCTATCTGCTGCACGGCTTCGTCGCGCAGGCCGCCAAGTACTGGGGCTGGTACGAACCGGCCTGGGTCCGGGGACCCGTCGGCGCGCTCACGGCCACCCTGGTGGCCGCCGCGGTCATGACCGCGCTGTGCACGCCGTCCGTGCGGCGTCTGTTCCGCTGTGTGACGGAACCGGGGATGGAGTGGGCCTTCGGCCCGGGAGGCAGAGCCGCGGCCCCCCGGTGGCGTTTCTCACTCAGGAACCGGGGCCACGACCCGTCGTCGTGACACCGTTCAGTGCCTGCGTCACCTGGTGCTGCGTCTCCTCGGCCACCACGCGGGCCTCCTCCACGACGTCACCGCGTTCGCGCACGAGGCTTTCGTAGATGGGCAGTTCTTCGGTCTTGGTCGAGTCGGATTTCACTGGGCTGGTCCTATCGCTTTACAGCCGGGGTCTGAGGGCCGCTGCAAGTCTGCGTCATCCCCCTTCGCCGTGTCGACCGCCCCCGTCATGTCCAGAATTCCGTCATGATCTTCGCGAATTCCTCAACATTGCGACGTCCGGCAGGGGCGCGTGGCACGGCGAAGGGCCCCGGGAAGCCTCCCGGGGCCCTTCGCGCGGGGTTTATCAGAGCGAGGTCGTGTGAACGCCCGCGTTCGCGCCCGCCGCGGCGCCCTCGGTCGACAGCGCCGCCTGCAGGTTCCCGCAGACCTCGGCGGTCAGCGGCCCGACCAGGCCGGCGGAGAGGCCGCCCGCGAGGCCCGCGGAGGCAGCGCCGCCCGCGTTGCCGCCGGAGACCTGGTCCAGGTCCGCGTCGGAGAGCTCGGCGATGTCGACCCGGGGGGTGAGGTTCATGGGGGTGTTTCCCTTCGCGTGAATGTGCGCAATGGCGGAGCGGCGCGGGTGATCGCGGGATTCCGGGAACCGGGATTCCGCATCCGCGGCGCCGCCGTGCGCAGGATCAAAACATTCCCCGGAGCCGGACGGCCAGCCGCCCGCCGACGCCGCACCCGGATTTCCGGCGACCGCCTTCACCGCCATGACCACGAGGTCACCGAATTGCGCACACTCCTTCACATATCCCGTCGCCCGGCGGCACACGGGTGTATTGCCTCCCGAATTCCGAAGCGGGCACTTCGGCGCCAAGTTCTCATGCCGCGGGACGGACTTGGCGCCGGGTGCACCGTCCTACGGCGTCCTGGCCGGCGGTGTGCAGATGTGCTGGATGTTCGGTCCCGCCCCGGTCAGGCCGCCGCGGCCGGCTGCATCAGACGGGCCAGCAGGTCGTCCAGGGTGACCAGTCCGGTGAGCCCGCCGTCGGGGTCGCGGACGACGGCCAGGGAAGCCCGGCGGCGGCGCAGCACCTCGATCGCGTCCGCGACCGTGGTCGCCTCCGTCAGCTCGGGCACCGGCCGGGCCAGTTCCCGCGCGGTCGTGGCACGCCCCCGGGCCCGGGCGACCAGGGCGTCACGGGCGTGGACCGAGCCGAGGACGACGCCGTTCTCCCGGACGAGCAGCCGGGTGCGGTCGTGCTCGGCGGCGAAACGCAACAGCGCGTCGACGTCCGCGCCGCCCTCGGCCCAGGTGATCTCCGCGGCCGGGATCCGCAGCGCCGCCACCGGCGTCTCCGGCTCGGTCAGCGAACGGGTCAGCAGCTCCGAGTCGGTCGCGCTGATCAGGCCGAGCCGCTCGGACTCCTCCACCAGGTGCGTCAGCTGCTCCCGGTCGTGCACCGAGGCCAGCTCGTCGCGCGGGGCCACCCGGCACAGCCGTACCAGCGCGTTGCTCACCGCGTTGAGCAGCCGGATCAGCGGCCGCACGGCCCGCACCACGGCCCGGAAGGGCGGGGAGAGCAGCATCGCCGAACGCTCGGGGTGGGCGATCGCCCAGGACTTCGGCGCCATCTCGCCGACCACCATGTGCAGGAACACCACCACGACCATCGCCACGGCGAAGGCCACGCCGTAGCTCACGGCACTGGGCAGGCCCAGCTTGTGCAGCAGCGGGTCCAGTTCGTGCGAGATCGCCGGCTTGGACACCGAGCCCAGGCCCAGCGTGCACACGGTGATGCCCAGCTGGGCGCCGGCCAGCATCAGCGACAGCTCGCGGATACCGGCCAGTGCCGCCCCGGCGCCGCGCCGCCCCTCGGCCGCCGCCTTCTCCATGCGGTGCCGTTTGGCGGCGACCAGCGCGAACTCGGCCGCCACGAAGAAACCGCTGCCGATCAGCAGCAGCACGGTCACGAAGACCGCCATGGGGAAACTCACGCCATCTCCTCGGCTTCCACGAGCGGGCTGATCCGCACCCGGTCGGCGACATGCCGGTCGAGCGTGCGGACGTCGATCACGGCGCGGCCGCCCTCGGGCAGCTCGACCGTGACGCTGTCGCCGACCGTCGGGAAGCGGCCGAGCCGGTCCACGACCAGGCCGGCCACGGTGTCGTAGTCGTCGTCCTCCGGCAGCCGGACGCCGGTGGCCTCGGCCACTTCGTCCAGCCGGCGCCCGGCGTCCACCAGCCAGCCGTCGCCGTCCGCGACGGCGAGCACGGTGACGGTGTCCGACTCGTCCGCGATGTCACCGACCAGTTCCTCGGCGATGTCCTCGTAGGTGACGATGCCCGCCACGCCGCCGTGCTCGTCGAGGACGACCGCGAACTCGTCGTCCTGCTCCCGCATCCGCGTCACCGCGTCGGGCAGCGCGAGCGTGTCCGGCAGCAGCAGGGGCCGCCGGGCCACCTCACCGGCGGTCGCGCCGGCGATACGGGCGGCGGGCAGCGCCATCAGCTCGCGCACGCCCAGCACACCCGCGATGTCGTCCGGGTGGTCGCCGAGGACCGGGTAGTTGGAGTGGCCGTGCTCGGCGATCAGGCCGATCGCCTCCTCGGCACCGGCGTCCTTGCGGACGAAGACGGCGTCCGCGCGCGGCACCATCACCTCGTCGAGGGAGCGCTCGGAGAACTCCAGCGCGTGGTCCAGCAGCGCGGCGGTGTCCTTCGGCAGCGCGCCCTGCTCGTGGGATTCGCCGATCAGATGGCCCAGCTCCTCCAGCGTGGCGCCGTGGTGCAGTTCCTCGACCGGCTCGATACCGACCTTGCGCAGCAGCTTGTTCGCCGCGTTGTCGAAGACGCGGACGACGGGGCCGACGACCTTCAGATACGCCAGCGTGGACGGGGCCAGCGCCTTCGCCAGCCGCTCGGGCACGGCGATCGCGAGGTTCTTCGGGGCCAGCTCGCCCAGCACCATCTGCACGACCGTGGCCAGCACGAAGGCGAGGACGACGGCGATACCGCTGACGGCCGCGTCGGGCAGGCCGAGCCCGGACAGGGCGGGCCTCAGCAGCGCGGACACCGACGGCTCGGCGATGAAGCCGACGACCAGGCCGGTGACGGTGATGCCGAGCTGCGCGCCCGACAGCATGAACGACAGCCGCTCCAGGACCTTCAGGGCCCGGGCGGCCTTGTGGTCCCCGGCGTCGGCCGCACGCGCGAGGGCGAGCCGGTCGGCGGAGACGTAGGCGAACTCCTGGGCCACGAAGTAGCCGGTGCCGGCGGTCAGCACGAACACGGCGAGCAGGCCCAGCAAGGCCTCGGCGGCACTCATCCGACACCACCCCGCCGTGTGCCGCGATCAGTCATGTCGTGGCGGGATGGTCGGGGACTGTGCCCCGGAGGGTCCGTCGGTCTGGCGGACAAGAACTCGCTCCTCATGTGTGGTGTGTACTCGGGTCAACGACCGTCGTCGCGCCCGTGTTCCCGAATTCTACGACGCTGTAGAGAACAGCGCCCCGCTCCGGGCGCCCCTCATTCCGGGCGGGACTCCTCGGCGAGGTCCGGCACCAGCCCACGCATCGCCGCGCACTGGTCCGGCCCCATGAAGCGGGCCAGGCCCTCGGTGACCGTCTCGGCGAGCGCTCCGGAGGCCTCGGCCAGAAGGCCCCGGGCCTTCTCCGTCAGGGCGACCTCGATGCCGCGCTTGTCCCCGCACACCGACCTGCGCGTGACGAGGCCGGCGTGCTGGAGGCAGGCGATCTGGTAGGTGAGGCGGGTCTTGGGGCGGCCGAGGAGTTCCGCGACGCGCGTCATGCGCAGGCCGCCCTCGGGCTGCTCGGCGAGCAGGCACAGGATCAGGAACTCGTCGTGCGAGATGTCCAGCTTCTCCTTCACGGCCGCCCGCAGCCGCTGCTCCACCGCTCCCGTCGCGGCGAGCAGCAGCATCCAGGCGCGCAGCTCGGGGGGCAGCAGCCCGGTGCCCTCGGCGGAGGGACATCCGGGCAGGTCGGCGGGGTGCTCCTCGGGGTCGGCCATGCCGTCCAGTCTACGTGTCGTCCAAATTTGGAGCAGGGGGTTGTTCAAATTTGGACCAGCCGCTAGCGTGCACTCATAACAGTCATCCAAATTTGGACGATACGAGTGGGAGCAGGATCATGACCGTCGCCGTGGAAACCGGACTCTGGCAGCTCGACGCGACCGCCTCGACCGTGGGCATCCGGCACAAGACCATGTGGGGCCTGGTCACCGTGAAGGGCGGATTCGGCGCGCTGAGCGGCACGGGCGAGGTCCGGCCCGACGGGGTCCGCCGTCGGCACCCTGACCTTCGACGTCGCCTCCCTCGACACCGGGAACGCCAAGCGCGACACCCATCTGAGGTCCGCCGACTTCTTCGACGCCGACCACCACCCCGAGATCACCTTCGCGGCCCGCAGCGCCGAGCTCCGCGACGGCGACCAGGTGCACGTCGTCGGCCAGCTGACCGTGCGCGGCATCAGCAGGCCGCTGTCCCTCACCGCCCGCCTGACGGACGGGGACGCCACCGGGCTCACCCTGGACACCGAGTTCACCGTGGACCGGGACCAGTTCGGCCTGGGCTGGAACCAGCTGGGCATGATCCGCGGCCTGACCACGGTCACCGCCGCCCTCCGGTTCGTCCGCACCACGGGCTGACCGCACTCGGTCCGTCCCGGCGAGCGACCGCCCCACATCCGCGCCCGACAGCGTCTGCGGCGACGCCGTGAATGGGCGCCGGCGGACACGGACACCCTGTCGGGGCAGGGTGAAGTGCGGGGCGAGCGCCCTGCCGTCCCTGTTGCCGACCTGGAGGGCGATGCGGGAGACGGTCGCCGCGGTGGGGCGGTGTGCCCTCGCCGCCGCGGCCGCGCTGCGCAGCGCCGGCGTCAGCAGCAGCGCCGTCGCGACAATCCGGACCGGACCGCGCCACGGGCCCCCGACAGCAAGCGCGGACGAGGCTGCCAGGCCCCGGTGAACGCCGACGCGGGAGCGGTCACCGCCGCCGGCCACAGCGGCGTCTTCATCAGGTAGGAGACGTAAAGCCCGTGGAGCGGTGCCGGTCGGCCCGTGGTTCAGGACCCGTGGCCCCGCGGGTCAGTACACGTCCCGCACGTACCGCTTGTCCGCCGCGAGCTGCTTCACGTACGCGGTGGCCTCCGTCTCGCTCAGTCCGCCGTGCGTCACCGCGATGTCCTTGAGGGCCCGGTCCACGTCCTTGGCCATGCGGGAGGCGTCGCCGCAGACGTAGAAGCGGGCCCCCTCGCAGAGCCAGTGCCACAGCTCGGGCCCGTGTTCGCGCATCCGGTCCTGCACGTACACCTTGTTGCGCTGGTCACGGGAGAAGGCGGTGTCCAGGCGGGTGAGGGTGCCCTCGTGGAGCAGCGCGGTCAGTTCGTCCTCGTAGTAGAAGTCCGTCGCGCGGTGCTGCTCGCCGAAGAACAGCCAGTTGGGAGCCCGGTGGCCGAGCGCCCGCCGCTCCTGGAGGAAACCGACGAAGGGCGCGACCCCCGTGCCCGGGCCGACCATGACCATCGGCGTCGAGGCGTCGCCCGGAGGCCGGAAGTGCGGGGAGCGCTGCACGAACACGGGTACCTCCGTGTCCGCTTCGGCATCCGCCAGGAAGGGCGAGCAGACCCCGCCGCGCGCCCGGCCGTGCAGATTCTCGTACCGCACCACGGACACCGTCAGCGACACCCGCCGGGCGTCCACCAGCGGGCTGGACGATATGGAGTACAGCCGCGGCTGGAGCCCCCGCAGCACCCCGGCCCACTCCTCGGCACTCGCCCGCACCGCGTACTCGGCGATCACGTCCACGGCCTGCCGTCCCCAGCTCCACTGCGCCAGCCCGTCCTTGTTGTCGGGCCGCAGCAGCCTGCGCAACTCGTGCTTGTCCCGGGCGCGTTCGGCGACGAAGCGCAGCAGGTCGGGCGTGATCCGCGTGATGTCGAAGTGCCGGTGCAGGGCCTCGGCGAACGGCACCTCGCCAACGCCCTTGACCTGCACGGATGTTGTCCCGTCCAGGCCGGTCACCGCCAGCCACTCGTCCACGAGGGCGGGCGCGTTGACCGGCCGCACACCGAGCGCGTCCCCGGCCTCGTACGCCAGGTCCGTCCCGCTCGTGTCGAAGGTGAACCGGCGGACCTCCTTGCCCGCGCCGGGCCGGCTGAGCAACTCGTTGCCGACGAGCCGGGCGGCGGTGGCGGCGGGCTTGGACCTGGTCCTCGGCTGCTCGGCCGAGGTCGGGGTCGGGGCCGAGGTCGGGGCCGGAGCCGTGCTCGTGTCGCCCAGCGCCGAGAGCACCTGGTCCAGCCACTCCCCGGCGGAGGGCTCGTAGTCCGGCTCGCAGTCCGCACGCGGGGCCAGCCGCACCCCGCCCAGCTCGTCGAGCCGCGCGTCCAGCCGCCGCCCGTGCCCGCAGAAGTCGTCGTAGGAGGAGTCGCCGAAGGCGAGCACGGCGTACCGCACCCCGTCCAGCCGCGGGGCCCCGGCGTCGGCGAGCGCGTCCCAGAGGCCGCTGCCGTTGTCGGGCGCGTCGCCGTCCCCGAACGTGCTGGTGATGAAGAGCAGATCGGCCGTGCGGGCGAGTGCCCCGACATCGGCCTCGTCCATGCCGACGAGGCGGGCGCGATGCCCGGTCGCGGTCAGCCGCTCGGTGGTGGCGGAGGCGAACTCCTCGGCGTTCCCGGTCTGCGAGGCCCACAGCACGACGATCTCGCGCCCGGCGGGTTCCTGCGGCGGGGCGGTCGATGTCCCGGAGGTCCGGGAGTACATGCCGGCGAGGACCCCGTTGACCCACAGGGCGTGCTCGGCGGAGAAGGGCGCGTCGGGCGGCAGCACCGGGACTCCGCCGAGGGTGCCCGAGCGGAGCCCGGCGAGGAAGCCGGTGAGATACCGGCGTTCCTGTGCGGAGAGGACCGGGGGAGGGGAGGGTTCCAGGCCGAAGGGATCGGCGGCGCCCGGGGTCACCTCCGTCGGCACGAGCGCCTCGGCGGGGAGAGGCGCCGGTGCCGGTGCCGGCGCGGACACCTTCGCCAGCGAGACGGCGCACACCTTGAACTCCGGCTGGAACGACAGCGGATCCACCGCGTCACTCGTCACCGCGTTGATGCTCAGATACTCGCCGAACAGGTCGTTCCAGTGGAACGGAGCGAAACAGCACCCCGGCCGCACCCGGTCCGTCACCACCGCGGGCAGCACGGCCCGCCCGCGCCGCGAGGCGACCTCGACCAGATCGCCCTCCGCGACGCCGAGCGCGGCCGCGTCCAGCGGGTGGAGTTCCACGAAGGGCCCGGAGTTCAGCTTGTTGAGCTTCGCGACCTTCCCGGTCTTGGTGAGCGTGTGCCACTGGTGCTGCACCCGCCCGGTGTTGAGCACGAACGGATAGTCGTCGTCCGGCATCTCGGCGGCGGGCAGATGCGGGCGCGCGAAGAACACGCCCCGCCCCGAGGCCGTCGGAAAACGGAGCCCGTCGTCACCGACGTAGCGGATGGGATTGCGCTCCGGCCCGTCCTCCCGCGCGGCCGGCCACTGCACGGGCGTCTCGCGCAGCCGCTCGTAGGACACCCCGCGCAGGTCCCACCCGGTCTTCGGGTTCCAGAACCGCCGGATCTCCTCGAAGACCTGCTCGGCGCTGTCGTACGAGAACCCCTTCTCGTACCCCATCGCGCACGCCACCTCCGCGATGATCCGCCAGTCGGCCATCGCCTCCCCGGGCGGGTCAGCGGCCGGCCGGGTCAGCGTGAGGTTGCGCTCGCTGTTGACGAAGACGCCCTCCGCCTCGGTCCACATCGCGCCCGGCAGGACGACATCGGCGTACGCGTTCGTCTCGGTGTCGGTGAACACGTCCTGCGTGACGACGAACTCGGCGGCCTCCAGGCCCTCGATGACCGTACGGCGGTTGGAGACCGAGGCGACCGGGTTGGTGCAGATGATCCAGCAGGCCTTGATCTCCCCGTCGGCCATCTTCCGGAACATCTCGACGGTGCCCTTGCCGACGCCGTCCTTGCGCAGGGTCCCCGGCGGCAGCTCCCACACGTCCTCGACGAACGCCCGCTCCTCGTCCACGAGCACCGACCGCTGCCCCGGCAGCCCCGGGCCCATGTACCCCATCTCGCGACCGCCCATGGCGTTGGGCTGACCGGTGAGGGAGAACGGCCCGGCGCCCGGACGGCAGATCGCCCCCGTCGCCAGATGCAGATTGACCAGGGCGTTGGTGTTCCAGGTGCCGTGCGTGGACTGGTTGAGCCCCATGGTCCAGCAGCTCATCCACCGCTTGCCCGCCTCGCCGACCATCCGGGCGGCGGTGCGCAGATCGTCCTCCGCGATCCCGGTGATCTCCGCGACCGCGGCCGGGGCGTAGTCGGCGAGAAACCCGGGCAGGGCCTCCCAGCCCTCGGTGTGCGCGGCCATGAACTCCGGGTCGGTGTGCCCGCCCTCGTGCAGCAGCTGCAGCAGACCGTTCAGGAGCGCCAGGTCGGTCCCCGGCTTGACCTGCAGGAACAGATCGGCCTTGGCGGCGGTCGCGGTCCGCCGGGGATCTACGACGATCAGCTTGGCGCCCGCCTTGACCCGCTCCATCATCCGCAGGAAGAGGATCGGATGGCAGTCGGCCATGTTCGACCCGATGACGAGAAAGGCGTCCGCCTGATCGAAGTCCTCGTACGACCCGGGCGGCCCGTCCGCCCCCAGCGACAGCTTGTAGCCGGTGCCCGCGCTCGCCATGCACAGCCGCGAGTTCGACTCGATCCCGTTCGTCCGCACGAACCCCTTGGCCAGCTTGTTGGCCAGATACTGCGCCTCCAGGCTCATCTGCCCGGAGACGTAGAAGGCGACCGCGTCCGGCCCGTGCTCGTCCACGATGGCCCGCAGTCGCGCCGCGGTCTCGGCGATCGCGTCGGCCACCGGCGCCGGCACCGCCTCCTCGCCCCGGTCGTCCCGCACCAGCGCGCTGGTCAGCCGTCCGGGCGCGGCGAGCATGTCGGCCGTGGTCGCGCCCTTGGTGCAGAGCCGCCCCGCGTTCGCCGGATGCGCCTTGTCGCCGGACGCCTTGAAGATCTTGCGGCGGCCGTCCGGGCCCGCCCCGACGTCGAGGACGAGGCCGCAGCCCACACCGCAGTAGGAGCAGACGGTGCGCACCTGCCGCGTCTCCTGCCGGGTCCCGGGGGTCGTGGTCATGCCCTAGAGAGTACGAATCGCCCGTTACACCGCTGTCACACCGCTTGATCACCAGGGGTTACGCCCGTCACACAGCCGCCTTCCGGCCGTTGTGAGGTGCATTGAGGTCGCGGAGCGTGTCGCAGTTGGGCCGAACGGGTGACTCTGCGCAAGAATTGCCCGATGCAGACAGTCAGCGCGAGCCAGGACGGAGCATGCCGGTGAACAGCCACGATGTCACCGACGAACAGTGGGAGGGGCTCGCCCAGGTCGTGCCGCTGCGGGGCCGGGACGCCTGGCCGTCCTCCGTCGGCCACCGTTCCATACCCGAGGCCGAGACGGAGACGCGCCGCCGCTTCGTCGTCCTGCGGGTGAACGTCTTCGCCGACGCCCGCGACGTCGCCGAGCGGCTGATGGCGGGGGTGCCCGTGCTGCTCGACCTGACCGGCGCGGAGACGGAGGTCGCCAAGCGCGTCCTCGACTTCAGCACGGGCGTCGTCTTCGGCCTGGCGAGCGGGATGCACCGCGTCGACCGCAACGTGTTCCTGCTGACACCGGCGGGCACCGAGGTGACGGGACTGATGGAGGGAGCCGGGCTTCCCGGGGTGTGACGGCGGCTCGATCGGTGTGACGGTAGCTCGATCGTAGGAAAGGCCCGGAGACGGAACGGTTCGTCCTGTCGCCGGAGCCCTACCGTCCGGATATGACCCAGCCCCCCGCACCCACACCCCCCACATCCCCCGTACCTCCCGCGGGCGTCGCGCACCCCGACCGCTCCCGCCCCCGCCTCACCGAACTGCGCCTGGCCGCGTTCACCACCCACCGCCGCGCCGCCTTCCCGCTCGGGCCGCTCACCCTCCTCACCGGCCCCAGCGGCTGCGGCAAGACCAGCGCGCTGCGGGCGTACGAGGCCCTGGCCCGGCTCGGGGGCGGTGCCGGGCTCGGCGAGGCGTTCCCGGACCCCGTCGCCTGTGTGCCGGAGCGGGCCCGGCCCGACGCGCAGCGCCGCCGCGGCTTCCGCATCGGCTGCACGGCCGACGGCCCCGCGGGCCCGGTCCGGCTCGACGTGGCCGTGCAGGCCGAGCCCGAACTGCGCGTCGTGGGCGAACGGTTGACGGCCGACGGCCTCGTCCTCCTGGAGACCGCCCTGCGCGACCCCGGCAAGCGCGCCGTCCAGGCCGCCTGGCACACGGCCGGGCCCACGCCCGTGACCCGCGGCCCGCTGCCGGACGACCGGCTCGGCACGGCCCTGCTGCCGCTGCGGGTGGCCGGCAAGACACCCGGCCAGCGCAGGGTGCTGGCTGCCGCCGAGCAGATGGTGGTCGCCCTGCGCTCCGTCTTCGCCTGTGACCCCCAGCCCGCCAGGATGCGCGGCCCCGTGCCGTCCGGGTCCGGCCGGCTGCTCCGCGGCTGCGGCAATCTGGCCGACGTACTGGAGCGCACCCGCACCGAGTGCGGACGGCGGCACGCGCTGTTCGTGGCGGCGGTACGCGCCGGCTGCGCCGGGCCGGTCGCGGACGTCCTCGCCCGGGCGGAGGAGGCAACGGGAGCGGTCCGTGCGACGCTCGACCGGGGCGACGGCGTCCTCACGGACCTGCGGCGGCTCGGCGACGGTGAACTGCGCTACGTGGCCCTCGCGTTGGTCCTGCTCACCGGACCGGGTGTGCTGGAGGTCGACCCGGCCGGCGAGGTGCCCGCCGCGCTCCAGACCCTCACCGTCCTCGCCGACGGCTTCGACCGGGGCCTGGACGGACGGCAGCGGCTGGAACTGCTGCGGCTGGCGTCCCGGATGTGCGAACGGGGGCACATCCGGCTCGTCGGCACGGTCAGTGACGCCTCGTGGGCCGCCGGGGCGGAGGGTGTCACGGTGGTACACCTGGACCGTGACTGATCACCTGGACCTGGCCGAACTGCAACGCCGCCTGGCCGATTTCGCGGCCGCGCGGAACTGGCAGCAATACCACACGCCCAAGAACCTGGTCGCCGCGCTCAGCGTGGAGGCCTCCGAACTGGTCGAGATCTTCCAGTGGTTGACCCCCGAGGAGTCGGCCCGCGTCATGACCGACCCCGACGCCGCGCCCCGCGTCACCGACGAGGTCGCCGACGTGCTCGCGTATCTGCTGCAGCTGTGCGAGGTGCTCGGCATCGACCCGCTGGCGGCGCTGGACGCGAAGATCGACCGGAACGAGCGGAGGTTCCCGGTCCAGGAGTAGCAAAGTCCGTTTGTACGCTGCGTAACCAAAATGCGACTCGAATCCGAATTGTTGTCCGCAATTTTCCGTCTTCCTCTGGCTTTTGGTCTCACGCCCCTTCACTCTGGGTAGTGAACTAGGGAGTTCGGGCAGGCGTACGCGCGGGAGCGCGTCGGGACAGACGGGGGCAGCGCATGGACGCGGTGCGGCTCATCGTGACGAGCAGGCGGTCCCTGGCCGCGGGTGGCAGCGGGCGGGAGATCCTGGCCGAGGTGTGGCAGGCGCAGGCCCTCGCGCAGGCGATAGGCAGCCGCCTCGCGGTCGCCGGACCGCCCGAACTGCGCGGCGAGGCACTGGGGTTGACGGAGTTGGCGGGCCGAGGCTGCGGCGTCCTCGACCCGCCCGAACTGGCCCCGGGTGAGCTGCGGGCGGGCCAGCTCACCGAGTTGGGCGACGCCCGCCACACCCTGATGTTCCTCGGCGGCCTCCTCGGCGAGGTCGGCATCGCCTTGGTCGGCCTCGCCTGCGCCGCGGACGACGAGGGCACGTACTGGCAGTGCATGGAGGCCATCGACGCGGCGGACGAGTCCCGCGACCGAGTCCTCGAAATGCTCCGCAGACTCGCGGACCGGGAGCAGGTGGTACCGGAGGCGGGGTAGGGCAGCGGCAGCTCCTGGCGTTCAGCCCTCTGCGGGCCGGTGGGGGTTGTTCGCGCAGTTCCCCGCGCCCCTAGGGCAACACCTCCGCCCCAGCCCTCAGCCGACAGAGCCTTCCTCGCCCGTCCCCCGGCCCGCATCCCCCGCCGCCTGAAGATCCGCGTCCAACGCCGACAGGTCCGCGTTCAACGCCGCCATCAGCTCCTCCATCTGCTGCAACAGCCCTTTCGGCTGCCCGGTCCCGCCCTGCTGCGGCACGGTCTCTTCGGACATGACGGCCTCCTCGGCCCATGGCCCCCGGGGAGGCCGACGCGGGTGACGCCCCGGCGGTCGCGGGCCGGTGCGGAAGCCGGTCGCTCCGGCTCCGCCCGAGCCAACGATCACCATCGGGGCCGGTCACTGGCCGGGGCAGGCGGCACCCGCGGTATGCACGTAATTTCACCCGACCGGGGACCATGCGGGACGGGGGACCGACCGCGTCGCCCCGCACCCCGGCGTGCAGGATGGACGTATGGATCTGCGCATCTTCACCGAGCCCCAGCAGGGGGCCACCTATGACACGCTGCTCGCCGTCGCCAAGGCCACCGAGGACCTCGGCTTCGACGCCTTCTTCCGCTCCGACCACTACCTCCGCATGGGCGACGGCGACGGCCTGCCCGGCCCCACCGACGCCTGGCTGACCCTGGCCGGACTCGCCCGCGAGACCAAGCGCATCCGGCTCGGCACCCTGATGACCGCCGGCACCTTCCGGCTGCCCGGCGTGCTCGCCATCCAGGTCGCGCAGGTCGACCAGATGTCCGGCGGCCGCGTCGAGCTCGGCCTCGGCGCCGGCTGGTTCGAGGAGGAGCACAAGGCCTACGGCATCCCGTTCCCCAAGGAGAAGTTCTCCCGCCTCGAGGAACAGCTGGAGATCGTCACCGGCCTCTGGGCGACGGACCTCGGCAAGACCTTCGACTTCCACGGCACCCACTACGACCTCACGAACTCTCCCGCGCTGCCCAAGCCCGCCCAGAAGAAGATCCCCGTGCTCGTCGGCGGCCACGGCGCCACCCGCACCCCGCGGCTGGCCGCGAAGTACGCCGACGAGTTCAACATCCCCTTCGCCTCCGTCGAGGACAGCGAGCGCCAGTTCGGCCGGGTGCGCGCCGCCGCCGAGGAGGCCGGCCGCGACGGCGACGATCTGACCTACTCCAACGCCCTCGTGGTCTGCGTCGGCCGCGACGAGGCGGAGGTCGCCCGCCGCGCCGCAGCGATCGGCCGCGAGGCCGACGAGCTGAGGCTCAACGGCCTGGCCGGCTCCCCGTCCGAGGTCGTCGACAAGATCGGCCGCTACGCCGAGATCGGCGCCCAGCGGATCTACCTCCAGATCCTCGACCTGGACGACCTCGACCACCTGGAGCTGATCTCCTCGCAGGTGCAGTCGCAGCTGTCGTAAGGCCGGTGTCGCAGCAGCCGTAGGTCCGGCACGGCACGTCGGCCGTCCGGCGGATCGGGACGTGGTGCGCGATCCGCCGGGCCTCGGTCAGGGCTTGCGGGCGACCGCCACGTAGAGGGGGATCTCCTCGCCACCCCGGTCCTCTCCCCGCGATGCGCCGAGTTCGGGGTGCCACCGCGCGGCCAGGACCACACCGGGGTCCACCAGCTCAAGGCCCGTGAAGAACTCCGAGAACGCTCCGAGGCTGCGCACCTGTGCCGCCGTGCCGCCCTTGCGGTACACCTCGACGACCCGCTCCCAGGTCTCCGGGTCGAAGTCGCCGGTCGCGTGGGACAGCGTCAAGTGGCTTCCGGACGGCAGCGGTTCGAGGAGTTCCCGTACGAGCCGGAGGGGCTCGTCCTCGTCGCCCACCAGGTGCAGGAGTGCCACCAGGGACAGGGCGATCGGCCGGCTGAAGTCGAGGGTCTCCCGGGCCGTCGCGATGATCTTTCCGGGGTCCCGCACATCGGCCTGGACATAGGCGGTCCTGCCCTCCGGCGCACTGTGCAGCAGGGCCTCGGCGTGCCGGAGCACGATCGGGTCGTTGTCCGCGTAGACCACCCGGGCGTCGGGGGCGATCCTCTGGACGATCTGGTGGAGGTTCGGCTCGGTCGGGATGCCGGTCCCGATGTCGAGGAACTGGCGGACGCCCCGCTCGGCCAGCAGCCGGGAGGCGCGGTGCATGAAGGCGCGATTGGTTCGCGCCATCGCGCTCACGGCGGGGAAGTGCGAGGTCACCTGCTCGGCCGCCGCCACGTCGACCGGATAGTTGTCCTTCCCGCCCAGGAAGTAGTCGTACATCCGCGCCGAACGGGGCTTGCTGGTGTCGATCGTGCCCACAGTCGCACATCCTCCCTCGAACGCCCGGTCGGCCGGAGGCTAGCGAAAATTCCCGGATGCCGCCGCTGTTCCCTCGGTACGGTGAGTGGATCCGCAGTTCAGACCACTGATCAAAGGTCGACCCACCGTGTTTCTGACCATCACCACCACCGGCACCCCGGAGCGCCCCGCCACCGATCTCGGCTACCTGCTGCACAAGCACCCCGAGAAGGCCCAGGCGTTCTCCACCTCCTACGGCACCGCCCATGTCCTCTACCCCGAGGCGGACGCCGAGCGCTGCACGGCGGCGTTGCTGCTGGAGGTGGACGCGGTGACGCTGGTCAGGCGTGGCAAGGGCAAGGGCCGGGGCGGTGCCCCGGACGCGGCGCTCGCGCAGTACGTCAACGACCGCCCCTACGCCGCCTCCTCCCTGCTCGCCGTGGCGCTGAGCGCCGTCTTCTCCAGCGCGATGAAGGGCGTCTGCAACGCCCGGCCCGAACTGCCGGCCGTACCACGGCCGTTGCGTATCGAGGTGCCGGTGCTGCCCGCCCGCGGCGGCCCCGGGCTCGTACAGCGGCTGTTCGAGCCGCTGGGCTGGACGGTCACCGCCGAACCCGTGCCGCTGGACACCGAGTTCCCGCAGTGGGGCGACTCCCGCTACGTCCGACTCGAACTGGAGTCCACGGACCGCACCCTCGCCGAGGCCCTGCGCCACCTCTACGTCCTGCTCCCGGTCCTGGACGACGCCAAGCACTACTGGGTCGCGCCCGACGAGGTCGACAAGCTGCTGCGCGCCGGTGAGGGCTGGCTGCCCGGCCACCCGGAGCAGAGGCTGATCACCAGCCGCTACCTCGCGCGCCGCTGGTCGCTGACCCGTGCCGCGACGGAGCGGCTGGAGCTGGTCCGGCTGGCCGAGACGGACGACAGCGAGGTCGAGGAGATCGACAACGCGGTCGGGGCGGAGACCGAGACCGAGGAGCGCCCGACCCCGCTGGCCGTGCAGCGCCGGGAGGCGATCACCGCCGCGCTCAAGGCGTCCGGGGCCGCCCGCGTCCTGGATCTCGGCTGCGGCCAGGGCCAGTTGGTGCAGACACTCCTCAAGGACCCGGCGTTCACCGAGATCGTGGGCGTCGACGTGTCGATGCGGGCGCTCACCATCGCCTCCCGGCGGCTCAAGCTGGACCGCATGGGGGAGCGGCAGGCCGCGCGCGTCCAGCTCTTCCAGGGCTCGCTCGCCTACACCGACCAGCGGATCAAGGGCTACGACGCCGCCGTGCTCAGCGAGGTCATCGAGCACCTCGACCTGCCCCGGCTGCCCGCCCTGGAGTACGCCGTGTTCGGCTCGGCCCGTCCGCGCACGGTCCTCGTGACGACCCCGAACGTCGAGTACAACGTGCGCTGGGAGAGCCTCCCGGCCGGCCATGTCCGCCACCGCGACCACCGCTTCGAATGGACCCGGACGGAGTTCCGCGCCTGGGCGGAGGCGGTCGCCGAACGGCACGGCTACACGGCCGAGTTCATACCCGTAGGCCCCGACGACCCCGAGGTGGGACCGCCCACCCAGATGGCCGTGTTCACCCTGACCAACCCGAAGGAGGCGAAGGCGGCATGACCGACGTACGCGAGGGGCGGGTCCTGCCCGTCACCGACCTCTCCCTGGTGGTGCTCGTCGGCGCCTCGGGCTCCGGCAAGTCCACCTTCGCCCGCAGGCACTTCAAGCCCACGGAGATCATCTCGTCCGACTTCTGCCGCGGCCTCGTCTCGGACGACGAGAACGACCAGAGCGCCACCAAGGACGCCTTCGACGTCCTGCACTACATCGCGGGCAAGCGCCTGGCCGCCGGCCGCCGCACGGTCGTGGACGCGACCAGCGTGCAGCCCGACGCCCGCCGCCAGCTGATCGACCTGGCCCGGCAGTACGACGTCCTGCCGATAGCCATCGTGCTCGACGTGCCCGAGGAGGTGTGCGCCGAGCGCAACGCGGGCCGCACCGACCGCGCGGACATGCCCCGCCGGGTCATCCAGCGCCACACCCGGGAACTGCGCCGTTCCCTCAGGCACCTGGAGCGTGAGGGCTTCCGCAAGGTGCACGTCCTGCGCGGCGTCGACGAGGTCGAGCACGCCACCATCGTCACCGAGAAGCGCTTCAACGACCTGACCCACCTCACCGGCCCCTTCGACATCGTCGGCGACATCCACGGCTGCGCCGCCGAACTGGAGTCGCTGCTCGGCAAGCTGGGCTACAAGGACGGAGTCCACCCCGAGGGCCGTACCGCCGTCTTCGTCGGCGACCTGGTCGACCGCGGCCCCGACAGCCCGGGCGTGCTGCGCCGCGTCATGGCGATGGTGAAGTCCGGCAACGCCCTGTGCGTGCCCGGCAACCACGAGAACAAGTACGGCCGCCACCTGCGCGGCCGCAAGGTCCAGCACACCCACGGCCTCGCCGAGACCATCGAGCAGATGGCGGGCGAGAGCGAGGAGTTCGTCGCCGAGGTACGGGAGTTCCTCGACGGCCTCGTCAGCCACTACGTCCTCGACGGAGGCCGGCTGGTCGTGTGCCACGCCGGGCTGCCCGAGAAGTACCACGGCCGCACCTCCGGCCGGGTCCGCAGCCACGCCCTGTACGGCGACACCACCGGCGAGACCGACGAGTTCGGCCTGCCGGTGCGCTACCCGTGGGCGGAGGACTACCGGGGCCGGGCCGCCGTCGTCTACGGCCACACCCCCGTCCCGGAGGCCAGCTGGCTCAACAACACCATCTGCCTGGACACCGGCGCCGTCTTCGGCGGCAAGCTCACCGCGCTGCGCTGGCCGGAGCGCGAGCTGGTCGACGTAGCGGCGGAGCGCGTCTGGTACCAGCCGACGAGGCCGCTGCGCACCGAGGCCCCCGGCGGGCACGACGGCCGCCCGCTGGACCTGGCGGACGTGCACGGCCGCCGGATCGTGGAGACCCGTCACCAGGGCCGTATCTCGATCCGCGAGGAGAACGCGGCGGCGGCCCTGGAGGTCATGAGCCGCTTCGCGGTGGACCCGCGCCTGCTGCCGTACCTCCCGCCCACCATGGCACCGACGGCGACCAGCCAGGCCGACGGCTACCTCGAACACCCGGTGGAGGCCTTCGCGCAGTACGCGGCGGACGGGGTCGAGCGGGTCGTGTGCGAGGAGAAGCACATGGGGTCGCGGGCGGTGGCCCTGGTCTGCCGGGACGCGGACGCGGCCCGCAAGCGCTTCGGCGTGGACGGCCCCACCGGGGCGCTCTACACCCGCACCGGCCGCCCCTTCCTCGACGACGACTCCCTCACCGCGGAGATCCTCGACCGGGTGCGCACGGCGATCGGCGAGGCCGGCCTCTGGGACGAACTGGCGACCGACTGGCTGCTGCTGGACGCCGAGCTGATGCCCTGGTCCCTGAAGGCGTCCGGACTGCTGCGCTCCCAGTACGCCGCGGTGGGCGCCGCCTCCGGCGCGGTGCTCCCGGGCGCGCTGGCGGCGCTGGAGGGCACGGCCGCACGCGGCGTGGACGTGGCCGGCCTGCTGGCCCGCACCCGCGAACGCTCCGCCGACGCCGCCGCGTTCACCGAGGCCTACCGCCGCTACTGCTGGACCACGGACGGCCTGGACGGGGTCCACCTGGCACCGTTCCAGATCCTCGCCGTCCAGGGCCGCAGCCTCGCCGCCCTGCCCCACGACGAGCAGCTCGCCCTGCTCGACCGGCTCGTCGAGCACGACGGCAGCGGCCTGCTCCGGACCACCCGGCGGCTGTACGTCGACACGGCCGACCCGGAGTCCGTCCGGGCCGGTGTCGACTGGTGGCTGGAGATGACCGGCCGCGGCGGCGAGGGCATGGTCGTCAAGCCGATCGGCGCCCTCGTCCGCGACCCCCAGGGCCGCCTCGTCCAGCCCGGCATCAAGTGCCGCGGCCGCGAGTACCTGCGGATCATCTACGGCCCCGAGTACACCCGCCCGGAGAACCTGGCCCGCCTGCGCTCGCGCTTCCTCAACCACAAGCGGTCCCTGGCGATCCGCGAATACGCCCTGGGCCTGGAGGCCCTGGACCGGCTGGCCGACGGTGAACCGCTGTGGCGGGTGCACGAGGCGGTCTTCGGGGTGCTGGCGCTGGAATCGGAGCCGGTGGACCCGAGGCTGTGAGCCCGAAGCCGATCGATTTCGGCCAGGCTTGTCCCGACTGGGGCGATCCTGGCCGGACGTCGTCCTTCCGGTCCCATTCGTCCCTGGTTAACCGCTGGTTACCGTGCTAACTTCGCTGGTTGATCAGGCAGGTATACCGGCTCAGGGGGAAAGTCGGTGGAGACACACGCGGGGTTCGGCGAACCCGAGGGCGGGTCCGGGCGTGCGGAAGGCTTACGGCTGCTGCTGGGGCTGACCAACGCCCTGTGCGGCCTGGGCTGCATGGAGGACGCGCAGGGGCGGCTGCACTTCGGTGCCGTCCTGGGAGACCTGCTGGGACGTCAGATCGACCTGCGCGGCGTCAAATTGCGCGAGGACGTGGTGCTGCTGACGCGCGCCGCGCTGAACATGCCGGGCGGCGAACGCGTACTGGTCGAGGTGGTGCGGATCCTCGAAGGCGAACTGGCGGGCGACGAGCTCGACCAGCTGCTCGACCAGTGGCTCGCGCCCGCCCCGCCCCCCGCCCTCCAAGGCCCCCTCTCCCGGGACGACGAGACCAGCGCCCGCGCCGTCCTCGCCAAGGGCGAACTCCCCGCCGCCCGGCTGCGCGACGCCCTGGTCGAGGAGCTCAACGGCCTCGACCTGCCCACCGGACTCGCCCCGGAACAGCTCTTCGCACACGTCCTGGACCGGAACGTGCAGCCGGACGGACTGCCCCCCGCCGTCCTGCTGATCGACCACGCCGCCCGGTTCGCCGCCACCCCCGGGCACCGCACCGCCCTGTCCGGCTGGGCCGACGACTGGGCTCGCCGCGCCGGCCTGACCGGACCGGTGGAGGAACGCCGCAAGGCCCGCGGCACCACGGAGAGCGATCCGGACATCCCGCGCTGCCTGGTCGTCGCCGTCGAACCGGCACGGGACGGTTCCGGCGACATCGTCGTCCGCCCCTGGCTCAACACCGTCCCCGGCCGCTGGGACCCGCAGCCCGGCGAACCCGCCACGACCACCCTCGACGAGCTAGGCACGGCCGTCCAGTGCGCGTTACGGCAGGGCGCCCGCCTCTGGTCGGCGCCCCGCGAACCCGACCCGGGCGGACGCCGGCAGCCACCGCCGTACATCGAGTTCGTCCTTCCGTACGACCTCCTCAACCACGATGTGGCCGGTCTGACCTTCCGGATCGGCGACGGGCAGCCGCTGCCGCTCAGCCTGAAGTACGGGGTGCACCTGCGCAGCCTGGAGCGGATGCGCACGGACGACGCCCTGGTCCGGGACCAGTGGCGGGAGCGTTGGCGAACCCTGCGCGAGCACGGCGTCCTGGTGCACGGCTGGCGCGAACCGGACGGCGACCGGCTCGGCGCGTGGCAGGCCGGGCTCGCCGGGGAACCAAGACATACGGCGGTGGTGCTCGACGCCCCGGCCGACGTCCTGGCACTGGAGGCCCTCAAGGCCGCCATAGCGGAAGGGGTGGGGCTCGCGATCTGGGACCGCAGAGGAGTCTTCCTCGAGGAGCGCCGGGAAGTGGTGACCGCCCTGTTCGCCGCGGCGCACACCCCGGCGCGGATCCCGGTGGCCGTTCACCTCCTGCGCAGGAACGCCGAGAGCGAGGGCCGGGGCCCCGGCGAGCTGCTCGGCCGGCACATCGGCTTTTTCTGGGACGATCCGACGCGTCCCGTCGACTTCCAGCCCACCGACCCAGGCGATCTCGCCAGCGAGGAGGCATCCGCATGAGCGCGCAGGAGCAGACGGTCCCGAACGGCTGGCGGATCTTCCACGGCACGGGCAGTGCCCCCGCCGTCCCGCCCGACCTGCCCGCGCCGCCGCCCTGGCGCCGCTTCCGGGGCGAACCGCCCCGGCCCGTGCCGGGGGCCGACCCCCAGGCCGCGCTGCGCCGACTGGGTCCGGGCGACGTCACCCCGCAGCTGGGCGAGGAGGAGATCGACGTCGTCAACGCCGCGCTGCTGCTGCGCCGGCCCCTGCTGATCACCGGCCCGCCCGGAGTCGGAAAGTCCACTCTCGCCTACCTCATCTCCCGCGAACTCGGCCTCGGCCGGGTCCTGGAGTGGAACATCGTCAGCCGCACCACCCTGCGCGAGGGCCTCTACGCCCACGACGCCATGGGCCGCGCCCAGGCCATCGCCGCCTGGCGGGCCGGACTGCGGCATGCCGCGTCCCTGGAACCGGACGATGCCGACCCGGTTGCGGACGTCAACACCGCGCTTCCTCAAAAACCTCGCCAACTTCCCCCGGTTCTGGGCGACTTCGTGACTCTCGGCGCCCTGGGGACCGCGCTGCTGCCCTACGATCGTCCCCGTGTGCTTCTCGTCGACGAGCTCGACAAGAGCGACATCGACCTGCCGAACGACCTGTTGCACGTCCTGGAGAACGGAAGCTATGACGTCCCCGAGCTGGTACGCGACGCCGCGGACAGCGCACGCGTCCACACCAGCGACCCCGGGGGCCGCGCCGAGGTGCGCGACGGGCGGGTCGAGTGCCGGGAGTTCCCGGTCGTGGTGATCACCAGCAACGGAGAACGCGAATTCCCCGCGGCCTTCCGCCGGCGCTGTCTGCCGCTGGAGATGCGCACGCCCACCCGGGAGCAACTCCTGGCCATGGTCGAAGGGCACCTCGGCACCCGCCCGCAGGGCACGGAAGACCTCGTCGACCTGTTCGTTCAGCGGGTCCAGGCCGGCGGTTCCCACTCCCTGGACCAGTTGCTCAACGCTGTCCAGATGACGACGGCGGGTGGTTTCCAGGCGGATGGTGACGGGCGTAAGCTCGTGGAAATGCTCCTGCGCGACCTCGCGAAGGGCCGCTGAATTGAAGGGCTATCCCAGGGAGCACGCATCCGGGCTCGGCGACGGATTTCCCGTTTCGGGGTCGTCGCCTCCTTCGGCGTTGCCCGAGTCCGCCGACCAGGCGGCAGAGCACGGAGCGCCGGTCCCGGCCGCCCTGGAACAGTCCGTCCCGCGCTGGCAGGACGTCGCCGACGCGGTCTGGCTCGCCGCGCACTGGAACCGCCACGGCGGCCCGGCCGCGTCCGTCCCGGAGCCCGCGCGGGGCCGGACGGCCGCATCCACGGCCCCGCCTTCCGCCCGCCCGCGGGAAACGGACGACGCGGACCAGCCGGACACCCCACCGGCCGACCGGTCCCGGCCCTCCGACACCACCCCTGACACCGCACGCGCCCCTCGCCCGCCTTCCACCGAGGGCGTGCCGGCCACCCCCGAGGGCCTCGACGACCGTCCGCGGCCGGGGACCGGCGCCGCCCTGCCCGCAGAACCGGGTGCCGCGGCCCGTCTGTTACCCGACGCCGAGGGCCGTTTCACCCTGCGCCTCGGGCAGCCGCTGCTGCCCGCCGACGACCGCCCGCAGCAGGCCCCGGGCCGCACCACCGCCCGCTTCGCCCGCGCCCTGCACCAGCTGGCCCGCCGCGTGCCGTCGCGCGACACCCTCGAGCTCGACGAGGAGACCACCGCCGAGCAGGGGATCATCGACGGCATGTGGATGCCGTTCCTGCGGCCCGCCCGCACGGCCGCCTTCGACCTGGTCATGCTGGTCGACGACGCGCCCACCCTGCGGATCTGGGAGGAGTCCACCGCCCGTCTCGCCGAGGCCGCCGAGCACAGCGGCGCCTTCCGGGCCGTGCGAACGGTCCGGGTGAACGTGCCGCGCACCGGGACCGCCACCCTGCGCTGGAGCGTCGGCCGGGCCGCCGCCGACCCCGCCGAACTCCTCGCCGGACGCGGCGACCGCGTCTTCCTCGTGGTCACCGACGGGCTCGCCCACGGCTGGGCCTCTCCCGCCGCCGACGACCTGCTCGCCCGGCTCGCCCACGCCGGCCCCACGGCCCTGGTGCATCTGCTCCCGCCGCATCTGCGCCACCGCGCCTCGCTCTACCCGTATCCGGCCGTTCTGGAGGCCGGTGGATTCGGCGCCGCCAACGACGGGCTCGAGCACTGGGCGCCGCCCGGCGGCCCCGACCCGATGCGACCGCTGCCCGACGCGGGCGACGGCTCCGTGCCCGTCCCCGTGCTCTCCCTGAAGCCCGCCTCGCTCGCGGCCTGGGCCGACCTCGTCACCGGGGAACGCGGAGTGCGCCGCGCCCTGCCCGTCGTCCTGGCCGGCACCCTCACCAAGGGATCGCCCGCGCCCGGCCTGCGCGCCCCCCGCTTCCCACGCGCCGCCAAAGCCGCCGTACGCCGGTTCTTCACGCTGGCCACCCCCGCCGCACGTCGGCTTGCCACCCAACTCGCCGCCATTCCGTTCGAGTTCGACCTCGTCGAACAGCTGAGGCGGCGCACCATGCCGGAGACCGGCCCGGACCACCTCGCCGAGATCCTGATGGGCGGGCTGATCGACTGGGACAGCGGCGGCGAGGGGCGCCCCGAGTTCGCCGACGGAGTCCGCGAGGAACTGCTCGCCACCACCACCCGCAGCCAACTCGCCCACACCGTCAGCGTGGTGGGCGAGCTGCCCGGCGCGGGCGCCCGGGGTGTCGCGCTGCGCGCCGCCCTGCGCGACCCGATGGGGACCACGCTGCCCGACCCGTCGGAGCGGGGCTGGGCGCGCAGCGAGCTGGCCGTGATGCGCGCGCTCTCGGGGCCGTACTCCGAGCGGGCCCGCCGAATCGAGCCCGGTCTGTCCAGGGCCCGGGGGCCCGGTGACGCCGAACGAGTGAGTCCGGGAACGCCCGGAGCTGCAACTTCTGAGGTGAACCGCGCGGCTCCTGGGGGATTGTCCGACGGAACGGGAAGTGTGCCACCGTCGACCGCCCCCCAAGAAGCTGGAGAACCACCCGTGCCACCCCTGGTATCCGACGCCATCCCACAAGAACCCTCGGAGGCTGAGCTCCCCATGCCGAGCACCACGACCGGAACGCCCGCCGCCCTCCTGGTGAACGTGCCTCTGCGCAACACGTCGTTCGTCGGCCGGCAGGCGCTGCTGAGTGCCGTGGAGGAGCAGCTGGCGGCTCAGGACACGGCGGCGGTGCTCCCCAACGCCCTTCATGGCCTCGGTGGCGTCGGCAAGTCCCAGCTGGCACTCGAGTACGTCTACACCCACCAGCACGACTATCGGGTGATCTGCTGGATCCCCGCCGAGCGGGAGAGCCTCATTCTCGCCGCGTTGGCCCAGTTGGCGGCACAGCTGGGTGTCGCCCCCACCGGTCAGGACAGCCTCGGCGCCCCCGCAGCCAACACCGCGGTGCCGGCCGTGCTGGAGGCGCTGAGCACCGGAACGCCGTACGACAGCTGGCTGCTCGTCTTCGACAACGCCGAGGACGTCGACACGGTCCGTCAGTACTTCCCGGCCAACGGACCGGGCAAGGTCATCGTCACGTCCCGGAACCGGGCCTGGGAGAGGGTGGCCACGTCGCTGCCGGTCAACGTGTTCGAGCGAGAGGAGTCGGTCGAGCTGCTCCAGAGGCGCTCGCCCGACCTGTCCATCGAGGACGCCGGCCGGCTCGCCGAGGCACTGGGCGACCTGCCGCTCGCGGTCGAGCAGGCGGGAGCCTGGCGCGCGGTGACCGGCATGCAGGTCGACGAGTACCTCGATCTGCTCGCGCAGCGCAGCCCCGAGATCCTCGAACTCGACCCGGCTCCCGACTATCCGGTCTCCGTCGCCGCCGCATGGGACATCTCGCTGGAGCGGATCAAGGAGAACAACCCCGGCGCCCGGCAGCTGCTCGACATCTGCGCCAGCATGGCCCCCGAGCCCATCCCGAGGGCGATGCTGCGCGGCAGCCGCGGCGTCAACGTCACGCCCGAGGTCGATCCCCTGCTGAGGGAATCGATCAAACTCAACCGCGCCGTCCGCGACCTGAGCCAGTTCTCCCTGGTCCGGGTGGACCCGCGTTCCGACACCCTCCAGATGCACCGCCTGCTGCAGACGGTGCTCCTGGCCAAGCTGAGCGCCGACGAGCGGGAGCGGATGCGCGACGCCGCGCATCAGCTGCTGTCGGCCGCCAAGCCCGGCCCCTCCGGTTCGTCGCTGGAATGGCGTGCGTATCAGGCGCTGCTGCCCCACGTGCTCACTTCACAGGCCGTGACGAGCACCGACACCTATGTGCGGGAGCTGGTCTTCGACACGGTGTGGTTCCTCTACTACTGGGGAGACCACGTGGGCGCCGCCGACTTCGCCCGCCAGGCCTGGAGCGCCTGGATCGGCTCCTCGGGCGAGGAGGACCTCCACGTCCTCCGGATGACGAAGAGCCTCGGATTCCTGTTGCGGCAGAACGGCCAGGTCCCCGAGTCCATCCCGCTCACCGAGAAGGCCCTGGAGATCTCGCGCCGCACCGATGTCGACTCGGAGAACCTGATCGACTCGCTGTGCGAGATGGCGGACGCCCGCGGCTACCAGGGCGGGTTCGAGGAAGCCCGGGCGCTGACGCAGGAGGCCACCGAGCTGGCCCGGTCCCTGTTCGGTCCGGACGATCCGATGACGCTTAGGGCCACCCATGCCTGGGGAGTCGCTCTGCGGTTGTGCGGCCGGTTCAGGGACGCGCTGCCGCTGGACCAGGAGAACGCCCAGCAGCGTGAGCTGCTGTTCGGCCCCGCCAGCTTCTTCACTCTCAACACCCTCAACGCGCTCTCCATCGACATGCGCGAGAGCGGCGACTATCCCGGCGCCCGCGACTTCCAGGAGGACGCGTATCGCCGGGCGCGCACCGAACTCGGCGAGGAACATCCGCTCACCCTGCGCATCGCCCGCAACCTCGCGGTCTGCCGACGCCGGGACGGGGCCCACGAAGAGGCGGCCAAGCTCTCGGACGAGACGCTGCGGCGCTTCGTCTCCCGCTACGGAAAGGACCACTTCGACGCCGTGTCGTCGGCGACCAACGTGTCCGTCGACCGGCGGCTGAACGGTGACCTCGACGGCTCCCGTGAGCTGGCGGAGGAGACACTGCGGCGATTCGAGCAGCGCCTCGGTGAGAGCCACTCGTACACCCTCCTGACCAAGGCGAACCTGGCCGCCACCCTGCGTGCCCTCGGCGCACTGGACCAGGCTCAGGAGCTGGAGGACGACGCGGCGAGCCGGCTGGCCGCGGGTGTGGGCGCCCGGCACATCACCACGCTGACCGTCGCCATCGGCCAGGCCAACACGGCCTACGCGCGGGTCGACTTCGAGCGGGCGCACGAGATCGACGAGGCCAATCTGCCGCTGCTCGCCGAGATCGCCGGCGAGGAGCACCCGTTGACGCTGGCGTGCATGGCCAACCTCGGCCTCGACCTGCGCGGCCTGGGCCGCAGGGCGGAGGCCGACGAGCTGCAGCGCAAGGCGACGGAGGGCTTCGCCCGCGTGGTCCGCGCCGACCACCCGTGGCATGTGGCCGCACGTCAGGGCCGCCGTATCGAGTGCGACATGGCGCCGATGCCGCTGTAGACCACAGCCTCGGCCGGGGTGGCACCCGTGTGCCACCCCGGACCGGTCAGCCCGCGTCCGCCACCGGGGTGTCGCCCGCGTGGTCCGGGAGAGTCAGATGCACCGGCACGACCTCGGCGGGGCCCGGGGCGCGGGTCGGCTCGTGGTCCGACAGGCGGCGGACCAGGATCAGCAGGGGCTGGGTGAGCAGCGTCGTGGCCAGGGCCATGAAGACCAGCACCGTGTAGAGGGGCTTGCTCACCAGACCCGCCTGGAAACCGGCGTTGAGGGCGATCAGCTCCGTGAGGCCGCGGGCGCTCAGCAGCACACCGACGGTCCGGGCGTCGTCCCGGTCCAGCCCGCCCATCCGGGCCGCCACCACGCCGCTGCCGACCTTCGTGGTGACCGCCAGCACCGTCACCACCAGCAGCGTGATCCAGCCGGTGGCGTTCATGCTGTCGAGGGTGACGGACTGCCCGGAGAAGACGAAGAAGTAGGGCACCAGCAGCGAGCTGACGACATGCAGCGGCCGCAGCAGATCGGGGTCGAGGGTGCCGCCTCGCTCACGCGGGCAGACGATCCCCGCGAGCAGCGCACCGCAGATGGCGTGCAGCCCGAGGAACTGCGTCACGGACGCCGACGCACAGGCGAAGCCGATGAGCAGAGCCAGTCGCAGCGACGGCTCCATCCGGGTCCGCCACAGCGCCCGGCGCAGCACGGGCCGGGCCGCCACCAGCATCAGCACGGCGAAACCGGCCGCGATGACGGCCCGCCACTGCCAGCCCAGCGCGTGCTCACCGCTGTCGCTGTCCAGCATCGTTCCGGCCAGCACCGTCCACCCGATCACGTCGAGCAGCCCGGCCGCGGACACCGCGAGGACGCCCGGCACCGTGTCGGCCAGGTTGTTCTCCCGCACGATGGCCGTCAGGACCGGTACGGCCGTTATCGACAGGGCGACCCCGGCGAAGAGCACCATGCCGGTGGTGAGCGGGGGCATGTCCAGGGCCCGCAACTGCTCCCGGAACAGCAGCGCACAGCCACTGCCCACGATCATCGGGACCACGAACGCCGCCAGCGCCACCGTCACGACCGTGCGCGCCCGGTCGCCCAGGATCTTCAGATCCAGCTCGTACCCCACCGCGAACAGGAAGACCACCAGGGCGAACTGCGCGAGCCCGGTCAGCGCGGTGCCGATCTCCTGGGGGAACAGCATCCGGTAGGCATCCGGCGCCGTACTGCCGAGCAACGAGGGACCGAGGGCGATGCCCGCTGTCAGCTGCCCCACGATGTACGGCTGCTTCAGCCGCTGGGCCACCCAGCCGGCGCCATGGCCGACCGCGAGGATCAGGGCCGAGGCGAGAAGGAAATGCGTGACCACCGCGTCAGCGTTCACTGCGTCCCCCTGTGTCCAGTTGTCATGGCCGGCGGTTCGGCCGCAGGCGGGTCCTCGCACGTGTGCTTGACCCCCAACCTCCTGATGGTACTGGTAAGTTGACGGCGTATCGGCAGTCGTACACAACTCTGTACCGGTGTCACGGGGGGCACATGGCGACGGTCGTCTTCATTCATGGAACAGGGGTGCGCGAACCAGGCTTCTCGAAGCTTGCGGGGCGCGTGGCGGCCGGACTGACCGCCCTGCGCGACGGACTACGCATCGTGCCGTACTACTGGGGCGGCACGCACGGCGCCACGCTCGCGGCGGGCGGGGTCAGTCTTCCCGCCGAGCCGGGCGGCACGGCCCGGGGCCTGGCCGAGGGTGACCCCGACGACGCGTCGCCCGCCGCATGGGCCGCCCTCTACGCCGATCCGTACGCCGAACTCGTGCTCGCCGCGGCCGGTGCGCCGCAGGCCGTCGAGCGTGCGCCCGGTTCGCTGCCCCCTGACCAGGCGATACGGGCGGGGCTCAGCGCCCTCGCGGCCCAAGGCGACGCTCCCGCCGCCGAGCTGGGCCCGGGCCTGGCCCGCGCCGCCACCGACCTGGCCGCCCATCCGCTGCTCGCTCCCGCCGCCGTCGCCCTCGCCCCGGACGCCCTCGCCGCCCTCGCCGCCCGCAGTCTCACGGCCCGGGTCATCGCCGACGTCCTGGACTCCGACGCCCCGTTGGTCCCGGCCGGCGACAGCCGTGACGCCGTCGCCGACCGGCTCGGCGTGGCACTCGGTGCACAACCCCGGGGCACGGAACGCGGGGTGCGCTCCCTGGTGCTGCGGGTCGCGGGTTCGGCGGCATCCCGTGCCGTCGTGCGCCGCCGCCGCGCCCTCACCCAGGCCGCCCACCCCGCCGCCGCTGACATCCTGCGCTACCTCAGCCGCGGCGCGGCGGTCCGCGCCGAGCTGCGTGACCTGGTCACGGGCCTCGAACCGCCCGTCACCCTCGTCGGCCACAGCCTGGGCGGCATCATCGCCCTGGACACCCTGATCTCCGCCCCGCTGCCGCAGGTCCGGCTCCTGGTGACGGCGGGGTCCCAGGGGCCGTTCCTCTACGAGTCCGGATCCCTGCCCTCCCTCGAACACCCCGCACCCCTGCCGTCGCACGTACCGGACTGGTTGAACCTGTACGACCCCCGCGACCTGCTCTCCCATCTGGGCGCGGGCCTGTTCCCCGGACGGGTCACGGACGTGGCGGTCGACAGCCGTCAGCCCTTCCCGGCCTCGCACAGCGCCTATTGGACGAACCCGGAGGTCTACCGGCACATCGTGGACCGGCTGCCGTGAACCCCGCCCGGGTGCATGCGCTGATCGTCGGTGTCGAGCGGTACGACGCCGGGACCGGCTGGGACCTGCCCGGACCGGCGCGGGACGCCGTCGCCTTCCACCGGCTGTTGCGGGACGCCGGGGTGCCGGACGACCGGCTCCGGCTGCATCTCGCCCCGCTGCCGCCGTACGTTCCCGAAGTCGCCTACCAGCCCGCCGATCACGCGACGCTGCGCCGCGTCCTCGTCCGTGAACTGACCCTGGCCCAGGGCGATGTCCTCTGGGTCTGGTGGGGCGGGCACGGCGTCCTCGACCGGGCCGGGCACCTGCGGCTGTTCTGCTCGGACGCCACTGCCGCCGACAAGCTGGGCATCGACCTGGACTCCGCGCTCGATCGCTACGCCGGGGACGCCGTACCGGCCTTCGCCGACCAGCTGTGGATCGTGGACGCCTGCGAGACCTTCGAAGAGGACCTGGCCTTCCGGGAGCAGCTGCCGCCGGACGCCCTGCCGGTGGGGCGGCGCAACCTCGCCCATCGGCAGACGCTGCTGCGGGCGGCCGGGCGGGGGCGGATCGCCGCCAACGACCCGGAGCGCGGTACGGGGCTCTTTTCCGAGATCCTGCTGGGGCTGTTGGCCGAGCAGGCGGCCGTCCTGCCCGCGTTGCCCGATCCGGAGGGACTGTTTCCGGCCGTACGGGCACGTATCGCGGCCCTCAGGGAAGCGGGACGTACTCTCCAGTACCCGGAGATTCGGTTGCAGAGCCCTGAGCGCACCGAGATCGTGGCCCCGGCCGTACCGTCGCCCGGGAAGCGTCGGGCCTCGCCGTTGCAGCGGGCGGTGGACGCCCTCCTCGCGTATTCGCTGATGGCAGACCCCACCGAACGGCAGACGGTGGTCGCCTCGTTGGACCCGCGTGTCACTGCGACGCTGCCCCGTCACAGCAAGGCCCGCACCGATGTCGTCGGCATTCTCAACAGGCTGGTCCGGGGGCGACCGGAGATGTTGTGGGAGCTGTTCGACGCCGTCGTCTCTCTCGATGACGATCCGGACCTCAGGGGCGAACTGGACGCTGCGTTAAGGGAGTTCGAGGCCTCTGTGATGCGTCCGCGTGATCGGAAATGATCGAGTGGCGTGATCGTACGGTTTTCGACCGGGGCAGGAATGGCCATGATGGAAAGGACACGGGGCATCGCGTGCCACCGTGCGAGAAGGGGGAGCATCTTGGACCAGCCGCCCGCTCTGTGCCACGCCGGAGCCGCCGTTCGTGAGCCGGCCACAGCTGCTGGTACCGACGTCTGGGAGTCGGATCTCGTCGACTTGGCGGGGCTGCCCGTGACCGCGGTGGACCGTCTCGCCCCGCTGCCTCCCTCTGCTCGTCTGCTCGGCGAGGTCCTGCGCGCACGCGACAGCATCAGAGGGGGCGGCGAGGGGACCGCCAGGGCCGAATAGCCGCACCCTGCCGCACGGCAGACCCCGGACGGGCATGCCGTGTTCCCGCCGGGGTCTGTACGCCCGTACCCCCCGACCGGAGGTCCCGCATGCCCAGCGAGCCGCGTCACGCCCCGTTCCGCATGCCCGAACGGCTCTTCGCGGAACTGGCCGCGGGAGGGGGTTCCGCCGAGGCCGTCGCCTTCCTCGAACGGGCGGAGCGGGCGCGGAGGCTGCTGCTTCTGCGGACCCTGCTGGACCGGCTCGGCACGCTGCGGACGCCGCACAGCCCGGCCGCCGAGGCGTGGGACGTCCTCAAGGAGGCCGCCGCCGCGGCACCCGGGCCGGTCGACCGGCTGCTGCTCGCCCCGGCGACCGGCGGCTGGCTCGCCCATGTGCTGCGCCGGCTGCACGGCACCGCGTCGGGCCCGCCGCTGTGGGCGGAGGCCGGGCATCTGTGCGCCCTGGCCGTCGCCGCGGCGCTGCGTGCCGGTACGCGGGCGGACCTCAGGGTGCCCCTCGCCGACGGCGGACTGTCGCTGCCGGGGCTGGGACTGGCCCGACTCACCGGAGCGGAAAGAGGGTTGACGGTCGCCCGCGCCCGGACGAGCGGGGGCGAGCTGACGCTGTCCGGCCCGGGCCGCGACGGCGGCACCGTCGCCGTGACGATCAGCCCGGCGACGCAGCCCCTGCCGAGACCGACACCGGCGGGGCCGGACACCGACCCCGCCTGGTCCCCCCTGCGCACCCTCACCCACCCCACCCCCGCCGGAACCGTCGCCATCCCCCTCGAGGACCTCGATCCCTACCGCGACCTGGACGACCCCTTGCCGCCCGCACGGCTCGACGCCGGCGAAGCCGAGGCCTGGCAGCGGCTGTTCGAGGAGGCCGTCGCGCTGCTCGCCGCGCCGGGCGGCGAAGGGCCGGGCCGGTTCGACCCCGGCGCGATACGGGCCGTGGTGCCCTGGGGGCGTACCGGCACCCTGCCGCCCGCGCCGCCGACCGTCCTGGTGTCCGCCTCCAGCGGTGACTCGTTCGGCGCCATGGTCATCGCCCGCCCCTCCTGCCCGCTCGCCCTCGCCGAGACCCTCGTCCACGAGTTCCAGCACAGCAAACTGGCCGCCCTCCTGCACCTCTTCCCGCTGCTCGACGACGACCGGGAGGAGCGCTACTACGCCCCCTGGCGGCCCGACCCGCGGCATCTCACCGGTCTGCTGCACGGGGCGTACGCCTTCACGGGTGTCGCGGGGTTCTGGCGGGACCGCATGGCCGTGGCGCGGGGCGACGGGGCGGCCGACCTCGCCGGGTACCACTTCGCGCTGCGCCGCCTGCAGAGCCGGCTCGTCGTGCGCACCCTGCTGGTGGAGGGGCGTCTCACCCCGCAGGGCCGGGCCCTGGTGTCGGGGCTCGCCCGTACGCTCGACGGCTGGCTGCGCGAGCCGGTCCCGCACGCCGCGCTCACCCGGGCCCGGACGGCCGCGGCGCTGCACCGCACCGAGTGGCGTCTGCGCAATGTCGCCCCGCCCTCCTCCGGCTCCGACGGCCCCCGCTTCCGCCCCGACCGCACCTCCTGGCCCGACGTCCGCACCCATGCCTTCGCCGCCCGCCCCGTCGCCCCGGACACCGCCGACGAGCAGCTCGCCGCCGGGGACGCCGCCGCCGCGCTCGCCCGGTACGCCGACCAGCTGGCCACGGATCCCGCCGAACCGCACGCCCTGGCCGGCTGGATCGTCGCGCGCGCCGTGCTCGACCCGGGGCGGACGACCCGGCGGATGCTGGCCCGGCCGGAGCTGCTCCAGCCGCTGCCGAGCGGATGACCGTGCCGGTTGTCGTCACGGAGACGCAAACAAGAGTTCGTGGAAACACGCGAGCAGCGCGTCAACGGGCGCCGCGATGGTCAGGATGGAGGCATGGCATACCACGTCCACTCCGAGGCCGGGCGGCTGCGCCGCGTCATCCTGCACCGGCCCGATCTCGAGCTCAAAAGGCTCACCCCCAGCAACAAGACCTCGCTGCTCTTCGACGACGTGCTGTGGGTGCGCAGGGCCCGCGCCGAGCACGACGGATTCGCCGACGTGCTGCGCGACCGGGGCGTCGCCGTCCACCTCTTCGGTGACCTCCTGGCCGAGACGCTCCAGGTCCCGGCGGCCAGAACCCTCGTCCTGGACCGGGTCTTCGACGAGAAGGAGTACGGCCCCCTGGCCACCGACCACCTCAGAGCCGCCTTCGAGAACCTGCCCGCGCGGGAACTGGCCGAGCTCCTGGTCGGCGGCATGACGAAACGCGAGTTCCTGGACGGGCACCCGGAGCCGACCTCGGTGCGCTTCCACGTCATGGACCTGGACGACTTCCTGCTGGACCCTCTGCCCAACCACCTCTTCACCCGCGACACCTCCGCCTGGATCTACGACGGCGTCTCCATCAACGCCATGCGCTGGCCCGCCCGGCAGCGCGAGACCGTGCACTTCGAGGCGATCTACCGGCACCACCCGCTGTTCCGGGACGAGACCTTCCACCTGTGGTCCGAGGGGCAGGCCGACTACCCGTCGACCATCGAGGGCGGGGACGTCCTGGTCATCGGCAACGGAGCCGTGCTCATCGGCATGAGCGAGCGCACCACACCGCAGGCCGTCGAGATGCTGGCGCACAAGCTGTTCGCCGCCGGTTCCGCCGAGACGATCGTGGCGCTCGACATGCCCAAGCGGCGTGCCTTCATGCACCTCGACACCGTGATGACGATGGTCGACGGCGACACCTTCACCCAGTACGCGGGCCTCGGCATGCTCCGCTCGTACACCATCGAGCCGGGCGTCGGCGAGAAGGAGCTGAAGGTCACCGACCATCCGGCGGAGCACATGCACCGCGCGATCGCCGCCGCGCTGGGCCTGAACGAGATCCGGGTGCTGACCGCCACCCAGGACGTGCACGCCGCCGAGCGCGAGCAGTGGGACGACGGCTGCAACGTCCTGGCCGTCGAACCGGGCGTCGTGGTCGCCTACGAACGGAACGCCACCACCAACACCCATCTGCGCAAACAGGGCATCGAGGTGATAGAGATCCCGGGCAGTGAGCTGGGGCGGGGGAGAGGCGGGCCGCGCTGCATGAGCTGCCCGGTCGAACGGGAGCCCGTATAGGCATGCTGAGCTTCGTATAGTATTCCAGGAGTCTGTGTCCCCGTATCTCTGGAGCGCCCCCATGGCGACAGCCCCGAGCGCCCTCGCCGGCCGCCACTTCCTCAAGGAGCTGGACTTCACCGAGGAGGAGTTCCGCGGTCTGGTCGAGCTGGCCGCCGAGCTGAAGGCCGCCAAGAAGGCCGGGACCGAGACCCAGTATCTGCGGGGCCGGAACATCGCGCTGATCTTCGAGAAGACCTCCACCCGCACCCGCTGCGCGTTCGAGGTCGCGGCCGCCGACCAGGGCGCCTCGACCACGTACCTCGACCCGTCCGGCTCGCAGATCGGCCACAAGGAGTCGGTCAGGGACACCGCGCGGGTGCTGGGCCGGATGTACGACGGGATCGAGTACCGGGGCGACAGCCAGCAGAAGGTCGAGGAGCTGGCCGCGCACGCCGGGGTGCCCGTCTTCAACGGGCTCACGGACGACTGGCACCCCACCCAGATGCTGGCCGACGTGCTGACCATGACCGAGCACTGCGCCAAGCCGCTGAACGAGATCGCCTTCGCCTACCTGGGCGACGCCCGCTTCAACATGGGCAACTCCTACCTGGTCACCGGCGCTCTGCTCGGCATGGACGTGCGTCTGGTCGCGCCGAAGGCCTACTGGCCGGCCGAGGAGATCGTCGACCGGGCCCGCGAGCTCGCCGAGACCAGCGGCGCCCGCATCACGCTCACCGAGACCCTGGACGACGGCGTCCGCGGCGCCGACTTCGTCGCCACGGACGTCTGGGTCTCCATGGGCGAGCCGAAGGACGTCTGGGACGAGCGCATCGCCGCCCTCGGCCCGTACGCCGTGACCATGGACGTCCTGCGCGCCACCGGCAACCCGGACGTGCGGTTCCTGCACTGCCTGCCGGCCTTCCACGACCTGGGCACCAAGGTCGGCCGCGAGATCCACGCCTCGCACGGCCTGGCGTACCTGGAGGTCTCCGACGAGGTCTTCGAGTCGGCCCACTCGGTGGTCTTCGACGAGGCGGAGAACCGGATGCACACCATCAAGGCGGTCCTGGTGGCGACCCTGGCCTGAGCCGGCCTTACGCCGACCGGCGCCGCTGAGCCGGTACCGCCGGCAGCCTGAACCAGACCGCCTTGCCCGACTCGGTCGGCCGGTGCCCGCACGACGAACTCAGGGTGCGGATCAGCAGCAGCCCGCGCCCGTGCTCCTGCCAGGGGTCGGGCGGCCCGCCGGCCGGGCGGGTGAGGTCGCCGGGCGGGGCCGGGTCGGTGTCGTGCACCTCGACCTGACATCCCGACGGCATCAGCTCCACGACCAGCTCTATCGGAGCCTCGCCGGTGGTGTGCTCCACCGCGTTGGCCACCAGCTCCGCCGTGAGCAGCTCCGCCGTGTCGCAGTCGGCCCCGTACTCCAGCTCGGCCAGCGCCGTACGGACCAGGGCACGGGCCACGGGCACGGCCGCGACGGTGTGCGGCAGCGCGATGCGCCAGGAGGCGGGGGCTGAGGGGAGTTCGTACAAGGCGGGTCCGTTCATGGAGCAGGACATCCTGCTTTCAACCTGATGAATGGTACGGCGCCGCTCTTCAGAGGCGTCCGAGGGGCCACCGTCGGGGAGCGTCTTCGCCCCCCTGCCGGACGGCTTACCCAGGTGAACGCGGTGCCGCGCGCGGCTGCTCCCGCCGTTACGCCGGTGTGGATGATCTGTGACGGATGTGACCGGCCCGGGTCACCCCGGATCCACACAGAAGTCCTACCCGAACGGTCTATCGCGCACTCATGACGACAGTCACGGATGAGTGATAGCTTCGTGGGGTAGAGCTCAGTGAGACAGTGCCCGCCCGAGGAGGCCGCACGTCATGAGTCCCTTCACCGGCTCCGCCGCCCGCACCCCCCGCTGGGAGCACCTGCGCGTCGATCTCACCGACGGCGTCGCCACCGTCACCCTGGCCCGCCCCGAGAAACTCAACGCGCTCACCTTCGGCGCCTACGCCGACCTGCGCGACCTGCTCGCGGAGCTGTCCCGGGAGCGGTCCGTACGGGCCCTGGTGCTGGCCGGCGAGGGACGCGGCTTCTGCTCCGGCGGCGACGTCGACGAGATCATCGGCGCCACCCTCGGCATGGACACGGCCCGGCTCCTGGACTTCAACCGCATGACCGGCCAGGTGGTGCGTGCCGTGCGGGAGTGCCCCTTCCCGGTGATCGCGGCGGTGCACGGTGTGGCGGCGGGCGCCGGAGCGGTGCTCGCCCTCGCGGCGGACTTCCGCGTCGCCGACCCCTCGGCCCGCTTCGCCTTCCTCTTCACCCGGGTCGGCCTCTCCGGCGGCGACATGGGCGCGGCCTACCTGCTGCCCAGGGTCGTGGGCCTGGGCCACGCGACCCGCCTCCTGATGCTGGGCGACCCGGTCCGGGCCCCCGAGGCCGAGCGCATCGGCCTGATCAGCGAACTGACGGAGGAGGGCGGAGCGGACGAGGCGGCCCAGCAGCTGGCCCGTCGTCTGGCAGAAGGCCCGGCCCTCGCCCATGCCCAGACGAAGGCCCTGCTGACGGCCGAGCTGGACATGCCCCTGGCGGCCTCGGTGGAACTGGACGCGTCGACCCAGGCGCTGCTGATGAACAGCGCGGACTACGCGGAATTCCACGCCGCTTTCACAGAGAAGCGCCCTCCCAAATGGAGCGGACGGTGACCGCGATCCCTTCAGGGGCGCGGGGCTGTGTCGATTTGCGGCTCCGCCGCGGGGCGCGATCAGCCACGGACGGCCCGCACCCGCACCACGACAACAGCCACCCCCTGCGCGTGGCGATCATCGGCGGCGGCCCCGGCGGCCTCTACGCCGCCGCCCTCCTCAAACGCCTCGACCCCACCCGAGAGGTCACCGTCTGGGAACGCAACGCCCCCGACGACACCTTCGGCTTCGGCGTGGTCCTCTCCGACGAGACCCTCGGCGGCATAGAACACGCCGACCCCCAGGTCTACGAGGCCCTCCAGAGGGACTTCATCCGCTGGGACGACATCGACATCACCCACCGCACCACCCGCCAGACCTCCGGAGGCCACGGTTTCGCCGCCCTGGGCCGCAAACGGCTCCTCGAAATCCTGCACACCCGCTGCCGCGACCTCGGCGTAGCCCTCCGCTTCCACACCGAGGCCCCGAAGGACCTCCCGCAGACCCACGACCTGGTCATCGCCGCGGACGGCATCCACAGCACCACCCGCGAGACCTATGCGGACGTCTTCCGCCCCCAGGTCACCACACACCACTGCCGCTACATCTGGCTCGCCACCGACTTCCCCTTCGACTCCTTCCGCTTCGACATCGCCGAGACCGAGCACGGCGTGATGCAGCTGCACGGCTACCCCTACGCCCCCGACGCCTCCACCGTGATCATCGAGATGCGCGAGGAGGTCTGGCGGAGGGCCGGTTTCGACGAACTCGACGAGACCGAGTCGATCGAACGCTGCGGCAAGATCTTCGCGGAAGCCCTCCGCGGCCGCCCCCTGAGGTCCAACAACTCGGCGTGGACGACCTTCCGTACGGTCGTCAACGACCGCTGGTCGCACGGCAACCTCGTCCTGCTCGGCGACGCCGCCCACACCGCCCACTTCTCCATCGGCTCCGGCACCAAGCTCGCCGTCGAGGACGCCCTGGCGCTGGCCGCCTGCCTGGAGGAACGGGACTCGCCGGCGGAGGCCCTGGCCGCCTACGAGGCGGAGCGGCGGCCCGTCGTGGCCTCCACGCAGCGCGCGGCCCGTGCCAGCCTGGAGTGGTTCGAGAACCTCGGCCTGTACCTGGACCAGCCGCCCCGCCAGTTCGCCTTCAACCTGCTCACCCGCAGCCGCCGCGTCACCCACGACAATCTGCGGCTGCGCGACGCGCGTTTCACGGCGGCGGTGGAGCGCGAGTTCGGCTGTCCGCCCGGCACGCCCCCGATGTTCACCCCGTTCCGGCTGCGCGGTCTGAGCCTGCGCAACCGGGTCGTCGTCTCGCCCATGGACATGTACTCGGCGGTCGACGGCGTCCCCGGCGACTTCCACCTCGTCCATCTGGGCGCGCGGGCGCTGGGCGGGGCCGGGCTGGTGATGACCGAGATGGTGTGCGTCAGCGAGGAGGGCCGGATCACGCCCGGCTGCGCCGGCCTCTACACCGGCCGGCAGGCCGAGGCGTGGCGGCGTATCACCGACTTCGTGCACACGCAGGCCCCCGGCACCGCGATCGGCGTGCAGCTCGGCCACAGCGGCCGCAAGGGCTCCACGAAGTTGATGTGGGAGGGCATGGACGAGCCCCTCCAGGAGGGCAACTGGCCGCTCGTGGCCGCCTCAGCGCTCCCGTACAAGCCGTACAGCCAGACGCCGCGCGCGCTGTCCCGCGCCCAGCTCACCGACATCCGCGAGCAGTTCACGACAGCCGCGTGCCGTGCCGCCCGGGCCGGCTTCGATCTGCTCGAACTGCACTGCGCCCACGGCTATCTGCTCTCCGGTTTCCTCTCCCCGCTGACCAACCGGCGTACCGACGCCTACGGCGGCTCGCCGGAGAAGCGGCTCCGTTTCCCGCTGGAGGTGTTCGACGCCGTACGGAACGTGTGGCCGGGGGAGCGGCCCCTGACCGTGCGCATCTCCGCCACCGACTGGGCCGAGGGCGGGACCACGGCCGAGGACGCCGTCGAGATCGCCCGGGCGTTCGCCGCGCACGGCGCCGACGCGATCGACGTGTCGACGGGGCAGGTCGTGGCGGACGAGCGGCCGGAGTACGGGCGGTCGTACCAGACGCCGTTCGCGGACCGTATCCGCCGCGCCACCGGTGTCCCGGTGATCGCGGTCGGCGCGATCTCCTCCTGGGACGACGTCAACTCCCTGATCCTGGCGGGCCGCACGGACCTGTGCGCCCTGGCCCGCCCGCACCTCTACGATCCGCACTGGACCCTGCACGCGGCGGCCGAACAGGGCTACACGGGCCCGGGCGTCGCCTGGCCGGACCCGTACCGCGCGGGCAGCCGCCGCCCCCAGACGGGCCGCACCGACGCCCCGAAGCCGCGGCTGAGCCTGTGAACGACCCCGTGGGCCGGATACGCCGCTGAGCGGTGCCGGCCCACGGGACGCGATCTACAGCCCCACGAACTCCGCCCCCGCGTCCCGCAGCCGCTCGTGCAGCCCCCGGAACACCGCCGAGGAGCGCTCCCCGGGCCAGTCCCGGGGGAGCAGGGCGGACGGCAGGCCGGGGTCGGTGTAGGGGAGGTGGCGCCAGGAGTCCAGGGCGAGGAGGTAGTCGCGGTAGGCCTCCTCGGGCGGGGTGTCCTCGCGCTTCTCCCAGCCGTGCAGGACGGGCGCGTGGCGGTCGAGGAACGCCTCGTGCTCCTTGGCGATGGCCGCCAGGTCCCACCAGCGGGTGACGGCCTCGGCGGTCGGCGCGAAGCCGAGGTGGCCGCCCCGGAAGAAGTCGACGTACCCGTCGAGCCGCAGCCGCTGGAGGGTGTGCCGGGACTCCTCGTACAGCCGCGCGGGCGCGATCCACACGCCCGGAGCGGCCGTGCCGAAACCGAGCCCGGCCAGCCGGGAGCGCAGCACGTGCCGCTTCTGCCGCTCCGACTCCGGCACGGAGAACACGGCGAGCACCCAGCCCTCGTCCTCGGGCGGAGCCGTGGCGTAGATGCGCCGGTCGCCGTCGTCGAGCAACTGCTTCGCGTCCGGTGAGAGTTCGTACCCGGCCGCACCCTGAGCGGTGCGGGCGGGCACGAGCAGTCCGCGTCTCTTGAGCCGCGACACCGAGGAGCGGACGGACGGAGCGTCCACACCGACCGCGGCCAGCAGCCGGATCAGTTCGGCTACCGGCACGGGGCCCGGTACGAAGCGGCCGTACGCGCCGTAGAGCGTGACGATGAGAGACCGTGGTGCATGCTGGTCGGACACGTTGATCATCTTAGGTCGTACGGATCAATCCTGGTCGCCCGCGGTGCCGCCGTCCGGGACTCCCGCGCCGCGCAGCCGGAATCGCTGGAGCTTGCCGGTGGCGGTGCGCGGCAGCGCGTCCGGGAAGACGATCTCGCGCGGGCACTTGTACGGCGCCAGCTCGCTCTTCACGAAGTCGCGCAGCGCCCCGGCGTCCCGCTTCGCGCCCTCCCTGAGGACGGCGTAGGCCACCACGACCTGCCCGCGCGCCTCGTCGGGCCGTCCCACGACCGCCGCCTCCAGCACGTCCGGGTGCCGCAGCAGCGCGTCCTCGACCTCGGGTCCGGCGATGTTGTACCCGGCCGAGATGATCATGTCGTCGGCGCGGGCGACGTACCGGAAGTAGCCGTCGGGTTCGCGGACGTAGGTGTCGCCCGTGATGTTCCAGCCGCCGCGCACGTACTCGCGCTGTCGCGGGTCGGCGAGATACCGGCAGCCGACCGGTCCGCGCACGGCGAGCAGCCCCGGCTGCCCGTCGGGCACCGGCCGGCCGTCCGCGTCCTGCACGCGCGCGTGCCAGCCCGGTACGGGAACGCCTGTAGCCCCGGGCCTGATCCGTTCGTCGGCCGCCGAGATGAAGATGTGCAGCAGCTCGGTGGCGCCGATGCCGTTGATGACGCGTACGCCGGTGCGGTCGTGCCAGGCCCGCCAGGTGGCCGCGGGCAGGTTCTCGCCGGCCGAGACGCAGCGGCGCAGGGACGAGACGTCGTGGCCGTCGAGTTCGTCGAGCATCGCGCGGTAGGCCGTGGGCGCGGTGAACAGGACGGAGACCCGGTGCCGGGCGATGGCGGGCAGCAACTGCTTCGGGCCCGCCTGCTCCAGCAGCAGGGCGCTCGCCCCGGCCCGCAGCGGGAAGACCACGAGACCGCCCAGCCCGAAGGTGAAGCCCAGGGGCGGACTGCCGGTGAAGACGTCGTCGGCGCGGGGCCTGAGCACATGCCGGGAGAAGGTGTCGGCGATCGCCAGCACGTCCCGGTGGAAGTGCATACAGCCCTTGGGGCGGCCGGTGGTGCCGGAGGTGAAGGCGATCAGCGCCACGTCGTCGGCCGCCGTCCGAACGGCCTCGTACGGTGTGCCGGGCGCCGGGCGGTTGAGCAGGTCGTCCGGGGCGTCACCGCCGTACGTCGTGATCCGCAGGTCCGGGATCTCGGCCTTGGCGAGGTCGTCGACGGCCCGGATGTCGCACAGCGCGTGCCGGACCCGGGCGATCTCGCACATCGTGCCCAGCTCGTGCGGGCGCTGCTGGGCGAGCACCGTGACCGCCACGGCCCCCGCCTTCAGCACGGCCAGCCAGCAGGCGGCGAGCCACGGTGTGGTGGGGCCGCGCAGCAGCACCCGGTTGCCGGGGACGACGCCCAGATCGCCGGTGAGCACGTGCGCGATGCGGTCGACCCGGGCGCGCAGCTCGCCGTACGTCCATGGCTCACCGGTGGGGGTGAGGAACGCGGGCCGGTCGTCCTCAGGGCCGTGGAGCAGTTCGGCGGCGCAGTTGAGCCGTTCGGGGTAGCGCAGCTCCGGCAGATCGAAACGGAGCTCGGGCCAGTGGTCCCGGGGCGGCAGATGGTCCCGGGCGAAGGTGTCGACGTGCGCCGTGTCCGGTGGATTCATACGGTTCGCCCCCTTGGCGTGGTGGGCTCGCCCCTGGAGCGTATCGTGTTGGTGACGACAGTCAACGGTCCGCGATAGCCTCGGAGTGGCCCAGCCGGGAAGCAGGGTGGCGGAGAAGGGACCGGCAATGACCGCATTCTCGCTCGAACCGGCACAACTCGCCTGGTGCGCGGAGCTGCGCGCCCTGGCCGCCGAGCGGCTCCGCCCGCTGGCAGAGAAGGGGGAACCGGGTCATGTGAACCGCGCGCTGGTCGCCGAACTCGGCCGACTGGGCCTGCTGGAGCGGCTCTTCACGTCCGGTGCGCTCGATCTGTGCCTGATGCGCGAGTCCCTGGCCCACGGCTGCACGGAGGCCGAGACGGCCCTCGCCCTCCAGGGCCTCGGCGCCCACCCGGTCCACGCCCACGGCACCGGGCCCCAGCGCGCCCGCTGGCTCCCCCTGGTGGCCGACGGCACGGCGGTCGCGGCGTTCGCGCTGAGCGAGCCCGGGGCGGGATCGGACGCGACGGCACTGGCCCTGCGGGCGGAGCGGGACGGCCCGGCCCACTGGCGCCTGACCGGCGAGAAGTGCTGGATCTCCAACGCCCCCGAGGCCGACTTCTACACCGTCTTCGCCCGGACGGCTCCCGATGCCGGTGCCCGGGGCGTCACGGCCTTCCTGGTACCCGCCGACCGCCCGGGACTGACCGGCACCGGCCTCGACATGCTCTCCCCGCACCCCATCGGCGCGCTCCACTTCGACGCCGTACCGGTGACGTCCGAGGACGTGCTCGGCGATGTGGACCGCGGCTTCAGGGTCGCGATGGGCACCCTCAACCTCTTCCGCCCCAGCGTCGGCGCCTTCGCGGTCGGCATGGCCCGGGCCGCCCTCGACGCGACCCTCGCCCACACCGCCGGGCGGGACGCCTTCGGCGGCAAGCTGAAGGATCTCCAGGCCGTCTCCCACCAGGTCGCCGAGATGGCCCTGCGCACGGAGGCGGCCCGTCTGATGGTCTACGCGGCGGCGACGGCCCACGACGCGGACGCCCCGGACGTGCCCCAGCGCGCCGCCATGGCGAAACTGCTCGCCACCGAGACCGCGCAGTACGTCGTCGACACCGCCGTCCAGCTGCACGGCGCCCGGGCGCTGCAACGCGGGCACCTGCTCGAACACCTCTACCGCGAGGTGCGCGCACCGCGCGTCTACGAGGGAGCCAGCGAGGTGCAACGCGGCATCATCGCCAAGGAGTTGTACGCCGAGTTGTACGCCCACCAGGAGGCCCGGTGACCACCGAGCGCGTCAACCCGCCCGACCTGTCCCCGCCCACCGGCTTCTCCCACGCCGTCGTGGCCTCCGGGTCGAGGGTGGTGTTCCTGGCGGGCCAGACCGCCCTCGACGCCGACGGCAAGGTGGTCGGGCGGACCCTGCCGGAACAGTTCGCGAAGGCCCTGACGAACCTGCTGGCCGCTCTCACCGCGGCCGGCGGCACCCCGTCCGACCTCGCCCGCGTCACCGTCTACGCCACGGACGTCGCCGCGTACCGCGCCCACGCCCCCGAACTGGGCCGGCTGTGGCGCGAGGCGGCCGGGCGCGACTACCCCGCCATGGCCGTCGTCGAGGTCGTCCGGCTGTGGGACGAAGAGGCGATGGTCGAACTCGACGGCTTCGCGGTGCTGCCGTAGGGGGCCGTGCTCAGGCCGCGACGGCCAGCCGCTGTGCCGTCGCCCGGTGCGGCTGCACCACGCGTCCGTCCGGCAGCAGCTCACCGGTGTCGTCGAAGACGATCGCCCCGTCGCACAGCAGGCTCCAGCCCTGCTCGGGGTGGGCTGCGACGACATGGGCCGCGGCGGAGTCGGTCGCGGGGCACTGGGTCTGGTGGGCACACATGGCGCACCTCCACGTCGGTAGGGCCATCCGGAGGATTCGTATGACTCTTACGTACCGACCATGCTCCCGACTCGAGCACATCGGAACGGCCCGCCGGGAAGCGTGACACGCCCCGGACATTCCCCGGACCGTTCCACGACGGTCGGTGCGGACTCACCACCGAAGGAGTGAGGGGCGCGGGCCTGGGCCCGGGCGCCGGGTACGAGTGGAACAAAAAACCACTCCTTTCGGGAGGTTCTTCCCCATGCGTGTACGTCCCCTGCTCAGCGCGGCGGCCGGTGCCGCGCTGCTCCTGCTCACCGGTGCCACCGCGGCACCCGCCACCGCGTCCGCCGCGGCCCCGTACGAGGCCGTGACGGTCGACGCGGTGGGCCGGATCACCGCCGACGGCACCGTCACCCTCTCCGGCACCTATCGCTGCCGGAGCGCCGTCGGCCCGGTCTTCGTCAGCTCCTCCGTGAGCCAGGGCGCCTCCACCACCCGCTACGGCATCGGCGGCACCCGGGCCGTGTGCGACGGCGTGAAGCACCGCTGGGTGAACACGGGCCGGCCCACGCCGGGCGTGCTCGCCCCCGGAGCGGCCCACGTCGAGGCCACCCTGATGGAACTGCGCACCTTCAGCGGCCTGCCGCTGCCCAGCTTCCACGCGGTCCACGGACGGGACATCACCCTGACTCGGCCCTGAGCGTCACAAGCCCTGACCTGGGCCTCCCGCACCGCGGTGGTGCGCGGAGGCCCTCCTTGACTGTTTAATTGCGAGGTCTGTGCAAGAACCTGACTAGTGCAACAACGGGGTGAGGTCATATGTCGACCCGTCGGATACGAGGAGCCGCCGCCACGGCGGCACTGGCCGCGGCGGTCACCGCCTGCTCGGCCCCCGGCAGCGGCGGAGGCGAGGGCGACGCCAAGTCCGGGTCCGTCGTCATCGGGGTGGCCTCCGAGCCGGACACCCTCAGCCCGCTGCTCGGCTACGGCAAGGACGGCAACTCCAAGATCTTCGACGGGCTGCTCGCCCACGACGCCGACCTGAAGCTGAAGCCCGCCCTCGCGGCGGCGCTCCCCGAGGTCGCCGACGGCGGCCGCACCTACACCTACACGCTGCGCGACGGGGTCGAGTTCAGCGACGGCGAGCCGCTGACGGCCGCCGACGTCGTCTACACGTACCGGACGGCCCTCGACGCCAAGACCAACAACACCTTCAAGAGCGAGCTGGACGCCGTCAAGGAGGTCGAGGCGAGCGGCGACGACAAGGTCGTCTTCACCCTCAAGTACCCCTACGCCGCCTTCGCCGCCCGCACCGTGCTGCCCATCGTCCCCGAGCACATCGCCGGCGAGCAGGACCCCAACACCGGCTCCTTCAACACCCGGCCGGTCGGCACCGGCCCGTACGTCCTCTCCAAGTGGAGCAAGGGCGAGAAGCTCACCTTCAGGGCCAACCCCCGCTACTGGGGCGGCAAGCCGAAGGTGAAGACCTTCACCATGGCGGTCATCGCCGACGACGACGTACGCGCCACCCGGCTGCGCTCCGGCGACCTCGACGGCGCGGTCCTCCCGCCCAACCTCGCCGCCACGTTCAAGAGCGACGACGGCAGGCGCACCTACGACGCCAGGTCCTACGACTTCCGGGCCGTCACCCTCCCCACCCCGAACAAGGTCACCGGCGACCGCGCGATCCGGCAGGCCCTCGACGCCGCCGTGGACCGCGAGACCATGGTCGACAAGATCCTCGACGGCGCCGGCCGCCCGGCCTACGGGCCGCTGCCCGTCGACGACCCCGCCTTCACCAAGGCCGTCGAGCGCGACCAGGACCTCGGCAAGGCCAGGAAGATCCTGGACGAGGCCGGCTGGAAGCCCGCCGGGGACGGCATCCGCGCCAAGGACGGACAGCGGGCGTCGTTCACGCTGCTGTACCCCTCCGGCGACAAGGTCCGCCAGGACCACGCCCTCGCCTACGCCTCCGACGCCAAGAAGGCCGGCATCGAGGTGAAGGCGGAGAGCGCCACCTGGGAGGTCATCGAGCCGCGCATGAAGGACACCGCCGTCCTCGCGGGCTTCGGCAGCACAGGCGACCCCGACTTCGGCCTGTACACCCTGCTGCACTCCTCCCTCGCCGGCGACGGCTTCAACAACATGGCCCGCTACGACAACCCGGCCGTGGACCGCGCCCTCGACAACGGCCGCCGCAGCCAGGACCCCGCGGAGCGCGAGGCCGCCTACGACAAGCTCCAGCGCGCCCTGGTGCTGGACCCCGGATACACCTTCCTCACTCACATCGACCACCTCTACGTCCTGGCCGACCGCTGGGACGGCCTGAGCACCCAGTTGGAGCCGCACGAGCACGGCTTCGCCAGCGGCCCCTGGTGGAACATCGAGGACTGGCAGCCGAAGCAGTGAACCGCCTCCCCTGGGGAGCGATGGCACGGCTGGCGGGGCGGCGGGCGCTGTTCGCCGTCCCTGTCCTGCTCGTCGTCACCTTCGGCGTGTTCGCGATCGCCGCCGCCTCCCCGTTCGACCCCGTCAAGGCGTACGCCGGCACCGCCGCGCTCGGCGCCGACCAGCAGACCCTGGACCGGCTGCGCGAGAACCTCGGCGCGGACCGGCCCTTCGCCGCCCGCTGGTGGCAGTGGCTGACCTCCGCGCTCACCGGCGACCTCGGCGACTCCAGCGTGCTGCGGCAGCCGGTCGCCCAGGTGATCGGCGAACGGCTCGTGTGGTCCTCGCTGCTGTGCGCGGTCGCCTTCGCCGCCGCGGTGCTGGTGGGCACGGTCCTCGGCCTGCTCGCCGCCCGCCGGCCCGGCTCGCTCCTCGACCGGACCGTCACCTCCCTCGCCTACACCCTGGAGGCGGCCCCGGTCTTCTGGATCGCCCTGCTCGCCGTCTGGCTGTTCGCCCTCCAGTGGGACGTCCTCCCGGCGGGCGGCCTGACCGACACCGCCAGCGAACAGGTCACGGCGGGACAGGTCGCGAGCCACCTCGTCCTGCCCGCCGGGGTCCTCGCGGTCTCCCAACTGCCCTGGTTCACGCTCTACGTCCGCCAGGGCGTCGGCGACGCCCTGGCCGAGGACCCCGTACGCGGCGCCCGCGCCCGCGGCCTGAGCGAAGGCACCGTCCTGCGCGGCCACGCCCTGCGCTCCGGAGTGCTGCCGGTGCTCACCCTGATCGGCTCCCGCGTGCCCGAACTCATCACCGGGGCCCTGCTGGTGGAGAGCGTCTTCAGCTGGCCGGGCATCGCCGCCGCCACCGTCGAGGCGGCCACCGCCGTCGACTTCCCGCTGCTCGCCGCCCTGACGACCCTGGCCACCGCCGCCGTCCTCGCCGGGAACCTGCTCGCCGACCTGCTCTACGGACTGTTCGACCCGAGGGTGAAGCTCAGTGACATGTGACGCACCGGCACCGGCCGAGACCGAGTGGCGCTCGCACGGCCCGAAACGCCGCTCCACCCGCATGCTGCGCGTGCGCACCTCCGCCGTGCTGGTGGGCGCGACCGTCCTCGCCGTGCTGCTCGTACCGCCGCTGGTCCAGCTCGACCAGCAGGCCGTCGACCTCGCCGCCAAGCTCCGACCGCCGTCCTGGGCCCACCCCTTCGGCACCGACGACGTCGGCCGCGACCTGCTGCTGCGCTGCGTCTACGGCCTGCGCGTCTCGCTGCTCGTCGGAGTGGCGGCGGCGCTGACGGCGACGGTGGTCGGCACGGCCGTGGGCGCGGCGGCGGGTGCCCTGGGCGGCTGGGCCGACCGTGCCCTGATGCGGGTGGTCGACGCGTTCTCGTCCGTGCCGCATCTGCTGCTCGGCATCTTCATCGTCGCGATGTTCCGCCCCGGTGTCTGGCCGGTGGTGATCTCGGTGGCGCTGACCCACTGGCTGTCCACGGCCCGGATCGTCCGCGCCGAGGTGCTGTCCCTGCGCTCCAGGCCCTACGTCGACGCCGCCGTCTCCGGCGGGGCGTCCCGGTGGCGGGTGACCGTACGGCATCTGCTGCCCGCCGTCCTTCCCCAAGCCGCGCTGGCCGCCGTGCTGATGGTGCCGCACGCCATGTGGCACGAGTCGGCGCTGTCCTTCCTCGGACTCGGGCTGCCCGCGCACACGGCGAGCCTCGGCACCTTGATCCAGACGGCCCGCGGCTCCCTGCTCGCCGGACAGTGGTGGCCGACCCTGTTCCCGGGCCTGTTCCTCATCGTCCCCACCCTCGCGATCGCCGGCCTCGCCGGAGCCTGGCGGGAGCGGATCCATCCCCGCCACCGATCGGAGCTGATGCTGTGAGCACCGGAGTCGAGACCGGGCCGGGTGACATCGCCGCGGCGCCGGTCGGGGACGAGCCCGTGCTGTCCGTGCGCGGCCTCTCCGTGCGGTTCCTCATGCCCGGCGGACGACGTGTCGCCGCCGTCACCGATGCCCGGTTCGACGTGGCGGCCGGGGAGTGTCTGGCCCTGATCGGGGAGAGCGGCTGCGGCAAGTCCGTGCTGGCCTCGGCCCTGCTCGGCCTGCTCCCCGGCAACGCGCAGACCGCCGGAGCGGCTCACCTCGGCGACCTGGACCTGCTCGCGGCCGACGAGCGGACCCTCGCCCGTACCGTACGGGGCCGGCTCATCGGCCTCGTACCGCAGAGCCCGGCCGCCCACCTCACCCCCGTGCGCACCGTCCGCTCCCAACTGGAGGAGACGGTCGCCGCGTTGACCGCGACCCGGGGACGCGCCGCCCTGCGCGCCGCCGCCGAGGCCGCCGCCGAACGGGCCGCGTTCCCCGCGGACCACCTCGACCGCCACCCCCACCAGCTCTCCGGAGGCCTGGCCCAGCGCGCCGCCACCGCCCTCGCCCTCGTCGGCGACGCGCCCCTGCTGCTCGCCGACGAACCGACCACCGGGCTCGACCGCGACCTGGTGGACCGTACGGTCGACGAACTGCGGCGGCACGTCGACGAGCCGGGGGAGAGCGGCGGCCGGGGACGGGGCCTGCTGATGATCACCCATGACCTGACCGCCGCCGAGCGCATCGCCGACCGGGTCGCCGTGATGTACGCGGGCCGGATCGCCGAACTGGCCACCGCCGAGGACTTCTTCGGCTCACCCGGGCCCCGCCACCCCTACAGCCGCGGCCTGCTCCAGGCCCTCCCCGACCGCGCGTTCACGCCCGTCCCCGGCATGCCGCCCGAACTCGGCGACCTCCCCGACGGCTGCGCCTTCGCCGCCCGCTGCGACCGGGCCACCGGCACCTGTGCCGCCCCGCCGCCCCCGGGCACGGTCGCCTGCCACCACCCTCACCTGCCGGAGGACGCCCGTGCTTGAACTGCGTTCCATCACCGCCGGATACACCAGGAACGCGCCCGTGGTCCGGGGCGTCTCCCTGACCGTGGCACCGGGCGAGTCCGTCGGCCTGCTCGGCCCGAGCGGCTGCGGCAAGTCCACCCTGGCGCGGGTCGCGGCCCTGCTGCACCGGCCCGACTCCGGAACCCTCGTCCTCGACGGCGCCCCCGTACGGCACTGGCGCCACCGCGCTCCGCGCGCCCTGCGCACCGCCTTCGGGGTCGTCTTCCAGCAGGCCCGACTCTCCGCCGATCCCCGGCTGCCGCTCACCGACCTGATCGCCGAACCCCTGCGGGCCACCGGCCGGAGCAAGGAAATCGCCGACCGCGTGGCCGAGTTGGTCCCCGTCGTCGGCCTCACCCCCGACCTGCTGGCCCGACGGCCGCACGAGGTCAGCGACGGCCAGCTGCAACGCGCCTGCCTCGCCCGGGCCCTCGTGCTGCGCCCGCGCCTGCTGGTGTGCGACGAGATGACCGCCATGCTCGACGCCTCCACCGCCGCCGCCCTGGTCGCGGCCGTCGAGGACTACCGGGCCGCGACCGGCGCCGCCCTGCTGGCCGTCGGCCACGACCGCACCCTGCTCGGGCGCTGGTGTGACCGTACTGTCGACTGGGACAGCCTGTCCTGAGACGCCCTGCCTACGGGATGCGGCGTTCGGTCACGGTTCAGTGATCGTCCCAGTGCCCCTCGTGGCCGGCGTGACGGTGGCCGTCGTGCACGTAGTCGGTGTGGTCGCCGTGCCGCACGGCCAGATGGCCGCAGTCGTCGCCGTGCTGGTGGTCGTGGTTCTGGTGCACGGTGTGGCCGCCGTTCGCGCACTCGTCGACGTGGCCTTCGTGCATCCGGTGGATGTGGCCGTCGTGGGCGTAGTCCGTGTGGTCGCCGTGGGTGAAGGCGACATGCCCGCAGTCCTCGCCGTGGGCGTGCGGGTGGTCCTCGTGCGTGATGTGCTCGGCGGTGGTCATGGGTGTGGCTCCTCAGGTGTGGGCGCTACGGCCCCTGGCCCTTCGGCGGGGCTCCGGTGCGGCGGCAGGACCATATGACGATTTCTGCGTACATTGTCCGAGCACTCGCCGCCGTCCGCCATCTGACGGAACACGAAGGGGCCATGCGGGCCCCAGGCCGTGTCCGACCTAGCGCACCGCGACGACCACGCAACTGTCCCCGTACTGCCAGACCGGCCCCGCCGTGCCGAACCCCGCCTGCCGCAGCAGCTCCAGATGGGCCGAGAGGGGCAGTTCCGCGGGGCGGCCGCTGTCGAGCGGCTCCTCCCGGCGGCGGCGTTCCGCGAGGAGGTCGGTCAGCTCGGGGTCGCGGGAGAGGGCGGTCCACCAGGAGCCCCAGTCCTCGTGGGCGAACACCCGCTGCCGGTCGGCCCGGCACCGCCCGACATGGGCGGCGATCCCGGCCGGGCCCGCGGCGTCCTGGGGGAGATGGTCGCCGTTGACGAGGACACCCCCGGGCCGCAGCAGCGAGGCGAGTTGCCGGTAGGTGCGCAGCAGGGTGTCACGGTCGAGGTAGTGCAGGGCCGTCGTGGAGACGGCCGCGTCCAGGGGCCGGTCCAGGCCGAGCGTCCCGGTCCAGCCGGGTGCGCCGATCTCCGCGTCGACATAGCGGGCCGCGTCCGGGTGGTGGGTCCGGCCCAGCTCCAGCAGGACGGGGTCCCGGTCCACGGCCACGATCTCCGCGTCCGGCAGCCGCCGGACCAGCCGCGCCGCCAGGGAGCCGGGCCCGCAGCCCAGATCGACGACGAGCGGCCGGACCCCGCGCCCCGCCGTGACGTGCTCGACGACATCGGCGATCACCGTGAACCGCTCCTCGCGGTCGACGGCGTACCGCTGCTGCTGGAGCTCCCAGCGCTCCACCCACCGCTCCGCCGTCGCCAGACTCAGCCCCATCCGGACGCGCCACCTTGCCGTCTCGCACCTGACTCCTGCCGGCCCGAGCCTACAGGTGGAAACGGTTCCCATTACGCATAGTTGGCGGAGTCACTGGAGTGACGCAAGGACGGACAGCAGCCGGTCGATCTCCTCAACGGTGTTGTACACATGCAGACTCACCCGCACCGAACCGGTCTTCTCGCCCGCGTCGCCCTGGCAGTGGTGGTCGGAGCGGACCATGAAACCGTGGCTGAAGAGGATGAAGCCCAGGTCACCCGAGTCGATGGCGCGGTGCCGCAGGGTCACGATGCTCTGGCGCCGCTGCACGGTCGAGTCGGCCGCCAGGCTGAGCGGACAGCCGAGGATCTCGTAGCCGTCCAGACGGCGCAGCCCGTCGGTGAGCCGGGCCGCCAGGGCGACGGTCCACCGCTCGATGCGCTCCACTCCGGCGGCGTCCAGCCAGTCCAGGGCCGCTTCGAGCGAGGCGATGCCCACGGTGTTCGGGGTGCCGCTCCACCCGCCGGGCGTGAACGCCGGGCCGCGCGCCTGCCGGGCCCACACCGCCCCCGACCCCGGCAGGGCCAGCGCCTTGTGCCCGGAGAAGACCACGAAGTCGACGTCCGACTCGGCCACGGACACCGGCAGATGCCCGACGCTCTGGGCCGCGTCCAGACAGATGACCGCGTCCGGCCCGACCGCCTCGCGGATGCGGTGCACATTCATGTCGCCGCCGTACACGTGGTGCACATGGGTCGTGGCGACGAACCGGGTGCGCGGCCCGGCCCGTTCGGCCAGCACGGTGTGGTCGTAGTCCCCGGAACCGCTCTGGTACGGCATCGGCAGCACCCGGACGTGCACGCCCTCCCGAGCGAGCAGCCCCTGGGCCTCCAGCCAGGGCGTGATGTTGGCCTGGTGGTCGGCGTCCGGTACGACGATCTCGTCGCCGTCGCGCAGGAACCCCGGCAGCCAGTCGCGGGCGATCGTCCGCAGCCCCTCGGTCGTGCCGCTCGTGAAATGAACGGCCGACCGCTCCGGCCGGCCGTCCCCGAGGAACCGGGCGACGCGCTCGCGGGTCCGCTCCACCAGCTCCGTGGTCCGGTTGGCCCAGGTGTAGGTGCCGCGCCCGGAGTTGGCGTTGCTGGTGGTGAGGTACGTCTGCACGGCGTCCAGGACGGCCTGCGGCTTCTGGGACGTGGCCGCGCTGTCCAGGTACGCCAGCTCCGGGTGTCCGGTGACGATCGGGAACTGGGCGCGCAGCGCCTGCTGCCACTGGTGCAGGTCCTCGCGGGTGATCGGTGCGGTCATGGCCGTCAGTCCCGCACCAGGGGCGCGCCCGCGTCCCGCCAGGCGATGATGCCGCCGGTCAGGCTGCGCACCTCGGCATGCCCCATCCGGGTCAGCAGCGCCGCGTACCGCGCGGACTGCTCGCCCACCGGACACGCCAGCAGCACCGGCCGGCTCCGGCTGAACGGCAGGCCGCCCCGCAGGAGTTCGGCGAACAGCTCGTCGACGATGTTGACCGACCCGTCGATGTGCAGCGCCGCGTACGCGAACGGGCTGCGCAGGTCGACCACGAGCGGCCCGTCGGTGTCGATCCAGCGCCGGGCGTCGGCCACGGTGACCGACGGCGCCCCGCGCACCTCGGCCTCGGTCAGATCGGCCACCGAGTTCCTCCGGGCCGGCCGGCCCAGTAGATCGGGCCGCCGCTGACCGACGTAGCTCAGATAGCTCTCGACCCGGTCGCAGACGATGAACACCGCCGTCCGGCGCTCGCTCAACTCCTCGTCGAGGGCGCGCAGATGACGCACCGCGCCGAAGTAGGCCGCGCCCCCGGTGGGTCCGCCCATGATGCCGCAGCGGCGGTTGAGGGTCAGCATCCCCTCGATGGCCTCGTCGGCGCTCACCGACTCCATCGTGTCGTAGGTCTCCGGGTCGAACAGGCCGACCTCCTGCACCTCGTCGATCGTGCGGATGCCGGGGATGAAGTCGGACTTGGCCGCGACCAGTCCGACCACCCGCACCGCGGGGTCCTCCTCCCGCAGCGCGCGGGCCACGCCCGTGGAGGAACCGGCCGTTCCCACGCAGGCGACGAACCAGTCCGGCACCCGGCCGTCCAGGTCCTTGACGATCTCCGGGCCGGTCCCGGTCAGATGGGCCTCGGTGTTGCGCGGGTTGAAGTACTGGTCGGTGTGCAGATAGGCGCTGCCGGAGGCGGACAGTGTCCGGTGGAAGAGGGTCAGCGGATCGTCCGTCGCGGTCGGGTCCAGACACTCGCTCTGCCCCGGCAGCTCCTCGATCTCCGCGCCGAGCAGCAGCAGGAGGTCCTTGATCTCCGGTACCCGCATCCGGTTGGTGACGCTCTTGAAGCCCAGTCCGTGCATGCCCGCGACGACCGCCAGCGCCTTCGCCGTGTTGCCGCTGGACAACTCCACGACCTGGCTGCCGTGTTCGACCGCCTCGGAGAGCAGCGGGCGGGCCATGCTCCAGGCCGCCCGGTCCTTGACCGAGCCCCAGGGGTTGAGCATCTCCAGCTTGGCGAACAGGTCGATGTTCCGCAGCCCGTGCACGGCCGGGTCCAGCCGCACCAGCGGCGTGTTGCCTATCGCCTCCGTGATGCTGTCGTACCTCACTGGGCTCCCCCCGAGGGCGTGATCGGCCAGAACTGGTCGTCGAGGCACCAGCGCCACCCGTCGCCGTCCTGCCAGGCGGCGACCTTGCGGGCGGCGGGCTGGTGCTGGGCGCGGGTGGCGTGGAAGTCCATGGCGTACCCGGCGGTGTTGGCGAACGCCAGCAGGTCGCCGGGCACGGGACGGCGCGGCAGGAAGACCGTGCGCCGGGTGATCAGGTCGGTCTCCAGGCAGAGGCTGCCGAAGAGGTGGACGGCGACGGGCCCTTCGCCCGGCCCGGCTCCACTCCGGGGCACCACCACGGGGTCCATCAGCACTCCGTGGTCCTCCAGGGCGATGTCGTCCGCCTTCGCGGCCAGCCGCACGAGCAGTTCCCCGCCGGTCTCCTGGCCGTCGCGGACCTCCAGCACCTTCGCCAGCGTCAGCCCGCACTGGTCCAGCAGCGCCCGCCCGGGCTCGGTGTGCAGGTCGTACAGGTGCTCCAGCAGCAGTCCGGCCAGCGGACGGCCGCCCAGGGAGACGGCGGGCTGCGCCAGCAGCTCGTCCAGGTAGGCCGCCCCGGCGACGGACCGGTGGGCCGGGTAGAGGCCGAGCGTGCCGCGCAGGGTGCCGGACTCGTTCCGCAGCCCGTAGCCGTGCCCGCCCCAGGTCAGAGGTGGGCGCCGACCCAGGACGGCGGACGTCAGCGCCGTCGTGTACGCCTCCCACTGCTCCCGCTCGGCGAGGTAGCTGACCCCGAACCCGCCGCCTACGTCCACGGCCCGGGGCCTGAGCCCCCGGCTCCGGCACGCCTCCAAAGCCGCCAGGCACCCTTCGAGGGCGGTCGCCTTCTCCGCGACGCTGGTGGTGTCCAGATGAAAGGCCACGCCCGTCGGCTCCACCGCGTCACCGTGCCGCTCGACCGCCTCCAGCAGCGCCTCCAACTCCCGTACGGGCGTACCGAACCGGCTGAGCCGGCTGAGCACTCTCACCCCCGACGTCTCGAACCCCGACAGCCGCAGCAGCACCCGCACCGGGGCCAGCGTGTGCTTGCGCACCAGCGCGCCGAGCTGGTCCAGCTCGGCCACCCCGTCGACGCTGACCGTGACCCCCGCGCGGGCCGCGAGCCACAGGAACTCGGGGTTCTTCGGCCCGGTGGCGGTGATCCGGTCGGCGGAGAAACCGGCACCGAGCGCGTGCTGTAACTCGCCCAGCGACGCGACGTCCACGCCCGCGTCGGTCGCGGCGAGGCGGCGCAGCAGCGCGCTGGACCGGTTGGCCTTGTGGGCGTAGAACACCTGGCCCGACAGGTGATGCGCCCGGTACACGGACCGGAAGCGCTCCAGATTCTCGGCGATCTGGTCCGGCACCACCACGTGCAGCGGTGAACCGAGCGCGTCGGTGAGCGAGTGCAACGTCCCGGTCGCCGCCACGAGCGACCTGAGCCGTGGTTCCAGCCGCGGTTCGAGAAACAAGGGCCGGCCGTCCATGCGCGCTCCCTCCCCTGAAGCCGCTGCGCCCGGCATCCGGGCACGTCGGACACTCCCCGCGTTTCGCCGTATAGCCCATATCCATTCTTCGGTCGCTTTACGCCCTGAAGGCCCGGTCCTGTCCGGTCACCGATGTGAAGCGGATCACGGACGGACTCGGCCTGTCCTGGCGCCGATCCCCCGTAGCACGCCGGTGACATTCGGGACGGACCCGTAGCAGGCGGACAGGGCAACGTATGCGGGCGGTGGCGGGTCGTACGGGGTGCAAGGGCTGAAGCCCGCGCATTCGACAGGTAGGACCAGGGGGAAACATGGGGGAGACCATGCAGATTCGCGCCCGAGGCATCCGTACGACCGTGGCCGCGCTGGCGGCCGTGGCCGGTGTCGCCGCAGCCGCCGTACCGGCCGCCGCCGCACCGGCCGGCGCCACACCGCGGTTCCTGGCGCCGGCGGAACTGCCGCCGCACCCGACCTCGCCCTGGTACGCCGGTCCCGTCACGGCCGGTCAGCCGGACCCGCTGCCGGTGTGCGTGGGCGATGCCCTGCCGTCCATCGCGAGCCACCGCTCCTACTGGACGGAGTTCGACACCAACGCCCAGCAGATCACGGTCGTGGAGCGCAGCGAACAGCGGGCCGAGGACTTCGCGGCGCTCCTGCGCAAGGACATCGCCGGCTGCGCGAAGAAGCTGATGGAGCAGGACCCCGACCTGACGGCGACCCAGAAGTCCTACGGCCGCCTGAACGTCGAGGAGGGCGCCCACGTCTACGGCCTCCACACCGCCTCGGCATGGGGTTCCTCCGACATCGGCCTGTTCTCGGTCGGCCGCGACGGCCGGACCGTGACGGTCGTCCTGTGGGGCCAGATGGGCACCTTCCAGCACGCCCAGGTGGCCGACTTCAAGAAGACCACCGTCACGGCCGTCAACAAGCTGTACTGACCGCCCTGCGCTCTCAGATGTCCCGGAACGTCTCGATCTGCGCCCCGATCGAGTTCAGCCGCTCCGCCAGGTCCTCGTAACCCCGGTTGATGACGTACACGTTGCGCAGCACCGACGTGCCCTCGGCCGCCATCATCGCCAGGAGGACGACCACGGCGGGGCGCAGGGCGGGCGGGCACATCATCTCGGCGGCGCGCCAGCGGGTCGGGCCCTCGACCAGGACGCGGTGGGGGTCCAGCAGTTGCAGCCGGCCGCCGAGGCGGTTCAGGTCGGTCAGGTAGATGGCGCGGTTGTCGTAGACCCAGTCGTGGATGAGGGTCTGGCCCTGGGCGACCGCCGCGATGGCCGCGAAGAACGGGACATTGTCGATGTTCAGGCCGGGGAACGGCATGGGGTGGATCTTGTCGATCGGCGCCTCCAGCTTGGAGGGCCGGACGGTGAGGTCCACCAGCCGGGTGCGGCCGTTGTCGGCGAAGTACTCGGGCGTGCGGTCGTGGTCGAGGCCCATCTCCTCGAGCACCGCCAGCTCGATCTCCAGGAACTCGATCGGCACCCGGCGCACCGTCAGATGCGACTCGGTGACGACGGCCGCGGCGACCAGGCTCATCGCCTCGACCGGGTCCTCGGAGGGGGAGTAGTCCACGTCGACGTCGATGGTGGGCACACCGTGCACGGTGAGCGTGGTGGTGCCGATGCCGTCGACCTTGACGCCCAGCGCCTCCAGGAAGAAGCACAGGTCCTGGACCATGTAGTTGGAGGAGGCGTTGCGGATGACGGTGATGCCGTCGTGCCGGGCGGCGGCGAGCAGCGCGTTCTCGGTGACCGTGTCGCCGCGCTCGGTCAGCACGATCGGACGCTCGGGGCGGACCGAGCGGTCCACCACGCCGTGGTACTGGCCCTCGGTCGCGGCGATGTCGAGACCGAACCGGCGCAGCGCGATCATGTGCGGCTCGACCGTGCGCGTGCCGAGGTCGCAGCCGCCGGCGTAGGGCAGCTTGAAGTGGTCCATGCGGTGCAGCAGCGGGCCGAGGAACATGATGATCGAGCGGGTGCGGCGGGCCGCGTCCGCGTCGATCGCCGCCAGGTCCAGCTCGGCCGACGGCACGATCTCCAGGTCGACGCCGTCGTTGATCCACCGGGTGCGGACGCCGATGGAGCCCAGCACCTCGAGGAGGCGGTAGACCTCCTCGATGCGGGCGACGCGGCGCAGCACGGTGCGCCCCTCGTTGAGCAGTGAGGCGCACAGCAGCGCCACGCACGCGTTCTTGCTCGTCTTCACGTCGATGGCGCCGGACAGCCGGCGCCCGCCGACCACCCGCAGATGCATCGGACCGGCGTAGCCGAGCGACACGATCTCGCTGTCGAGGGCCTCCCCGATGCGCGCGATCATCTCAAGGCTGATGTTCTGGTTGCCGCGCTCGATCCGGTTGACGGCGCTCTGGCTGGTACCGAGCGCCTCGGCAAGCTGCGACTGCGTCCAGCCCCGGTGCTGCCGGGCGTCACGGATGAGCTTGCCGATGCGTACGAGGTAGTCGTCTGCCATGAGGTTGAGGTTATCTCAGATATGAGATGGAGACCGGTTGGGGGGTCCATCCGGGTGACGGGACGTCAATCCCGCCGCCCGGCCCGCCCGGCGGCTCAGTGTCGCCGCGCCTTCGTGGTACGCCGCCATCCGAAAGGTCCGGGCAGATCCATCGATGTCGTACGACGTCCCGTACTGCTGCGCGTGTACCGCGGGCCGTTCTTCCCGCCGCCGGTGGTGATGGACCAGGAGCGCTTGTTGATGTTCAGTCGCACCCCCGGGAGGATCCGGAAACTCTTGCGGAACGTGAGCGGCATGCCTGTCTCCCTTCCGTTCGTGGCGTGGATACCTGGTTCGGATACCCCGGGAAGGGACGCGCATGACCGCGTGACGGGTGCCGGGGCATGACCATCCGGCCCTCGTGTATTAGAGTTATCTCGACATCGAGATATCTGCCGAGGTGACACCGCAGCCGCGCGACACCATCGGTCCGGCGGTAAGGGCTACCTAACTTAGCCTTACCTTAGCGGATCGGCCAAGTAGTCGTGGCGGCAGGATCGTGGTGGTACGCGCACATCAATGAAGGAGACTGTCGTGTCGGCGAACAGCTTCGACGCCCGCAGCACGCTGCAGGTGGGCGACGAGTCGTACGAGATCTTCCGGCTGGACAAGGTCGAGGGCGCCGCGCGCCTCCCTTACAGCCTGAAGGTGCTGCTGGAGAACCTCCTCCGCACCGAGGACGGCGCGAACATCACCGCCGACCACATCCGCGCCCTTGGTGGCTGGGACTCGCAGGCCCAGCCGGCCCAGGAGATCCAGTTCACGCCGGCCCGCGTGATCATGCAGGACTTCACCGGCGTTCCCTGTGTCGTGGACCTCGCGACCATGCGTGAGGCCGTCAAGGAGCTGGGCGGCGACCCGGCGAAGATCAACCCCTTGGCCCCGGCCGAGCTGGTCATCGACCACTCCGTCATCGCCGACAAGTTCGGCACCAACGACGCCTTCGCGCAGAACGTCGAGCTGGAGTACGGCCGCAACCGCGAGCGCTACCAGTTCCTGCGCTGGGGCCAGACCGCGTTCGACGAGTTCAAGGTCGTCCCGCCCGGCACCGGCATCGTCCACCAGGTGAACATCGAGCACCTGGCGCGCACGGTCATGGTCCGAGGCGGCCAGGCGTACCCCGACACCCTCGTCGGCACCGACTCGCACACCACCATGGTCAACGGCCTGGGCGTCCTCGGCTGGGGCGTCGGCGGCATCGAGGCCGAGGCCGCCATGCTCGGCCAGCCGGTCTCCATGCTCATCCCGCGCGTCGTCGGCTTCAAGCTGACCGGCGAGCTGAAGCCCGGCACCACCGCCACCGACCTGGTCCTCACGATCACCGAGATGCTGCGCAAGCACGGCGTCGTCGGCAAGTTCGTCGAGTTCTACGGCGAGGGCGTGGCCGCCACGTCGCTCGCCAACCGCGCCACCATCGGCAACATGTCGCCGGAGTTCGGCTCCACCGCCGCGATCTTCCCGATCGACGACGAGACCCTGAACTACCTCAAGCTCACCGGCCGCTCCGAGCAGCAGGTCGCGCTCGTCGAGGCGTACGCCAAGGAGCAGGGCCTCTGGCTCGACCCGGCCGCCGAGCCCGACTTCTCCGAGAAGCTCGAGCTCGACCTGTCGACGGTCGTCCCCTCCATCGCCGGCCCGAAGCGCCCGCAGGACCGAATCGTCCTCGCGAACGCCGCCGAGCAGTTCAAGCAGGACGTCCTCAACTACGTCGACACCGTCGACGAGTCCGGCAAGGAATCCTTCCCGGCCTCGGACTCCCCGGCCGTCGCCCCGAACGGCGCCCCGTCCAACCCGGTCACCGTGACCGCCCCCGACGGCACGTCGTACGAGATCGACCACGGCGCGGTGACGGTCGCGGCCATCACCTCCTGCACCAACACCTCCAACCCGTACGTCATGGTCGCCGCCGCCCTGGTGGCCAAGAAGGCGGTGGAGAAGGGCCTGACCCGCAAGCCGTGGGTCAAGACCACCCTCGCCCCGGGCTCCAAGGTCGTCACCGACTACTTCGAGAAGTCGGGCCTGACCCCGTACCTCGACAAGGTCGGCTTCAACCTCGTCGGCTACGGCTGCACCACCTGCATCGGCAACTCCGGCCCGCTGCCGGACGAGGTCTCCAAGGCCGTCAACGACCACGACCTCGCCGTCACCTCGGTCCTCTCCGGCAACCGGAACTTCGAGGGCCGTATCAACCCCGACGTCAAGATGAACTACCTGGCGTCCCCGCCGCTGGTCGTGGCCTACGCGATCGCCGGCTCCATGAAGGTCGACATCACCCGTGACGCCCTGGGCACCGACCAGGACGGCAAGCCGGTCTTCCTCGCGGACATCTGGCCCTCCGAGGCCGAGGTGAACGACGTCGTCGCCAACGCCATCGGCGGGGACATGTTCTCCAAGTCCTACTCGGACGTCTTCGCGGGCGACGCCCAGTGGCAGGCGCTGCCGATCCCGACCGGCAACACCTTCGAGTGGGACGCCGAGTCGACCTACGTCCGCAAGCCCCCGTACTTCGAGGGCATGACGATGGAGACCACCCCGGTCTCCGACATCTCCGGCGCCCGCGTGCTCGCCAAGCTCGGCGACTCGGTGACCACGGACCACATCTCGCCCGCCGGTGCCATCAAGGCCGACACCCCGGCCGGCAAGTACCTCACCGAGCACGGCATCGAGCGGCGTGACTTCAACTCCTACGGCTCGCGCCGAGGCAACCACGAGGTCATGATCCGCGGCACCTTCGCCAACATCCGCCTGCGCAACCAGATCGCGCCGGGCACGGAGGGCGGCTACACCCGGGACTTCACGCAGGACGGCGGCCCGGTCGCCTTCATCTACGACGCCTCGCGCAACTACATCGAGCAGGGCACCCCGCTGGTCATCCTGGCCGGCAAGGAGTACGGCTCCGGTTCGTCCCGTGACTGGGCCGCCAAGGGCACCGCCCTCCTCGGCGTCAAGGCCGTCGTCGCCGAGTCCTACGAGCGCATCCACCGCTCCAACCTCATCGGCATGGGCGTCGTCCCGCTGCAGTACCCGGAGGGCCAGTCCGCCGAGTCCCTCGGCCTGACCGGCGAGGAGTCCTTCTCCATCGCCGGCATCACCGAGCTGAACGACGGCACCACCCCCCGTACGGTCAAGGTCACCACCGACACCGGTGTGGAGTTCGACGCGGTCGTCCGCATCGACACCCCCGGTGAGGCGGACTACTACCGCAACGGCGGCATCCTGCAGTACGTGCTGCGCAGCCTGATCCGCAAGTAAGCGGACCGGTAGGGCGGTTCGAGGCAGTTCGAGGGCCGCGTCCCCGGGTGACCGGGGGCGCGGCCCTCGCCGTTCCCACGGGGACATCGGCGGTGCTCAGCCTGAACACAGGGTTCCCCCAGCGGACCGGGACAGGATCGGTACATGTCTGGCACCCCCGGGTCCCTGCGCACCCGGCTCCTCGTCCGCATCGGCGCCGCCCTCGTCGCCGTCTGCGCCGCGATGGCGCTCGCCGCCGTCCTCGCCCAGCGGGCCCTGCTGCTGGACCATCTCGACGGCCGCGTCATGGACGCCGCCGAACAGGGCCTGGCCGGGTCCTCGCTCCGGCCCGGCGACGACCGGGACCTGACGTTGCTCGACGGGAACGGCCACCCCGAGGGGCTGCTCGCGGCCCGGCTCGACGCGCATGGCGCGGTCACCGCCGCGGCGGTCACCGGCCCGGACGGCACGCCCCGGACCCTCACCGCCGGTCAGCGCGCCGCCCTGCGCGGCATCGCCCCCGGCGGCACACCCCGCACCCGGACCGTCCCCGGCCTCGGCACCTACCGGGTCACGGGGCTGTCCGCGAGCGGGGTCCGGATCCTCGCCGGGCTGCCCATGGACGACGTACGGGACGTGCTGAACCGCCTGGTCGTGGTCGAGGCGGTCGTCGGGGCCGCCGGGCTCGCCGTCGCGGGCGGCGTCTGCGCCGTGGTCGTCCGGCGTCAGCTGCGCCCCCTCGGCCGGGTCGCCGCCACCGCCGCCGCTCTCGCCCGGGCGCCGCTCGGCCACGACCGGCCCACCGGACTGCCCCGGGTGGCCGAGGCGGACACCGACCCCGGCAGCGAGGCCGGGCAGGTCGGCGCCGCGCTCAACCGCATGATCGACCAGGTCGAGAGCGACCGCGCCGCACGCCGGCGCGACGAGGAACGGATGCGCCGCTTCCTAGCCGACGCCGGCCATGAACTCCGCACCCCCCTCGCCTCGATCGTCGGATACGCCGAACTCATGAACCGGGGCACCGGCCCGGTCGAGCCGATGCTGGCCTGGCGCCGGGTCTCCGCCGAGTCGGCGCGGATGACGGGCCTGGTCGAGGACCTCCTGCTGCTGGCCCGGCTCGACGAGGGCCGCCCCCTGCGGTCCGCCGAGGTGGACCTGGTGGCCCTGGTCGCCGAGGCCGTCCGGGAGGCACGGGCGGCGGACCCGGACCGCACCTGGCGACTGGCGCTGCACCTCGACGCGCCGGCGCTGGTCGTCGGCGACGAGACGGGGCTGGGCAAGGCCGTGGCGAACCTGCTCGCCAACGCCCGCGCGCACACCCCGCCCGGCACCACGGTCGTGGCCGCGGTGGAGGCCACCGCCGAGCGACGCGTCGTCCGCGTCCGCGACGACGGCCCCGGCATCCCGCCGCACCTCCTCGCCTCGGTCTTCGACCGCTTCACCCGCGCCGACGCCTCCCGCTCGCGCCGCGGCCCGGGCGACGCCGGGTCCGGCCTCGGCCTGGCCGTCGTCGAGGCGATCGCGTCGGCGCACGGCGGGCGCACCACCGTGCGCAGCGCACCGGGGCACACCGAGTTCACCGTGGAGCTGCCTCCCGCGCCGGAGAGGGAAGGTGAGCTGCCTTTGCCGGTCGAGGTGCCGGAGCTCTCCGAGCAGCGGTGACGGCGGTGTGCTGTGCGCTGGGGGACGTCGGGTTCACCGTGGAGCTGCGTCCCGCGCCGGATGCGGAGGCCGAGGTGCCGGAGTTCCCCGAGCAGCGCTGACCGGCGGCTCACTCGCCCCGGTACTTCGCCGCCGCGGCCTGGGCGAGGTCCTGTGCCTTGTCCAGGGCGGTGTCCACCGACTGCTGCCCGGCGATGGCCGAGGCGATCTGCTGGGAGACCGCCGTACCGAGCACGGCGAACTCGGGGATGCCCAGGAAGCCGATGCCGGTGTACGGGCGGGGGCCGACGCCGGGGCTCTTCGGGTCGGCGGAGTCCGTCGCCGCCGTGTACTCCTGCCGGTACCAGGCGCCGGCCGCCTGCTGGTACTCGCGGTTGGAGTAGAGCGACTTGCGGTTCCCGGCGGGCGCCGACGTCCAGCCGAGTTCCTGGCCGACCTGCTCCTGGTACTCCTTGGAGGAGGCCCAGGAGATGAACTTCCAGGCGGCGTCCTTGTCGTCGGAGGCCTTCTGGACGCCCCACGCCCAGGTCCACAGCCAGCCGGCCTTGTCGGTCCGGTCGTGCGGGGCGGGGACGTAGCCCACCTTGCCCTTGACCGAGGAGCCGTCGGCCTCGATCGACGAGGCCAGCGACGTGGCGTCGTACATCATGGCGCACTTGCCCTCGACGAAGCTGTCCAGGATCTCCAGCACGCCCATCCGGTCGGCGCCGGGCTGGCCGTGGGAGCGGAGCAGGTCGACGTAGAACCCGACGGCCTTCTTGAACTCGGGTGAGGTCAGGCGGGCGTTCCAGTCCATGTCGTACCAGGCGCCGCCGAAGGTGTTGACGACCGTGTTGATCGGGGCGAGGTTCTGGCCCCAGCCGGGCAGACCGCGCAGACAGATGCCGCTGGTGCCGTCGGTGCCGTCGACCTGGGCCGCGAGGTCGGCGACCTGCTCCCAGGTCGGCTTCGGCGGCATGGTCAGCCCCTCCTTGCGGAAGAGGTCCTTGCGGTACATCAGGAAGGAGCCCTCGCCGTAGAAGGGCTGGGCGTAGACCTTGCCGTCCTTCCCGGTCAGCGATGCCACCAGGTTCGGGAACACGTCGTCCTGGTCGAAGTCGCCGTCCGCCTTCACATAGGCGTCCAGCGGGGCGAGCCAGCCGTTGTTCGAATAGATCGGCACCTCGTACGCGCTGAGGCTCGCCACGTCGTAGTTGCCGGCCTGGGTCGCGAACTCGCGGTTCATCCGCTCCCGCGCCTCGTTCTCCGGCAGCAGGGTGTAGTCGACCGTGATGCCGGTCTCCGCGGTGAAGTGGTCCTTGGTGAGCTTCTTGAGGTTCTGCACCTGGGGCGCGTCCATCGCGAGCACCTTGAGGTCGGCCTGCTCGCCGCGGGGCGGGTCCTTGTCACCGCACCCGGCGAGAACCAGGCCGAGGACGGCCGTGCCTGCCATGGCCATCCGGAAGAGGCGGCTGCGTTTCATGACATTTCGGCCCTTACCCAGCTTTCTCTTGGTTAGGCCCACGCGAAAAAATAATGATTTATGGACGATCCCGGCGAGGTTCCCCGCGTCTGGACAACGCGTCGGCCGCCACGGCGGCCAGCAGCACCCCACCGGTGATCATGAACTGCACGGCGTCCTCGACCCCCAGCAGCCCCATGCCCGAGGCGATCGACTGGATGACCAGCACCCCGAGCAGCACCGACCAGGGCGAGCCGCGCCCGCCGAACAGACTCGTACCGCCGATGACGGCCGCCGCGATCGCGTTGATCAGCAGCATCCCGGAACCGGCGGCACGGGCCGTCGTGGGGCTCGCCGAGGTCAGCTCCGAGGCCACGAACAGCCCGCCGAACGCGGCCAGCGTCCCCGACACCATGAACATCGCGACCCGCACCCGGGCCACGCCGATGCCCGCCCGCCGCGCCGCCTCGACCCCGCCGCCGAGCGCGTACACCTGCCGCCCGTAGCGGGTGCGGCGCAGCACGTAGTCCGAGACGACCAGGACCACCAGGAAGATCAGCAGCGCGAGCGGCAGCCCCTGGAAACGGTTGAGGGTGTAGGCCGCGGCGAAGGTGATCCCCGCGAGAAGACCGGTGCGCAGCCAGATGTCACCCGTCGGCGGGTGCGGCATCCCGGCGGCCAGGTGGCGGGCGCGCTTGCGGCGGGCGGCCAGGAAGTACCCGGTCGTGCCGAGTGCCGCCGCCGTGTAGGCCGCCGCGGGGTTCTCGAAGTGGCGGCTGGTCAGGGAGGCGACCAGACCCTCCTCGTCGATGTTGATCGTGCCGCTCGCGCCCAGCAGGTAGAGCGTCAGGCCGTTCCAGATCAGCAGGCCCGCCAGCGTCACGACGAACGCGGGCACGCCGAGCGAGGCGAAGAAGAACCCGTGGAAGGCACCCACGGCCATGCCCACCGCCACCGCCACGATCACCGCGAGCCACTCCGGCATCCCCTGGTTCACGTTCAGCACCGCGAACGAGGCCCCCGCCAGGCCGCTGACGGACCCGACCGACAGATCGATCTCCCGGATCAGCAGCACGAACACGATTCCGACGGCGACCAGACCGGTCCCGACAATGCCCACGCCGAGGTTGGACAGGTTGCGCGGCGAGAGGAACTTGTCGTCCAGCCCCTGGAAGACGCACCAGATCACGATCAGCCCGGCGATGACCAGCAGCGGCCCGCGCTCGCTGCCCCGCACACTGCCGCGCACCTCCAGGGCGTACTCGCGCAGGTTGCCGGACCAGCCCCGGGTGCGCGGCGCGCGGTCGGGGGCGACCGGACCGGCGCTGCCGGGCCCGCCGTCCCGGTGCCGCTCGCCCCGGCTCACGGCCACGCCTCCTCGTCGCCCTTCGAACGATGCGCCACGGCGTTGTCCGCGGCCCCGGTGACGGAGGAGATGATCTGCTCCTGCGTCACGGTGCTCACGTCGAACAGACCGTTGTTGCGCCCGAGCCGCAGCACCGCGACCCGGTCCGCGACGGCCTTGATGTCACCCATGTTGTGGCTGATGAGGATGATCGCCATGCCGTGGTCGCGCACCTCCTCGATGAGGTCGAGCAGATGGCTGGTCTGCTCCACGCCCAGGGCGGCGGTGGGCTCGTCGAGCAGCAGGACCTTGGGCGCCCCCATGAGCGAGCGGGAGATCGCGACGGCCTGCCGCTGACCGGCGGACAGCGCCGCGACCGGCACCCGCACATCGGGGATCCGGATCGACAGGGCGCGCATCAGGTCACGGGAGCGGCGCTCCATCTCCACCTCGTCGAGGACACCGACCCGGTCGATCTCACGGCCGAGGAAGAGATTGCCTACGACGTCCAGGTTGTCGCACATGGCGAGGTCCTGGTAGACGGTCGCGATGCCCAGGGCGTGGGCGTCGTGCGGGCGTTTGATCTGCACGACCCGGCCCTCCCACTCGATGACGCCCCGGTCGGCGGGGCTGACCCCGGAGATCACCTTGATCAGCGTGGACTTGCCGGCGCCGTTGTCTCCCGCCAGGGCCACGACCTCACCGGCCCGGACCTGAAGGTCGACGTCCACGAGCGCCTGCACACCGCCGAACCGCTTGGTGATGCCGCGCAACGCCAGAACAGGGGGATGGGCCACGGGGAATCACGTCCCTCACCGGGTGAGCCCGATCCGGTCGCAGGCCGGCCGGAGCTTCGGGGTGCAGATCTGGTCGATCGTGTAGACGCCGTCCCGGACGAGCGTCCGCCCGATGGTCTCGGCCGTCACCGCGGTCGGGGTGAGCAGCACCGCCGGGATGTTCTTCGTGGTCGGGCTGTCCACGCTCCGTGTGACGAGGGAGTCGAGGTCGTTGTCGCGCGCCAGGGCGACGGCCATCGCCGCCGCCGCCTCGGTCTCCAGCCGGAAGGGCTTGTAGACGGTCATGTACTGCTCGCCCTCGACGATGCGCCGCACGGCGTCGAGATCGGCGTCCTGGCCGGTGACCGGGGGCAGCGGCGCGATACCGGCGCTCTTGAGCGCCGCGATGACACCGGCGGCGATCGAGTCGTTGGCCGCCAGCACGCCGTCGATCTGGTTCGGGCCGAGGTCGCTGATCGCGGCGGCCATGTGGTCGTGCGCGTTCTCCGTACGCCACCCCAGGGTGTTGTACGACTTGAGGATCCGCACCTTGTCCCGGAGGACGGACCGGGACCCGCCCTCGTACCAGGCGGCGTTGGGGCTGGAGGGATCGCCGTTCATCATGACGATGCCGCCGCCGTCGGCCCTCGCTCCCATGCCCTTCAGGAGCGCCTCGCCCTGGAGCCGGCCGACCTGACCGCCGTTGAAACTGACGAAACCCGAGATCGGGCCCTCGGCGAGCCGGTCGTAGGCGACCACGGGGATGCCCTCGCGGTCCGCCGCCCGGACCGAGGAGCGCAGCGCCTTGGGATCCACGACGTCCAGGATCAGGGCCGAGACGCCCCTGGTGATCATGGAGTTCATCTGCTGCCGCTGGCTCGCCGCGTCGTTCTCGGCGTTGGCGTACACCACCGTGCACTCGGGGCACAGCTCCTTCACCCGCTTCTCGATCAGGGGCTTGTCCGACTGCTCCCAGCGGGGCACCGCGCGGCTCGGCAGCAGCAGGCCGAGGGTCAGACCGTCGTCGCCCTGCTCGCCGTTCTCGGTACAGCCGGCCAGGGACGTGGCCAGGACACCGGCCATCAGAGCGACGAACACACGCCATCCGCGCCCTCTCACGGCGGACCTCCTTCGTCGGGCCTTGTCGGGCCCTGGCCCGGGGTTCGGTCGGGGTTCCGGTCCGGGTTCCGGCTGGGGGTCGGCTCCGGGGTCCGGTCGTTGTGCCTGTTCGGGTCGGGCTCGGGGCGGCGGTCGCGGGGTCGGCTCGGGGGCGGGTCCGGGGCCTGATCCTGGTCCCTGTTCCGGCTACGGTCTCGCCGGTCCGGGTTCGGGTCCTGGGGCTGGTCCCGGCCGTTGCCGCGGCCGTGGTCTCGGCGGTCCGGGCCCAGGTCCGGGGCTTGGGGCCGGTCCCTGTTGCGGCCGAGGAATCGGAGGGGCGAGGGCGGGTCCGGGGTGCGGTTGCGGCTCTTGTCGCGGTCGCGGTTTCGGCCCATGCCCCAGCTTCGGTCGCGGACCAGGCCCCAGCCGCGTTCCCAGGTCCGGCCCGGCTCCGGCACCCGCTCCGGCTCGGCCCGCGCCGGTTGCTCGGGCTCCGGTTCCGCTCGCTGTTCCGGATCCGGCCGGGACACGACGATCTCGCTCCACACCTGCTTGCCGCCGCCGACCGGCACCGAACCCCAGGCCGTCGACATCGCCTCGACCAGGAAGAGCCCACGGCCGCCCGTCGCCTCCCAGTCCACCACCACCGGCTTGGCGGGCGCGCGCGGCGAGGAGTCGTTCACAGCCACCCGCAGCCGGTCCGCGGCCAGGGTCAGGTCCACACGGACCGCGCCCTGGGTGTGCACCAGCGCGTTGGTGACCAGTTCCGACACCACCAGCAGCACGGTGTCGGCCTCGGCCACGATGTCCCACGAGCGCAGCGTGCGCGCGCTGAACCGGCGGGCGTGCATGACCGCGTCCGGCAGCCGCCACACCACCCAGCCCGCCCGCACCGGCCGGACCCGCATCCCGTCGTAGCGCAGCAGCAGCACCGCCACGTCGTCCTCACGGCGGCCGGCGTCGCCCAGCAGTTCGTCGGCCATCCGCCCCGGGTCGGAGGGGTCGGCCGCGGCGAGTGCCTCGCGCACGAGCCGCATGCCCTCGTCCACCTGCAGATCGGACGACTCGACCAGGCCGTCCGTCACCAGCGCGAGCACCGAGCCCGGGGCCAGGGCGATCGCCGTCAGCGGGAACTCCGCGTCCGCGAGCACGCCCAGCGGGAGCCCGCCCTCCACCGCGATCTCCTCGGTGCCGCCGTCGGGAAGACGCACCAGCGGCGACAGATGCCCGGCCCGCACGAACAGCGCGTTGCCCTCCTCCATGTCCAGTTCGACATAGCAGCAGGTGGCGAACAGGTCGGTCTCCATGCCGACGAGCAGCCGGTTGGCGTGTCCGACGACCACGTCCGGAGGGTGGCCCTCCACGGCGTAGGCCCGGACCGCGGTACGCATCTGGCCCATGATCGTCGCGGCCCCGGCGCTGTGCCCCTGTACGTCACCGATGACCAGGGCCACCTTGCCCTCCGACAGCGCGATCACGTCGTACCAGTCGCCGCCCACCTGGAGGCCGCGCCGGGCGGGCAGATAGCGGGCCACGGCGGTGCCGCCGGGCAGCCGGGGGAGCCGGCGCGGCAGCAGACTGCGCTGCAGCATCGTCGCGAGCTCCTGCTCGGCGTCGTAGGCGTGCGCCCGTTTCAGGGCCTGCCCCACCAGCCCCGCCGTCGCCGTCAGCAGGGCCCGCTCCTCGGGGGCGAACTCGTGCGGCGCGTCCCAGCCGACCAGGCACACCCCGGTCACCCTGCTCTTGGCCGGCAGCGGCAGGACCGCGAGACCGCCGGGGCCGATCCCCTCGAGCCCGGGCTCCAGTGCGGCACCCGCCGGCCACAGGCTCATCCGCCCGTCCCGCAGCGCCGCCTGGAGCGTGGGCAGGGCGGCGACCGGCGCGTCGGGCCACTCCGAGCGCCACTCGGCACGCCACAGGTCCGGCCAGGCGGCCGCACTCGGCGGATCGAGCACGGTGACCGCCAGCCGGTCCTCCAGCAGCTCGGCGAGCGCCACCCGGTCGGCGTCCAGCGGCTCGCGCAGCGCGGCGACCACCACGCGGCTGACGTCCCGGACCGTCACGGCGTCGTCGAGCGCGGCCGTCAGCCACTGGATCCGGGCGACGTCACTGGCGCTCCGGCGCAGCACGGGGGCGGCGGTCACCACGCCGAGCACCCGCTCCGGAGCGCCGTCGGGCCCCTTCCGCACGCGGCAGTTCAGGCGCAGCCAGCACAGTTCACCGGTGGGCCGGCGGATCCGGAACTCCAGTTCCCGGCGTCCAGGGGTCTGCGCGGACGGTTCGATCACCGACATCAGGGCGGGGACGTCCTCCGGGACGCTGTACGAGAGCAGGGTGTCGGTCTTGCCGTCGAAGCCGTTCTCGGGGATGCCGACGAGTTCGAGCAGGGCCTGGTCCGTCTCGACCAGGCCGGTGCCCGGCGCCAGGGCGAAGGAACCGACGCTCATGGCGCGCAGCGCCGAGTCCAGCAGGGGTGAGGGGGCGCACCGGTCGGCCTCGCCCCGGAGCCGCCCGGCGACCGCCTCGGCGTACCGCTCCAGAAACTCCCGCTGCTCGGCCCCGAAGCCCTCCCCGGCCTCTCCCACCACGACGAGACACCCCAGCCACCCACCCGCGGCCCCCAGCGGCAACGCCCCGAGCGGCGCGGCGGAGGCTCCGTCCTCCTCCCGGCCGGCGAACACCGCACCCCCGAGCCACAACGCCCGCCCACTCCGAAAGGCGTCGGCGATGGCCACCCCTGCGTGCTCCGCCCCTGCGGGGTCACCGCCACCGGGGGAGGGCACGGGTGGGGTACTCGTTGCCTGTGCCTGTGCCTGTGCCTGTGCCTGTGCCTGTGCGTGTGCCTGCGAACCCCCACCCCCCTCCGCAACCGGCACCCGCCCCGGCAGCCCGAACCGCTCCGGCTCGGCGCCGGCCGATTCCACGGAGCGGAGTTCCGTACCGTCCTCGCTCCGTACGTACACCGCCGCCAGTACCACCCCGGCGAACGCCAGGATCCGCTCCCGCGCGGCGAGCTCCGGCTCGGGACGAGGCGGACCGGTGCCTCCGCTCCCCGGCGCCCGAAGACCGGGGACCGCGGCCCGCGCATCGCCGTAATGGGGCATGTCCGCATCCACCTCCCGTCCGTGCCGCGGCCACCGGCAGGTGGGAGTCCCCGGAACTCAGGCGACGACGACACGGCGGATCCACGCCGCGCATGAGCGGCAGGGCACCCACACAACAGAATCGCATACCTGGATAACTGCGACATATGGGGCAGACGGCCCGACCCGGTCGGCGCACCCCGCGACTTCCGGCCACTCGCACCCTCCCGTACCGCCGCCCGGCTACCGTTGCGGCGCATGACCCACACCGAGATCGAGATCACGCCGGAACTGATTCGGGAGCTCCTGCTCGACCAGCACCCCGACCTGGCCGATCGCCCCCTGCGGCTCGGCGCGCGCGGCTGGGACAACCAGCTCTGGCGCCTCGGTGACGACCTGGCCGTGCGGCTGCCCTGGGCCACGGGTTCCGTGGACGCGCTGCTGCGCAAAGAGCACACCTGGCTCCCCGTACTCGCCCCGACCCTGCCCCTGGAGGTGCCGGTCCCGCAGCGCCTCGGTGAGCCCACCGACCGCTTCCCGCACGCCTGGATCGTCACCACCTGGGTTCAGGGCGCCCCCGCCGACCGCGCCCCCGCCACCCGCGCCGCGGAATCGGCCGAGGCCCTGGCCGCCTTCCTGACGGCTCTGCACCGCCCCGCCCCCGAGGGCGCACCCGTGGGCCGGGGCCGCGGCGGGCCGTTGTCCGAGTACGCCGAGGGCTTCGCCCGCCAACTCGCCATGGTCATGGAGCTGGGCCTGCTCCCGGACCCGGAGCCGGTCCGCGCCATCCTGGACGACGCCCTGGCCGCGCCCGACTGGACGGGCCCGGCGGTCTGGCTCCACGCCGACCTGCACGCGGCCAACGTCCTCACCGCCGACGGCACCTTCTGCGGTGTGATCGACTTCGGCGACCTCTGCGCCGGCGACCCGGCCTGCGATCTCGCCGCCGCCTGGAGCCTGCTGCCGGACGGCGCCGCCGACCGCTTCTTCGACCTCTACCGCCCGGCCGCGGACCTCGCGACCCGGCGCCGCGCCCGAGGCTGGGCCGTCGCGCGCGCTCTCGTCTGCATGGCCATCGGAGAGGCCGGAGTCCACGGCCGCCCCGGCGGCAAACCCACGTGGGGCCCACCGGCCGAGGCCGCTCTGCGGCGCATCCTGGCCACGGCCGACCACCTGTGACCCGGGCGGGTGCCGTCACCGGGTGCCGTCACCGGGTGCCGTCGCGGATGCCGCCACAGGGTGACGTCACGGATGCGCCACCGGGTGCCGTTACGAATGCCGTCACCGGATGTCGTCACGGGTGCCGTCACCGGATGTCGTCACGGACGCCGTCACCGGGTGGCGGGCCCGGCGACCGAGACTCACCGGTCACCGGGCTCGCCCGGAGCGATGGTTCAGCCCACCCGGCAGGGCAGGCTCGTCGTACTGTCAGCGCCCGGAGCGGTGGCGGTGTAGCCGAAGGTGGTGCTTCTGCCCGGCGCGAGGGAGCCGTTCCAGCCGGCGTTGTGGACCATCACCGACTGGCCGTTGTAGGTCGCGTTGCCGCTCCACAAGCTCTCGATCTTGTGGCCGGCGGGGAGGTTCCAGTCGACCATCCAGCCGAGCATCGGGACGGTGCCGGTGTTGGTGACGGTCACCTCGGACTGGTAGCCGCCGTTCCAGCTGCCGGTCGTCTTGCGGGTGGCCGTGCACGTGCCGGGCACCGGCTCGGACGGGTTGCCCGGCTCCTTGATGCCGGTCACCTCGCCGTTGCCGCCGTCGAAGACGATGTCGGAGCAGGAGTAGAAGGTCTCCTGGCTGTCGGAGCGCTGCCAGACCATGTAGACGATGTGGCGGCCCGACTTGTTGGCGGGGAGCTTGCCGGTCCAGGAGTAGTTGGCCTCGACCGTGCCCGGGGAGCCGTTCAGCGGCGGGTGGTCGACGCTCAGGAACGGCCGTTCCTCCATGTCGTTCCAGGTGAGCGTCTTGGCCGGGTCGAAGCCGTCCTTGGTGATGTACACGTAGAACCAACCCGGGTGCGCCGCCCAGGCGTTGTACGAGAAGTCGACCGTCGCGCCCGAGGTGAGGTGCGTGAGCGGCCAGTCCTTGCTGGGCGTGTTGAACCCGGTGAAGTTGGTGTTGCCGCCGCTGCACAGCTCGCCGTCCGGCACGAAGCCCCGGGTGCGGCCGGCGCCGTCCGAGCGGAGCACCGAGAACCAGTTGTAGAACGGCGTGGTGCCGCTGGTCTGCTGGGCGGACCGGCAGGCCGGGTTGACCGGCTTGATCTCACCGGTGTCGGTCAGACCGTCCTGCCAGCACAGGAAGGTACGGCTGCCGGGCTTCATGGGCGTGCCGTGGGCCTCCGCCTCACCACCGGACGTCATGACCAGACCGAGGGCCGGGACCGTGACGAGCAGGGAGAGCAGGACGAGGAAGAGGGACCTGGCCCGGGTGGGGAGCGTCAGTCGGCGCATCGAGAGCCTTCCGGGCTCTTTTGTCAGGATCATGACAGCATCATCCGTTCCTTGGGATACGGGCCTGCGGATGCGTGTGTGGGGATGCGTGTGCGGATGCGCGGGGTGGGAGCGACTTCAGGGCGGGTTCCGGTCCACCGTTATGGGAGCGCTCCCACCCCGCCTGTTGCGGAAGTTAGCGCCGAGGGGCGCGGATGTAAACGGTTGTCGCACCCGAACTGCCGGTCAGGGGCCTTCTGATGGCCGCCGGCTCCGGCGCAGGACGCGTTGGGCCGCCTGCCGCAGAGCCGCGACGGGCGGCTCGTCCCGGCGCCTCGGCAGCCAGCCGAGCGCTGCCGTCCAGGGTTCGAGGTCGGTGACGTCGACATACGACACACCGTGGCGCGGATAGAGCCAGCGGGTCGTGTCCGGCGGCAGCTGGATCCCCTGCCCCATGGCGATCAGCGGCAGGGCGCTCTCGTAGTCGACGATGGCGTGCGGGCTGAACCGCACCGGGGTGCCGTCCGGTCGCGGGTCGGCGGACCAGAAGTCCCGGAACACCTTCGGGACCTGCTCCGACCAGCCGATGCGGGGCTGGTCGGCGAGGTCCGCGAGGGTCAGCGCGTCCCGGGCGGCAAGGGGGTGACAACCGGCCATCGCGACGCAACGCGGCCCGCCGGCCAGCGCCAGGGTCTGGACGCCGTCGGGCACGGGCAGAAACAGGAACGCCGCGTCGACCTCGCCGCGCAGGATCGCCGGACCGGCGTCGAAGCCCATGCGTACGACGTCGACCTCCACCTGCGGGAAGTTCTCCCGCAGTTCCTTCAGGACGGCCGGGATCGGGTCCATCGAGGTGATCGCCTCGAAGGAGCCGATCACGATCCGGCCCGCGGCCGCGTTGGCCTGACTCTCCGCCGCACGGCGCAGCTCCTCGGCCGCCTCCACCACACTCCGGGCCCGCTCCACCAGCGCCTCACCCGCCGCGCTCAACGCGACCCTGCGCGTGGTCCGGTCCACCACGGCGACACCCAACCGCTCCTCCAGGGCGGTGATGTGCCGCGAGAACGTCGGCTGCGCCATGAACGCCCGCCGCGCGGCCCGCCCGAAGTGCAACTCCTCGGAGAGAAGCAGGAACAGCTGCAACTGCTGGATGCTCGGATACCTCACGTCACTCCAGGTGCAGCCATGTCCCCGAGGCTATCAACGACTTGAGCGCGATCGACCTCTGCCGACCAGCTCGACGCGGCGTATGCCCGGCCGGGACGCTACGGGGCCGGAGGGGCTTCGGCGTCCCAGCGCGCTCGCAGCGAGGCGCCACCGGCAAGGCTGTGGTCGAGGAACGTCGACAGCTCCTGGAGCGCGTCCAGGACGCGCTGGAGGTTGGAGCGACGTTCGCCGTTCGCTATGGCGAGGTGGAACCAGATGAGCGGGTCGGCCCACACCCTCCGATCCGGTTGCGAAAGGAGGTCGCAGAACTCTCTGTAGCTCCTGAGCCGTCCTTCGGTTTCGAGCATGACGTCTGTGCCGAGACTGGACTGCGTCGCGTAGTAGACGTCGCAGGCGGCGAAAGCCACATGGACCTTCAGCAACAGCGCGGCCAGTCTTGTGTCGTCCTTCCCCGGCAAGCGCAGGAACGGTATGTCGTGACGAGCGCGCGTCATCTGGGCGAACAGACAGGCACTGATCCAGAGGCTGGAAACGAGTGCGATGCCGTTGGCGGCGAACCAAGCGGTGCTCTTGCCATCGATTTCGCCGGGTTCATTGAGGACTTGAGCAGGCCGGTAGGAGCCGTACCGGTCGACAGCGGTGGCGAAGAGCGAGAGTCGGTGGTGTGCTTCAGCCGTGTGCCACCTGAGGGGGTTGAGGTACGACATGTTGTGGGTCTCGCGCTGAGCGCGCTTGCCGTCTCGCCGTTGCTGCTGACTTGTCAGCCATATGAGACTCATGGAAATGGCGCCGGAGGTCAACGCCGAGACCAGTGCTACAGAGAGCGTGTCCACGCAGCTGTCTCCTTCGCGGGTGGGCGCCCTCTCAAGGGCGTGGCTTGATGCGCGCAACCGGTCGGCCAAGACGAGGAATACCATCAGCCAGGGGAGGGCGCGGGGTGTATCGCACACAGCCACAGCGGCGTTCGACAGCATGGACCCGGCTGACCGGCACGCTGTTGATGCTGGTCTCCTACGCCACTCTGGTCGTGGGCGTCCTGCCGCTGCCGCCGGACGCAGACGTACGGGCGCTTCGGCTCGCGCTGATCGGCTGCGCCCTGATGTGCGTGCTGATGTGGATCACGGCCTCGGTCCGTTCGCCACGCACGGGCGCGGTCGTCCTCGACAAGGCCGGGCAGCGAGAGCGCCGCCCGTCCCGCAGCCTGCCCGTCCTTCTCGCCCTTGCCATCCCGCTGGCGAGCGGTGCGGCACTGGTCCAGGCGGTTGGCCCGGACGGTGAGCAAGGCCGCTGGGTGTCACAGGTCTACGCGGCCGGTGGAGGCGCGTACGAAGTTCCCATCGACAAGGTGCTCAGCGAACCGCGTCCGACCGGGGTCAACATCAACGACGTGGACGAGTACGCCGCGGATGTCACCGTGACTTTGCAGTTCGACGCCGGCGCCCGCAGCGTCACCGTCCACGGCGCGAAGACCGTAGGCAAGCCGGTCAAGGGCGACACGGTGGCAGTCATGTACGCCCCCGGCCGCCCCCGGTTGGGCGTGCGTCACCACGACAGCGGGTTCTTCTCCAGCGGCTTCGCGCTCATCTGGATCTGGGCCGCGACCTTCTTCGTGGGCGTCTTCGCCGCCGGCGTCTTCGCTATGAGCCGCGACGAGGTCCACTCCGCTCGCAGGTTCCGTACGGACGTCCACGGCCCAGCGGCACTGGTCCTGTGCCTGGGCGTCGCCCTTCTCCTCCCTGGCGCCTTCTTCTGCACCTCCACGTGGGCAGGCTGGCTGCTCGCCCTCGCGGCGGCCTCCACGCCCTGGCTCGCACTGACCTGGGTTCTGAAGCGCATGTAGAGAAGCCTCCGGGCCGAGGTCGTCCAGTCGGCAGAACCTTGTAACGGAGCGTCACGCACGCGCTTGGCCGGTCAAGCGCGGTCGTGGAGCGTGACCTGGTAGCCGTCGGGGTCGGCGAAGGTGAAGGTCCGGCCGAAGGGGCCGTCGATCGGTGCGGAGGCGATGGTGTGGCCGTCGGCGACGAGCGCGTCGTGGATGGCCTGGACATCGGTGGCGTGGAGCCAGATCGCGGTACCGATGCCGGGCTGAGCGACGGATGCGAGGTCGGTGCCGGGAATGATGTCGCGGAGTGCGAACGCGATCGGCTTCGTCTCGAAGACGACGGCGTGCGGAGGCCCGGCCGGCGAGCGGACGAGGCCCAGGTACTGCTCGTAGAACGCCCGCGAAGTGTCGAGGTCGCGCACTTGGAGCGAGATGAAGTCGGGGCCGGTGGCGGGCATGATGACACTCCTTCTTTCATGTCAGTTTTCTGACATGCGGGAACCTATGTCAGAATGCTGACATGAGTCAAGAAGGTGTCGGCGTCGACCTGGAGACGTCACTGGGCTACCTGCTGAAAGAGGCGTCGAGCGCCCTCCGCGCGGCCATGGAGGAAGTGCTGCGGCCGCTCGGGATGAGCGTGACGCACTACTCCTGCCTCGAGCTGCTGGCGCAACGACCGGGCTTGTCGAACTCCGAGCTCGCGCGGGGCGCGTTCGTGACACGGCAGACGATGAACGTGCTGCTCCAGGCCCTGGAGCGAGACGGCTACGTGACCAGGCCCGCGGAGGCACCCGTCGGGAAGGCGCTTCCCGCGCGGCTCACGCCTCGCGGCCGACGAAGCCTCGAGAAGGCGAGTGCGGCCGTTCGGTCCGTCGAGGCCAGAATGCTGGCCGGTCTGACCGGGACCGAGCAGTCGGAGGCGTTCCGGATCCTCCAGGGCATGATCCATTCCCTGCGCGGTGACGACGAGGGCGCGTAGCTCGTTCGGCGAGGCCAACGGGGTGTTCCCCGGCACGGTCGGGCGGCCGGCGGGGGAGCGTTGAGCCATGCTGGGGGCAAGGCGTCACCCCTTCTCGCGGCAAGGAGCACCGTATGCCCACGGACCCGGTCGGACGATTCCTGGCGGCCCTGGACCCAGAGCACCGCGAGGCCATCGGCGCCAAGCCGCGCCAGGAGCAAGAGCGCCTTGCGGAGGCCTGGGAACGGGAACTGGAAGTGGATGACGAGCTCGACACCCTCGACGAGCTGTCACCGCCGGCAGCGGAGGCCGAAGCGGCCCGCCGCATCCTGGACCGCGGACCGCAGGACTGACTGGCAGCCACTGCCCGGCATGCCGCCCACCCCAAGCCGCGAGGCGCCCCCAACCCGACACCGCCCCCTACGCCACGCGCCCAACCACCCCCGCGACCCACCCCAGCTGACGCCGCACATGCACGGCATCCCCACCCTCATGCCCGTTGAACGGGTACGCGTGGATCTCCGTGGGCACCTCCGCTCCGGCCAACTCCCCATACCGATGGAACGCCCCGTACGCCCCACTCGGCGGACACACCGTGTCCCGCAACCCCACCCCGAAGTGGGCGGCGGCCGAGGCCCGGCGGGCGAAGGAGATGCCCTCCACGTACGACAACGTGCGATACGCCTCGCGCTCGGCGCCCCGATGGACGGACAGATACGCGGCGATCTCCCCGTAGGGCCCCGCATCCGTGAGGTCGAGCGCCCGCCGGATCCCGCACAGCAGGGGAGCCGTGACCAGTAGCGCCGCCAGGTCAGGGACGAGCCCCGCGACGGCCAGCGCCACCCCGCCCCCCTGGCTGTTGCCGGCCGCGACGATCCGCCCGGTGTCCACGCCGGGCAGCGCCCGGACCGCCGAGACCGCCCGCACGGCGTCGGTGATCAGACGCCGGTAGTGATAGTCCTCGGGCGTGAGCAGCCCGCGCACGGCCGGCCCGGGCCCGCCCGGCGCCCCGGTGTGCGGATCCGGGGTGTCGCCACCGCACCCGTACTGGTCGCCCTGGCCGCGGTTGTCCATGAGCAGATGCGCGTACCCGGCGTTCACCCACGTCAGACGCTCATGCGGAAGCCCGCGCCCGCGCCCGTACCCGGCGAACTCGACCACGGCGGGCAGGGGTTCGTCGACCCCGGCGGGGCGGCTGAACCACGCCCGCACCGGGTCGCCCGCGAAACCCCGGAACGTCACGTCCCAGGTCCGGGTCAGCCGCAGCCCCGTCTCCACCGGCCGCACCGACACCAGCGGATCCGTCTGCCCGGCCTCCTTCAGCGTGCTGAGCCAGAACGCGTCGAAATCGGCGGGCTCCTCCAAGTCCGGGCGGTGGCGCTCCAATTCCGTCAGCGGCAGGTCGAACGCGGGCACGGCGGGCACCTCGCAGGAGTCGGTGGTCATCCAGAAACTTGCGACGGACAACGGGCGGTAGTCCCTGGGGTCTACCCAGGTTCGACGGGGTTCCAACGCGGCGCAGACGCCCCACCTGACTGCCGCAGCACCCATTGACAGCGCTTTCTGCTGCCCTTAGGTTGCCGCGAAGTTACCGGTAAGAGCTCGAAAGTTTCGGTTCCGCGTCCCTTGCCCACGGGAGGCCCGAGCAATGAGCACGTCCACCACATCGGCCCCGCCGGGCACCGAGGATGCGCCTCCGGCCAGAGCCGCACCCCGCCGCCGTAGACGAGCACCCGCCCGTACCGGCTGGCGGCGGGCGCTGCGCCGTGACTGGCAGTTGTACTCGCTGGCGGTCCTGCCGCTGCTGTTCTTCCTGGTCTTCCGCTATCTGCCGATGATCGGCAACGTGATCGCCTTCCGCCGCTTCGAGCCCGGGGGGTCGATCTTCGGCGAGGAGTGGGTGGGGCTGCGCTATGTGGAGATGTTCCTCAGCGACCCCACCTTCTGGCAGGTGTTCCGGAACACGCTGTGGATGGGCGGGCTCACGCTGCTGTTCTGCTTCCCGGTCCCGATCGTGCTGGCGCTGCTGCTCAACGAGGTGCGCCGGCGCTCCCTGAAGCGGTTCGTGCAGTCGGTGTCGTACCTCCCGCACTTCCTGTCGATCGTGATCGTCGCGGGCATCACGATGCAGATGCTGGCCAGCGACGGCCCCGTCAACCACGTCCTCGGCTGGCTCGGCCACGACCCGATCCGCTTCATCCAGGAACCCGAGTGGTTCCGCACCATCTACGTCGGCTCGGAGATCTGGCAGACCGCCGGCTGGGGCACGATCCTCTACCTCGCCGCGCTCACCACCATCGACGAGGACCTGTACGAGGCGGCGCGCATCGACGGTGCCAACCGCTGGCAGCAGATCTGGCACGTCACCCTGCCCGGCATCCGGCCCACCATGGTCACGCTGCTGATCCTCAACATCGGCACGTTCATGGTGGTCGGCTTCGAGAAGGTGCTGCTGCTGTACAACCCGCTGACGTATCCGACCGCCGACGTGATCTCGACGTATGTCTACCGGGCCGGTGTGGAGTCCAACAGCTTCAGTTACGCCGCCGCCATCGGGCTGTTCGAGGCGATCATCGGCCTGGTCCTCATCACGTCCGCCAACCAGCTCTCGCGTCGCACGGTGGGGACGAGCCTGTGGTGAAGCCGAGTCGTTCCTACCGGGTCTTCCAGGGTGTCAACGGGGTGGTCCTCACCCTCGTGGTGCTGGTGACGCTCTACCCGTTCGTCAACATCCTCGCGCGGTCCTTCAGCGGGGAGCGGCAGATCCGGGCCGGCGAGGTGACCCTGCTGCCCAAGGGGTTCAACCTCACCACGTACAAGATCGTGTTCCAGGACGAGATGTTCTGGCGGAACTACGGCAACACCGTGCTGTACACGGTCGTCGCGACGGCCGTGGCCATGGTGCTGACGACGTGTTACGCCTATGTGCTGTCGAAGAGGAACCTCAAGGGCCGGGGCGTGCTCGTCGGTGTCGCCGTGTTCACCATGTTCTTCACCGGCGGCCTGATCCCGAACTACCTCCTGGTCACCAGCCTCGGCCTGAAGAACAGCGTCTGGGCGATCGCCCTGCCGAACGCGATCAGCGTCTTCAACCTGCTGGTGATGAAGGCCTTCTTCGAGAATCTGCCGACCGAGCTGGAGGAGGCCGCGCAGATCGACGGCCTGAGCACGTACGGCATTCTGCTCAGGATCGTCCTGCCGCTGTCCAAGGCGGTCGTGGCGACGATGGTGCTCTTCTACTCGGTGTCCTTCTGGAACTCCTGGTTCAGCGCCTTCCTCTATATGGACCGGACCGATCTGATGCCGGTCACCGTCTACCTCCGCAACCTCATCCAGGGCGCCACGGGCGGCGGCAACGCGGGCGCGGGCACCGAGCAGCTCAGCCAGGTCGCCGCGAACATCCAGTCGGTGACCATCGTCCTCACCGCCCTGCCGATCCTCTGCCTGTACCCCTTCGTCCAGCGCTACTTCGTCTCGGGCGTGATGCTCGGCGCGGTCAAGGGCTGACGCCGCCTTCTCCTCAACTCGCTTACGGAACAAAGGAGTCTCCGTGCAGAACGCAGGACAGCTCTCGCGGCGCCAGATCCTCGCCGCTGCCGGCTTCATCGGGCTCGCCACGGTCACCGGCTGCGGCAGCGGCGACGACGGGGGCGACTCCAAGGACCTGTCCAAGAAGCGGAACGGCGCGATGAAGGACTACCGGGCCGGGCAGCAGTTCAAGGCGGCCAAGCCGCTGTCCTTCTCGATGCTGCACAACAACAACCCCGTCTACCCGATGAAGGACGGCTGGCTGTTCTGGAAGGAACTCACCAAGCGCACCGGGGTCACCCTCAAGCCGGTCGACGTCCCGCTGGCCGACTACGAGAAGAAGCGCAGTGTCCTCATCGGGGCCGGAGACGCCCCGTTCCTGATCCCGAAGACGTACCACCCCTCGGAGGTCGCCTTCGTCTCCTCGGGCGCGATCCTCGCGGTCAGTGAGTACGTCGATCTGATGCCCAACTTCCGCGACAAGGTGCGCAAGTGGAAGCTGGAGCCCGAGCTCGACTCGATCCGCCAGTCCGACGGCAAGTACTACCTGCTGCCCGGCCTGCACGAGAAGGCCAAGTCCGGCTACTCGCTGTCCTTCCGCACGGACGTCCTCGACAAGCACGGGCTGAGCCTGCCCACCACCTGGGACGAGGTGTACGACGTCCTCAAGGCGCTCAAGGAGGAGTACCCCGGCAAGTACCCCTTCTCCGACCGCTGGAGCACCAACACCCCGTTCCCGTGCGGCGCCCTGTTCAGCTATCTGGGCCAGGCCTTCGGCGTCAGAGCCGGCTGGACGTACGACAACATCAGCTTCGACCACAAGGCGAAGAAGTACGTCTTCACCGGCGCCCAGGACTCCTACCGCCAGATGGTCGAGTATCTGCGCAAGCTCGTCGCCGAGAAGCTCATGGATCCCGAGAGCTTCAGTCAGACCGACGACCAGGCGGTGCAGAAGCTCCTCGCCGAGAAGACCTACGTGATGAGCGCCAACCCCCAGGAGCTGGTGCAGAACTACCGCTACAACCTGGAGAAGCAGGTCAAGGGCGCGAAGATCGAGATGGTCCCGGTGCCTCTCGGGCCCGCCGGTCCCGTGGTGCTGGGCGGCAGCCGCCTGGAGAACGGGGTGATGGTCTCCAGCAAGGCCCTCAAGAGCGACAGCTTCGTCGCGATGATGCAGTTCCTCGACTGGCTCTGGTACTCGGACGAGGGCCAGAAGTTCTGCAAGTGGGGCGTCGAGGGCGTCACCTACACCGGCTCCGGCGGCGGCTACGAGCTGAAGCCCGGCATCTCCCTCATGGGCTCCGACCCGGACGCCCCGAAGGACCTCCAGAAGGACTACGGCTTCTTCAACGGTGTCTTCACCTACGGCGGCAGCTGGGACCTGGTCTCCTCCTCGTTCAGCCCGGACGAGAAGAAGTTCCAGGACGCCATGGCCCAGCGCGAGCAACTGCCCATCGACCCGGCCCACCCGCTCCAGTCCTTCGAGCAGGAACAGGCGACCCTCTGGGACACCCCGCTCAAGGACACCGTCATCCAGAACACCCTCCAGTTCGTCCTCGGCAAGCGCCCCATGTCCCAGTGGAACGCCTACCTCTCCGAGCTGAAGTCGAAGAACATGCAGCAGCTCGTCGACCTGCACAACAAGGCGTACGAGCGGTTCAAGAAGGAGAACGGGTGATCCTCCGCGTCCCCGATGCGCCGAGCGGCCGGCTCACCGACGCCTGGCGGCAGTGCGTCGGCACCGGCCGTCTCGAACTCGCCCTGCGCAACGACTACCAGGAGTCGTTGAAGGTCCTGCGGCGTGACATCGGCTTCCGGTACATCCGGGGCCACGGGCTGCTCAGCGACGGCATGGCGGTGCACCGGCCCTACGAGTGGCAGGGCCGCCGGCACGTCCGGCACTCCTTCACCCACGTCGACCAGGCCCTCGACGCCTACCTCGGCCTCGGCATCCGTCCCTTCCTCGAACTCGGCTTCATGCCGGGCGAGCTGGCCTCGGGCGAGCAGACGGTGTTCTGGTGGCGCGGCAACGTCACCCCGCCCCGCTCCCACCGGGAGTGGGCCGACCTGGTCCGCGCCCTCCTCACGCATCTCGTCGACCGCTACGGCCTCGACGAGGTCCGCACCTGGCCCGTCGAGGTGTGGAACGAGCCCAACCTGCACGACTTCTGGCAGGACGCCGACGAGAAGGCCTATCACCGGCTGTACGAGGTGACCGCGCACGTCGTGAAGGAGGTGGACGCCGGGATCCAGGTCGGCGGGCCGGCGATCTCGCCCGGCGCGGACGAGTGGCTGGAGCGGTTCGCCGAGTTCACCGACCGCCACGACGTGCCGCTGGACTTCGTCTCCCGGCACGCCTACAGCTCCGGCCCCGCCCAGCACGTGCCGTTCGGCGTCCACCAGACCCTGGGACCGGCGTCCGGGCTGCTCGACCAGTTCGCCACGCCGAGACGGCAGCTGGCGGGGACCCGGTACGCCGGACTCCCGGTGCACATCACCGAGTTCAACTCCTCCTACCGGCCCGACAACCAGGTGCACGACACCGCCTTCCACGCCGCCTACCTCGCCCCGGTCGTGGCGAGCGGCGGCGAGCACGCCGACTCCTTCTCGTACTGGACGTTCAGCGACGTCTTCGAGGAGGCCGGGGTGCCGACCGCCCTGTTCCACGGCGGGTTCGGGCTCCTCACCCACCGGCAGGTGCGCAAGCCGACGTACCACCTCTACGCGTTCATGGCCCGGATGGGATCCGACGTGCTCGCGCGCGGCGACGACCACCTGGTCACCCGGCATGCCGACGGCCGGGTCACCGTCCTCGCCTGGGCACCCGTCGACCCGACCGGCGAGACCCCCGGCCCCGACCGGCACACCCTGCGCCTGTCCCTGCCGGTGCCCGGAGACGAGGTGTTCGTGCGCCGTTCCTCCGTGGACGAGGAGCGGGGCAACGCGTACACGGCCTGGCGGCACATGGGCAGCCCGGCCTCACCGAAACCCGGTCAGCTCGACATCTTGCACGAGGCCGCCGAGCCCGCGCGCACCCACCGCCGGCTGACCGTCGAGGACGGCCGCGTCGACCTCCCCCTCACCCTGAGCCGCCACGAGATCACCCTCGTCGAGCTCACACCCGTCGTCGACGAGACGCCGCCCTGGTGGGACGAGCGGCGCCTGCTCGGCCGGGAGGCGACGGCATGAGCACCGTCCGCACCTCCGACTTCGGCACCGGCGCCCTCTCCAGAGCCGCCGCCCTGATCCACACCCTCCTGACCGTCGAGGCGCTGCTGCTCCTCACCGCCTCCCCGGGCCTGGCGGGCCTGCTCCTGCTCGGCCCCGACCCGGCGGGCCTCCCGCTCGCGGCCCTGTGCCTGCTGCCCCTCGGCCCGGCCCTGTCCGCCGCGCTCTACGCCCTCCACCACCGCAGCCGCGACCTCACCGAACTGCGTCCGGCCCGCGCCTTCCTGCGCGGCTGGCGGCTGAACGCCGTACCGGCGCTGAAGCTGTGGACACCCCTGCTGGCCTGGCTGACGGTCATCGCCTTCACTCTCACCCACTTCTCCGCCACCGGCCTGCCCGGCCGGTGGGCGCTGCTGCTCGCGGCGATCGGCGCGGGCGCCCTCCTCTGGGGCGCGCACGCCCTCGTCCTCACCTCGCTGTTCACCTTCCGCGCCCGGGACACCGCCCGCCTCGCCGGGTACTTCCTGTTCCGGCACGGCCGCGCCACCCTCGCCGCCGCCTCCCTGCTGATCCTGACGGCCGCGCTGACCGCGTGGCTGACCGAGGCCCTGCCCGCCCTGCTGGCCGCCCCGCTGCTGCTGTCCCTGCTGCACGGCAGCCGCACGGTGATCACCCAGACCCAGGAGGAGTTCACGGCATGACCGCGCCCCGCACCCCGAAGATCCCCTACGGCGGCGACTACAACCCCGAGCAGTGGCCCGAGGACGTCTGGGACGACGACCACCGCCTGTTCACCCGGGCCGGCATCGACACGCTCACCGTCGGCGTCTTCACCTGGTCCCTCACCCAGCCGGCCCCGGACAGCTACGACTTCACGGTCCTGGACCGCGTCCTGGACCGGGCCGCCGCCGAGGGCCGCCGGATCTGCCTGGCCACCGGCACCGCCGCCCTCCCGCCCTGGCTCGCCAAGCGGCACCCCGAGGTCAACCGCACCGACTTCGAGGGCCGCCGCCACCGCTACGGCCAGCGCCACAACTTCTGCCCCAGCTCACCGGCGTACCGCGAGCACGCCACCGCGATGGCCGCGCGCCTCGCCGAACGGTACGCGCACCACCCGGCCCTGCTCGCCTGGCACATCAACAACGAGTACGGCGGCGTCTGTTACTGCGAGCTGTGCGCCGAGGCGTTCCGGGAGTGGCTGCGCGAACGGCACGGCACCCTCGACGCCCTCAACGACGCCTGGTGGACCACCTTCTGGTCGCACCGCTACACCGACTGGGACCAGATCGAGCCGCCCAACGCCCTCACCGAGCACTGGCGCGGCCCCGACCACACCGCCTTCCAGGGCATCACCCTCGACTACTTCCGCTTCACCACCGACGCCCTCCTCGGCTGCTTCCTGGCCGAGAAGGAGGTGATCCGCGCCCACGACCCCGACACGCCCGTCACCACCAACTTCATGGGCACCTTTCGCCCCCTCGACTACCACCGCTGGGCGCCCCACCTCGACTTCGCCTCCTGGGACAGCTACCCCCCGCTCGACGCCCCGCCGACCCGGCCCGCCCTCGCCCACGACCTGATGCGCGGCCTGAAGGACGGCGCATCCTTCTGGCTGATGGAGCACACGCCGTCCACCACCGCCTGCCGTGACGTCAACCCGCTCCGGCGCCCCGGCGAGCTGCGCCTCGCCACCTTCCAGGCCCTCGCCCACGGCGCCGACGCCGCCCTCTACTTCCAGATGCGCGCCTCACGCGGCGCCTGCGAGAAGTACCACGGGGCGGTCATCGGCCACGCGGGCCGCGACGACACCCGCGTCTTCCATGAGGTCGCCGAACTGGGAAGGGAGTTGGAGATCCTGGGCGACCGCACCCTCGGCGCCCGCACCCCGGCCCGCACCGCCCTGCTCTTCGACTGGGACAGCTGGTGGGCCCTGGAGATCTCCGACGGCCCGTCCCGGCTGGTCAAGTACCCGGACGTGGTCCACGCCTACTACCGGGCCGCCCGCGAGGCCGGCGCCGACGTGGACGTCATCCCGCAGACCGCCGACCTCACGCCCTACGACGTGGTCCTCGCGCCCGCCCTGTACATGATCAAGGGCGACCTGGCGGCCCGCCTCGATGCCGTGGCGGCACGCGGCGGCACGGTCCTGGCCACCTGCCTCTCCGGCCGCGTCGACGCACACGACCGCGTCTTCCTCACCGACGTCCCCGGCCCGCTCGCACCCCTCATGGGCGTCCGCGTCGACGAATGGGACGCCCGGCCGCCGGAGTTCACCCAGACCGTCCCCGAGCTGTCGGCCGAGGCCCGGCTCGTCTTCGAGATCGTGCTGCCGCGCGGCGCCGAACCGATCGCCACCTACGGCACCGACTTCTACGCGGGCACCCCCGCGGTCACCCGCCACCCCTACGGCGACGGCGAGGGCTGGTACGTCGCCACCGCCCTGGACCAGCCGGGCGTCGACGCCGTCGTCCGCCGGATCCTGACCCGCCACGACCTGCTCGGCCCCTACGCCGCCCACCCGGCGGTCGAGACGGCCACCCGCGTCGCCCCCGACGGCACCCGCCTGCTCTTCCTCCTCAACCACGCCCCCGAACCGGCCCGTCTCACCGCCCACACCACCGCCACCGACCTGCTCACCGGCAAGCGGGTGGACCAGGGCGAACCCCTGGTCCTCGACCCCTTGGGCGTGGCGATCCTTCAGTAGATCCGCCGCCCCCGCTCGTCCGGCACCCCGGACTTGCGCAGGAAGTAGCTGTTGATCTGGTCGCGCCACTCGCGGGCGCCGCGGAGCTGCTCCTCGTACCGCTCCGCCACCCGCGCGTGGCGCACCGGATCCACCAGCCCGGCCAGCGAGGCCCACACCTCCCGGGCCTCCTCGACCTCCGCCACGCCCTCGAAGTGCGTGTCGTAGATGTGCTGGATCACCGTCTTGCCGCTGTGCAGGGTGTGCCCGTACGACACGTGGTGGAAGAACAGCAGCAGCTCGTCGGGGCAGGTGTCCGGCGACTCGTACAGCTCGGCCCACGGCTTGGCGTACTGCCCGGCGTAGCCGGTGCCGGTCGCCACGCTGCGGTCGACGCCGATGCCGTCCCGGTCGGCGAAGTGGTACGTCCCCCAGGGGCTGTACTCGTAGCCGTCCACGCTCGGCCCGTAGTGGTGGCCCGGCTGCACCATGAAGCCCACGCCGAGGGGAGCGGTGTACTTCTCGTACGTCCGCCACGAGCCGTCGAGCACGGCGTGCAGCCCGGCCTCGGGCCCCGGCCCGAAGGTGAGCCCGATCCACTCGTCGAGCACCTCGCCCGGCTCGGCGTCCGGCCGCCAGGCCAGCCGCCCGAAGGTGTAGAGGTTCGCCTGGGCGAGGGGATGCCCGGTCCAGAACGGGTCGTCGCCGGCATTGGACACGGCGATCAGACCGCCCCGCGCCGACTCGCCGACAGAAGACCCCTGTTCAGCCGGGAAGCGCAGCACCTCGCTCCACATCGGCCCCAGCCAGCACACATGCCGCTGCTGCCCGGTGTACTCCTGGGTGACCTGCAGCTCCACGGCCAGCCGGGTGCCTGGCATCGCCCCGATCAGCGGCGAGACCGGCTCGCGCACCTGGAAGTCGATCGGCCCGTGCTTCACCTGGAGCACGGCGTTGGTCGCGAACGCCCCGTCCAGCGGCACGAAGTGGTCGTACGCGGCCCGGGCCCGGTCCGTCCCCCGGTCCCGCCAGTCCTGGCAGTGGTCGTAGACGAACGCCCTCCAGTGCACGGTGCCGCCGTACGGCTCCAGCGCGGCCGCCAGCAGGTTGGCCCCGTCGGCGTGGCTGCGGCCGTAGGCGAACGGCCCCGGCTGACCCTCCGAGTCGGCCTTCACCACGTACCCGCCGAAGTCGGGGATCGTCTCGTACACCGCTCCCGTGGCCTCGGCCCACCAGCCGCGCACGCCCTCGTCCAGTGGGTCGGCCGTGGGCAGCCCGCCGAGCACCACCGGCGCGGCGAAGGACACGGACAGGTGGGTGCGGATCCCGTAGGGCCGCAGCGCCTCGGCGATCGCGGCGACCTCGCCGATCCGGTCGGTCAGCAGACGCGCCTCGGTCTGGTGCACATTGACGTTGTTGACGGCGACCGCGTTGATCCCGCACGCCGCCAGCAGTCGCCCGTACGCCCGCACCCGCTCCAGGTCCCCGCGCGCCCGGCCGTCCTCCCAGAACAGCGAGCCGCCCGCGTACCCGCGCTCCACCTGGCCCATGACCGGGTGCACGGCGACGTTGTCCCAGTGGTCGAGCATGCGCAGGGCGAGAGCGGGGTGATGTCTCTCCCGCGCCCGCTCGCCGGAGAACGCCGCCTCCCCGAGCCGTACGACGTGGAACAGGCCGTACAGCAGCCCGCGGCCGCCGGAGGCGGTGACGGTCGTCGTGCCGGCCTCCCGGGCGAGAGTGAAGTCCTCGTCATCGAGGTCATGGACGCCGAGGTCGAGGACCAGGTCGTGCGCGCCGCCCTCCGGCTCGGCATCGCGCACGACCCGGCCCCCGAACCGCCGGCAGGCCTCCGCCACCTCCCCGTGCACCGTCTCCACCAGCGGGCCCGACCCACGGATCAGCGTCCGCCGGGCGCCGACCGCCCGGAAGGCGGCGGGCGGCAGCCAGGCCGGGTCGACACCCTCGGGCAGGACGGGCACGGGAAGCGGCATGAGACCCCCAACTCGATTGCTCAGGAGAGCAGTTCGACCTCCGCCAGGGTGCCCTCACCGTCGAGGACCAGGCGGTATTTCTCGTACGTACCCGGTGACCTCACCGTGAACGCGCGGGTCTGCCTGTCCCAGGCGAAGGACTCGTCGGAGCGCCGGTCCAGCGTCCGCCAGGTCTCACCGTCGGAGGAACCCTGGAGCGTCCAGCCGGTTGGCGCCTTCGCCCGGTCCGCCGCCGACGTCAGCGTGTACTGGACCGCCTCGGCGCCCTCCGGGACCGGAAGATCCACGGACGTCACCGCCGCGTCCGTCGCCGACGTGTCGTCGAACAGGGCACCCTCGCCCTTCAGCACGTCCGCGCGGGGCGTCGGCACCTCGTCGTCCCGGGTGATCGACACGGGTGCGGCGTGCTTGCCCGTGCCCCAGGACGACGGCCGCGGGCCCATGTCGAACTCAAGGACACCGCCCTTGGCGACGACCGAGTGCGGCAGGGAGGTCTTGGACCAGGTCCGGCCGTTGACCTCCAGCCCCTGCACATACACGTTCCTCGCGCTGTTCCGGGGCGCCTTCACCACCAGCTCGCGCCCGTTCTCCAGGTGCACCGTCGCCTTCTTGAACAGCGGTGAGCCGATCGCGTACGCGCCGCTGCCCATCACCAGCGGGTAGAAGCCGAGCGCGGAGAACAGGTACCAGGCCGACTGCTCGCCGTTGTCCTCGTCGCCGTGGTAGCCCTGGCCGATCTCACTGCCCGTGTACAGGCGCGACAGCACCTCGCGGACGTTCTTCTGCGCCTTCCAGGGCTGCCCGGCCGCGTCGTACATGTAGATCGCGTGGTGGGCGACCTGGTTGGAGTGCCCGTACATGCCCATCCGCACGTCCCGCGCCTCGGTCATCTCGTGGATGACACCGCCGTAGGAGCCGACGAACTCGGGGGAGGCCGTCTCGGGCGTGGAGAAGTAGGCGTCGAGCTTGTCTCCCAACCCCTTCCGGCCGCCGTACAGGTTCGCCAGGCCCCGGCTGTCTTGTGGGGCGGTAAATGCGTATCCGTACCCATTCGTCTCGGTGTAGTCGTGGCCCCAGACCCGCGGGTCGTACTTCGAGGACTCGACCCGCCAGTCGCCCTTGGCGTCCCGGCCCTGGAAGAAGCCGGCCTTCGAATCGAAGAGGTTCACATAGTCCTGGGCGCGGTTCAGGAAGTACTCCGACTCCTCCTTGTAGCGCCGCTCGCCGGTCTCCTCGTAGAGCTTCCGGCCCATACGGGAGATGCCGTAGTCGTTGAGGTAGCCCTCCAGCGCCCACGACAGGCCCTCGTGGGTCTCGGTGCTCGTGTAGCCGAGGAAGGGGGAGGTGGTCATGCCCTTGCGGCCGACGCCCGGGTTCGGCGGGACGACCGTCGCGTTCTTCACGGCCGCGTCATAGGCCGCCTTCGCGTCGAAGTCGACGCCCTTGACGTACGCGTCCGCGAACGCCACGTCCGAGGACGTGCCCGTCATGAGGTCCGCGTAGCCGGGGGAGGACCAGCGCGAGGTCCAGCCGCCGTCCTTGTACTGCTGCACGAACCCGTCGACCAGCTCACCGGCCCGCGACGGAGTCAGGAACGAGTACGCCGGCCAGGTCGTCCGGTAGGTGTCCCAGAAGCCGTTGTTGACGTACACCTCGCCGTCGACGATCTTCGCGCCGGTGTGGGTCGGGGTGTCCGGGTTCGGCATGGGGGAGAAGGGCGAGGCGTACTGGTGTTTCCCGCCGACCTTCTCGAAACCGGAGTTCGGGTACAGGTACAGCCGGTAGAGGCTGGAGTACAGCGTCGTCAGCTGGTCCGGTGTCGCGCCCTCGACCTCCACCTTGCCGAGCAGCCGGTCCCACTGCCGCTGGGCGCTCTTCTTGACGGCCTCGAAGGACGTGCCCTCGGGGATCTCCTGGCGGAGGTTGTCCTTCGCCTGGTCGACGCTGATCAGCGAGGTCGCCAGGCGCAGGGTGACGGTCCGGTCGTCGGCCTTGAAGCGCAGATGGCCCTTCACGCCGGACGACGAGCCCTCGGTCACCGGCTTGTCGAACGTGCCGTAGACGAACAGCCGGGTCGCCCCCGTCGACAGCCCGGACTTCACGTCCGAGTAGCCGGTGACGATCCCGTTCTCCTTGTCGAGGGTCAGGCCCGCCTGGTCGGTGACGTTGTCGAAGAGGACGCTCGCGTCGTCACCGGGGTAGGTGAAGCGCAGGGCCGCAGCATGGTCGGTCGGCGCCATCTCGGCCTTCAGGCCGTTCTCGAACCGCACCCCGTAGTAGTACGGCCGTGCCGTCTCGTTCTCGTGCCGGAAGGCCAGCTCCCGGGCCTCCCGGCCGAGGTCCGGGGTGCCGGTGGCGAGGGACGGCATCACCTGGAAGGTCTGCCGGTCGCCCATCCAGGGGCTCGGCTCGTGGCTCGCGCTGAACGCCTGGATCGTCGGCAGGTTGTCCGCGTTGTTCGCGCGTGCGTAGTCGTACAGCCAGCTCAGCGAGCCCGCGTTGGTCACCGGCGTCCAGAAGTTGAAGCCGTGCGGCACCGCCGTCGCCGGGAAGTTGTTGCCCCGCGAGAAGCCGCCGCTGGAGTTGGTGCCGCGCGTCGTCACCGCGTAGTCCGACAGATGCGCCTTCGGGCGCTCGGGGGCGACGGAGTCGAGGGTCACGTCGTCCAGCCAGCCCCGGAACTTCGCCGGGCCCTTGGGGGAGTCGTACGCCACCAGGATCCGGTCCACGGTCTTCCCGGCCGCCACCGACCCGATCCGCGAGGCCACGTCGTTCCACTGGTTGACGTAGAGGATCTTCGCCTCGCCCTGCCCCCGCGGCGTCAGCGGGAAGCCGTGCCGGTCGGTGGCGCGCAGCTCGCTCAGCCGGGTGCCGTCGGTGAAGGCGAGGTCGACGGAGACGTTCGTCGCGTCGTAGTCGAGGTCGCCGTCCGCCATCGACGGGAAGATCCGGTAGGACAGCTCCGTGTTCCGGCCGACGGCCACGTTCACGTCGAAGACCTTGTTGTACGAGTAGGCCCGCCCCTCGGCGGTGTGCCGGCCGGCGTAGCGCAGGGCCCGTTTCCCGGTGAACCCGGCGCCCGCCTTGGCGGTGGGGGAGCCGCTCGGGCCGCGGTCGACGAGGGAGAGCATGTCCTGCGGGACGGGTCCTTCGCCGCCGCCCGTGGACAGCTGGAGGTCGGCGAGCTGGAGGATGCCGCCGCCGTTGTTGCCGGTGATGTCGAGCCGGAAGTGCCGGTACTCGGCCGAGGCGGGCTCCGCGATGTCGTACGTCTTCGTCTGGAAGCGCTCGGAGAAGGACTCGCCGGAGCGGGAGTCGAGGGTCTTCCAGTCCTTGCCGTCGGCGGAGCCCTTCAGGGTCCAGGCCTTCGGGTCGCGCTCGTCGTGGTCGTTGGCCGATGTCAGTGCGTAACGTACCAGTTTGACTGGTTTGTCCAGGTCGAACTCGGCCCAGCCGGTGGGCTCGAAGGTGAGCCACTTGGTGCTCGGCTCGCCGTCGACGAGGTTCTCCTTCACCTCACCCCCGCCCGTGTTCTCGTCACTGGCCCGGACGTCGGTGACATGGTCGGTCACATTGCCCGGTATGCCGCTGCTGTAGCCGCCGTCGACGCCCGAGGCCCTCTTGCTGCCGTCGGGCGCCGTGTCGACGGTGTTCAACCAGTCCGGAACCGGGTCGTCCGGCTCGAAGGAGGAGGCGAACCTCCGATCGGGGGTCTCGGGGGCCTGGGGCAGTGCGACCGCAACGCCCTGTGAGCTCAGGGCCAAAGTGAAGGCGGTCGCCGACACGACCGCCGAACCCCATCTGTGCCGAGCTTTCCGCTGCATCAACGGGTACCCTCCCTGCGCAGTGGACAACGTTGTCAGCTTCGATGCGCAAGGACCAGTAGTTGCCCAAGTGCCAGGGAGTGTCAAGGGTGTTGGTTGTGGCATTCGGAGACGACGACCGGGATATTTCCGCCGAGGAGCACACGGACCGCTCGACTTTCCGTGAGGTCTCAACTCGGATAAGACCCACGGCCAACCTTGTGTTCGATCTTGATCCGCCGGCGGGAAGTGGACTATACCTGTCGGGCGCTTCACACCATCCGCACGTCATCACCCGCACTTCCTGCACGACCCAGCGTGACCCGATCGCGGTGCCGGGGAGGATCCGGTTCACCGCCTGAGTCCTGGAGAAGGCGAGGACTTGAGCATGGGATCCACTTCCGCCGAGAACCACGGCACCGAGGGTGTCGGCCGCCGTGATCTGATCAAGAGGTCCGCAGCGCTCGGGCTGATCTCCGTACCGACGATGAGCTTCCTGTCCGCCTGCGCCAGCAGCGGCGGCGACGACAGCGGCGACAAGGCCAAGGCCGGCAAGAAGACCGCGAAGAACCCGCTCGGTGTCAACGACACCGCGGGCATGGAATTCGTCCTGTTCGACGGAGGCTTCGGCAAGGAGTACGCCGAGGACGCGGTGAAGATCTACGAGAAGAACTTCCCCGAGGTGAAGGTGAAGTTCTCCGCCACCCAGAAGATCCAGTCCACGCTCCAGCCCCGCTTCAACCAGGGCACCCCGCCGGACCTCATCGACAACTCCGGCGCCGAGCAGATGGACATGGGCGTCCTGGTCGGCAAGGACCAGCTCACCGACCTCACCCCGCTGCTTGACGCGCCCTCCTACGACGATCCGAACAAGAAGGTCCGGGACACCCTGCGCCCCGGCATCGTCGAGATGGGCCAGTTCGACGGCGAGAAGGTCTGGATCTTCTACTACGCCTACACGGTCTACGGCGTCTGGTACTCCCAGAAGGCCCTGGACTCGCTCGACGAGCAGTACCCCGAGACCTGGGACCAGATGCTCGCGGTCTGCGAGAAGGCCAAGAAGAAGGGCATGGCGGGCTGGACGTACGCGGGCAAGTACCCGTACTACCTGCCCTTCTCGCTCTACCCGATGATCGGCAAGGTCGGCGGCGCCGAGGTCCTCGACGCCATCGACAACCTGGAGCCGAACGCCTGGAAGCACCCGGCCGTCAAGGCCTGCTTCGAGGCCTACTACGAGCTCTTCAAGAAGGGCTACATCCTCAAGGGCACCCCCGGTCTGGACCACATCCAGTCGCAGACCGCCTGGGCCCAGGGCAAGGCGCTGTTCATCCCGAACGGCTCCTGGGTGGAGAACGAGTCCGCCAACGTCATCCCGAAGGACTTCGCCCTCTCCGTCTCCGCGCCCACCGGAATCGACTCCTCCGACAAGCTGCCCTTCGGCACCATCTGGGCCTCCGGCGGCGAGCCCTTCATCGTCCCGTCCAAGGCGAAGAACGCCGAGGGCGGCATGGAGCAGCTGCGCATCATGCTCAGCGAGGCGTCCTCGAAGAACTTCACGAGCAAGGTGAAGTCGCTGACCGCCTACAACGGCGGCACCGACGGCATCGCCCTCACCCCGGGTCTGAAGTCGGGCGTCGCGGCCCTGGACAAGGCCGGCGACAACGTGGTGAATCCCCGTCTCCAGGACTGGTACGTGCAGTTGCAGAAGGAGAAGATCGGCGTGTCCGGCCTGGGCGAGATGATGGCCGGCCGTCTCACCCCGGCCGAGGCCATCAAGAAGATCCAGGGCTTCGCCGACGAGGCCGCCAAGGACGACTCGATCAAGCACTACAAGCACCAGTAACGGCACCGGAAACTCATTTCCGCAACGGCACCGGAGTGGCGATGCAGCACGGCAAGTACCGGTTCATCGTGGGCTTCCTCGCGCTGCCCCTCGGCCTGTACGCGCTCTTCGTGGTCTGGCCGTTCATCCAGTCCATCTATTACTCGTTCACGGACTGGACCGGCCTGAGCCCCGAATTCAAGATGGTCGGCTTCGACAACTACAGCCGGCTGCTCGACGACGAGATCTTCTGGAAGTCGTTGCAGCACAGTCTGCTGTTCGCGCTGCTGCTGCCGGTCGTGACGATCAGCCTGGCGCTGTTCTTCGCCTTCATGATCAATGTCGGCGGTCGGAAGAGGAGGAACGGACCGGTGGTCACCGGCGTCCGGGGCTCCTCGTTCTACAAGATCGTCTATTTCTTTCCGCAGGTGCTGTCCATCGCCATCGTCGCGCTGCTGTTCGCGTTCGCGTACAACCCGGACAGCGGCGCGATCAACTCGATCCTGCGCGGAATCGGCCTCGACGACGTCCAGCCGCTGTGGCTCGGCGACCCCGACCTCGCGCTGTGGGCCGTGATGGCGGTGCTCGTCTGGTCCACGGTCGGCTTCTTCGTGGTGCTCTTCTCCGCCGGCATGGCCTCCATCCCGGCGGAGATGTACGAGGCGGCCCTGCTGGACGGGGCGGGCCGCGCCACGACCTTCTTCCGCGTCACCCTGCCGCTGCTGTGGGACACCGTGCAGTCCGGCTGGGTCTACATGGGCATCCTCGCCCTGGGCGCCGAGTCCTTCGCGGTCGTGCAGATCATGACGACCGGGCCGGGCGGTCCCGACTACTCGACCACCGTCATGGTCCTGTACGTGTACCAGAAGGCGTTCCGTGACGGGCAGGCCGCCTACGCCACCACCATCGGTGTCGCCCTGCTCGTCGTCACGCTGGCCTTCGCCGCCGTGGTGATGCGGCTGGGCCGTCGCGAGCGGCTGGAGTACTGATGAAGACGACGCAGACCCCCGCGCCCGTGCCGGCCGAGTCCGGCGCGCCCGTCACCAAGGAGGACATCCCGCCCGGCCCGCCGCCGAAGGCGAAGAAGGAAGGCACGGTCCTCAACGTCTTCTCCCACGGCGTCCTCGTCATCTGGGCGTTCATGGTGGTGATGCCGCTGCTCTGGGCGGTGATGACGTCCTTCAAGGACGACCGGTCCATCTTCTCCTCGCCCTGGTCGCTGCCGGACACGCTGCACTTCGACAACTGGTCGCGGGCGTGGACCGAGGCCAACATGAGCGACTACTTCCTCAACACCGTCCTGGTGGTGGGCGGTTCGCTCGTCGGGACCCTGGTGCTCGGCTCGATGGCGGCCTACGTCCTGGCCCGCTTCGACTTCCCGGGCAACCGCTTCATCTACTTCCTGTTCATCGGCGGCATGAGCTTCCCGATCATGCTCGCGCTGGTCCCGCTCTTCTACGTCGTGAACAACATGGGCCTGCTGAACACCATCCACGGGCTGATCCTGGTCTACATCGCCTACTCGCTGCCGTTCACGGTGTTCTTCCTGACGGCGTTCTTCCGGACCCTGCCGACGTCCATCGCGGAGGCGGCCTTCGTCGACGGTGCCTCCCACAGCCGTACGTTCTTCCAGATCATGCTGCCCATGGCCAAGCCGGGCCTGATCAGTGTCGGCATCTTCAACTTCCTGGGCCAGTGGAACCAGTACATGCTGCCCACGGTCCTCAACACGGACCCGGACAAGCGCGTCCTCACCCAGGGCCTCGTGCAGCTGGCGGTCAGCCAGGGCTACAAGGGCGACTGGTCGGGTCTCTTCGCGGGCCTGGTGATGGCGATGCTGCCGGTGCTCGCCGCGTACATCGTCTTCCAGCGGCAGGTGGTGCAGGGGCTGACGGCCGGCGCGCTCAAATAACCCTGCGCGTTCGCTCGCGTACACGCCGCTCCCGTTTGCGGGGGCGGCGTGCAGGCGTGTGTCCATGGACCCGGAAACGGTTCAACCTCTTGACGGGAGGCGACCCGAACGGCTCAGCTTAGAGTTCACTAGTTGGACATGGACGGGGTCTCATCGAAGCGGCCCCGCGCGCAGGAGGTCGTCGTGGAGACTCCGGGGTCGCAGTCGTCGCTGCACCGAGCCAACCTGGAGCGGGTCGTACGAGCCGTGCGTCTGGCGGGCTCCCTCACCCAGGCCGAGATCGCGCGGACGACGGGTCTGTCCGCGGCGACGGTCTCCAACATCGTCCGGGAGTTGAAGGACGGCGGCACCGTCGAGGTCACGCCCACGTCCGCAGGGGGGCGCCGGGCCCGCAGCGTGTCGCTGAGCGGGGACGCCGGGATCGTCATAGGAGTCGACTTCGGGCACACCCACCTGCGCGTCGCGGTCGGGAACCTCGCCCACCAGGTGCTCGCCGAGGAGTCCGAGCCGCTGGACGTGGACGCCTCCTCGACGCAGGGCTTCGACCGGGCGGAACAACTGGTCAGCCGGCTGATCGAGGCCACCGGGGTCGACCGGTCCAAGATCGCCGGGGTGGGCCTCGGTGTGCCCGGCCCCATCGACGTAGAGTCGGGGACCCTCGGCTCGACCGCCATCCTGCCCGGCTGGACCGGCACCAAGCCCGCCGAGGAGCTGCGGGGGCGGCTCGGCGTGCCGGTGCACGTGGACAACGACGCCAACCTCGGCGCCCTCGGCGAGATGGTCTGGGGCAGCGGCCGCGGGGTGCGCGACCTGGCGTACATCAAGGTCGCCAGCGGTGTCGGCGCCGGTCTGGTGATCAACGGGAAGATCTACCGGGGGCCCGGCGGCACCGCCGGGGAAATCGGACACATCACTCTCGATGAATCCGGGCCCGTCTGCCGCTGCGGAAACCGCGGCTGCCTGGAGACCTTCGCTGCCGCGCGCTATGTGCTCCCGCTCCTGCAGTCCAGCCACGGCACCGACTTGACCATGGAAGGCGTCGTGCGCCTCGCACGGGACGGGGACCCGGGCTGCCGTCGGGTGGTCGCCGACGTCGGCCGCCACATCGGCAGCGGCGTGGCCAACCTCTGCAATCTGCTGAACCCGAGCCGCGTGGTCCTCGGCGGTGATCTCGCCGAGGCCGGTGAGCTGGTGCTGGGGCCCATCCGGGAGTCCGTGGGGCGCTACGCGATCCCCAGCGCGGCCCGGCAGTTGTCCGTGCTTCCGGGGGCCCTCGGAGGCCGTGCGGAGGTCCTCGGAGCGCTCGCTCTCGCCCTCAGCGAGATGGGTGATTCGACCCTTTTGGACGGAACTGCCCCTGGGGTCCTGCAGGCTGCCGCGCCCGCCTTCACTTAGAGAACGGATGGCACCGTTGCCATCTCGTTAAGGATTTACTTCTTGACGTCGCACGTGTGGCCGAGTTGACTTCCAGCCACCTCGGCCGCAATGTCGCGGCCTCGTCAGGGAGGTTTCTGAAGTGAACACGCGTATGCGTCGCGCCGCCATTGCGATTGCCGCCGGTGCGATGGCCGTTTCGCTTGCTGCCTGTGGCAGCGCCAAGGAGTCCGGCGACAACGCCGATTCCAGTGGTTCCGGGTCCGCCAAGAAGGGCGACGACATCAAGGTCGGTCTGCTCCTTCCGGAGAACGCGACCGCCCGCTACGAGAAGTTCGACCGGGTGCTCATCGAGAAGAAGGTCAAGGAACTCACGGGCGGCAAGGGCGAGGTCGTCTACGCCAACGCCAACCAGGACGCGGCCAAGCAGAACCAGCAGGTCGACACCATGGTGTCCAACAAGGTCGACGTGCTGATCGTGGACGCGGTGGACTCCAAGGCCATCGCCGGCTCGGTGAAGAAGGCCAAGGACGCCGACATCCCGGTCGTCGCCTACGACCGCCTGGCCGAGGGCCCGATCGACGCCTACACCTCGTTCGACAACGTCACCGTCGGCAAGACCCAGGGCGAGGCCCTGCTGAAGGCGCTGGGCGACAAGGCCGAGGACGGCCAGATCGTCATGATGAACGGGTCGTCCACCGACCCCAACGCCGCCCTGTTCAAGAAGGGCGCGCACTCCGTCCTCGACGGCAAGGTGAAGGTCGGCCGCGAGTACGACACCAAGGAGTGGAAGCCGGAGAACGCCAACGCCAACATGGAGGGCGCCATCTCCGCCCTCGGCAAGGACAAGATCGTCGGCGTCTACTCCGCCAACGACGGCATGGCGGGCGGCATCATCACGGCCCTGAAGGCCGCCGGCATCGCCGACGTCCCGGTCACCGGCCAGGACGCCGAACTCGCCGGTGTGCAGCGCATCGTGACCGGTGAGCAGTACATGAGCGTCTACAAGCCCTACCCGCAGGAGGCCGACGTCGCCGCGGAGATGGCCGTCGCGCTCGCCCAGGGCAAGTCGCTCGACTCCATCGCCAAGGACAAGGTCGACAGCCCGACCACCAAGGCCGTCCCCTCCGTCCTCGTCCCGGTCGTCTCGCTGACGAAGGACAACATCAAGGACACCGTCATCAAGGACGGCATCTACACCGTGAGCGAGATCTGCACCGGCAAGTACAAGGCCGCGTGCGACAAGATCGGCCTCGAGTAGTCACCCCGAGTTCCTCCGGCGCCCCGCACACCAGCCCCGCAAAGCTACGCGGGGCGCCGGAGTGATCACTCCTCCCACACTTTCTGCACAACCTCCCGCCGGTCAGGCGGCGAAGGAGATGGTTCACGTGTCCGCTACGCCCGTGCTGGCGTTGCGCGGGGTCTCCAAGCGGTTCGGTGCCGTACAGGCGCTCACCGACGTAGAGCTTGAGGTCCACGCCGGTGAGGTGGTCGCCCTGGTCGGCGACAACGGCGCCGGAAAGTCCACGCTGGTCAAGACGATCGCCGGCGTGCACCCCATCGATGAGGGCGTCATCGAATGGGACGGCAGGTCCGTCCAGATCAACAAGCCGCACGACGCCCAGAACCTGGGCATCGCGACCGTCTACCAGGACCTCGCGCTGTGCGACAACATCGACGTCGTCGGCAACCTCTACCTGGGCCGGGAGATCCGCAAGCGCGGCGTCCTGGACGAGGTGGAGATGGAGCGCCGCTCCCGCGAGCTCCTCCACACGCTGTCGATCCGCATCCCCAGCGTGCGCATCCCGATCGCCTCGCTCTCCGGCGGCCAGCGCCAGACCGTGGCCATCGCCCGGTCCATGCTCGGCGAGCCGAAGCTGGTCATCCTCGACGAGCCCACCGCCGCCCTCGGCGTCGAGCAGACCGCCCAGGTCCTCGACCTCGTCGAGCGGCTGCGCGAGCGCGGCCACGCCGTCATCCTCATCAGCCACAACATGGCCGACGTCAAGGCCGTCGCGGACAAGGTCGCCGTGCTGCGCCTCGGGCGCAACAACGGCATCTTCGAGGTCAAGTCGACCTCGCAGGAAGAGATCATCTCCGCCATCACCGGCGCCACCGACAACGCCGTGACCCGCCGTGCGGCGCGCACGAACGGGGAGGCTTCCAAGTGAGCATCGACAAGACCTCAGCGGCTCCGGGAGCCCCCGAAGACCACGTCGTGGCGAACCCCGAGGCGGCCAAGGCCGCCGTCACGGTCGTCGACCCCCGGCTGCTCGTGCGCGAGCAGGGCTTCGCGGGCTACCTCACCGAGTTCAAGCGGAAGATGAAGTCCGGCGACCTGGGTTCCATCCCGGTGGTCGTCGGCCTGGCCATCATCTGGATCATCTTCCAGAGCCTGAACTCCAACTTCCTCACCGCGGGCAACCTGTCCGACATGTCGGTCGCCATGGTCGGCACCGGCATGATCGCCGTCGGCATCGTGTTCGTGCTGCTGCTCGGCGAGATCGACCTGTCGGTCGGCTCGGTCAGCGGTGTGGCGGGTGCGAGCTTCGCCGTGCTCAACGTCTCCAACGGCATGAACGAGTGGCTGGCCTTCGCGCTGTCCATCGTCACCGGCACGGTCGCCGGCGCGCTGCACGGCTTCTTCTTCGCGAAGATCGGCGTCCCCGCCTTCGCCGTCACGCTGGCCGGCCTGCTGTTCTGGAACGGCTTCATGCTCCAGATCCTGGGCGACAACGGCACGATCAACCTCGACCCGGACGGGGTCGTGGCCCAGCTGACCAGCTACTACTTCTCCGACGTGGCCGCCGCCTACGGTCTGGCCGCGGTGGTGACCGCCGGGTACTTCCTCAGCTCCTTCCTCGGCAACCGGCGGCGCGAGGCCGCGGGCGTGCCGTCGCAGCCGCTGAGCGAGACGGTGGTGCGGACGGTACTGCTCGCGGTCCTGGCCTTCGCCGTCGCGATCGTCTTCAACCAGTACAAGGGCCTGCCCCTGGCCGTGGTGATCTTCATCGTGGTGCTCCTGGTCACGGACTTCGTGCTGCGGCGTACGGCGTACGGGCGGAAGGTGTTCGCGCTCGGCGGCAGCGTCGAGGCGTCGCGACGGGCCGGCATCAACGTGGAGCTGGTCCGGATCTCGGTGTTCGCGATCTCCGGGACGTTCGCCGCGGTGGGCGGTCTGTTCATCGCGTCGAAGATCGCCGCGGCGAACCAGGGCGCGGGCGGCGGTGACCTGCTGATGAACGCGATCGCCGCCGCGGTCATCGGCGGTACGTCGCTGTTCGGCGGTCGCGGCCGGACCTGGAACGCGCTGCTCGGCGTGCTGGTGATCGTGTCGATCCAGTACGGGCTCGCGCTGGAGGGCATCGCCTCTCCGGTGCAGTACATGATCACCGGTGGTGTGCTCTTGGCCACGGTCGTGATCGACGCGGTGACGCGCAAGACGCAGAAGACCGCGGGCCGCGCATAGCGCCGACCGACCCCCTGTGCCCGGCATCGAGAGGTGCCGGGCACAGTTGTGTCGTAGGTGTGGCACAACTTGGGTACAGCCGAAAGCGTGATGTATGCCCCAAGGCCTCGGCGCAGTCCTCAGGAGCGGAACATTAGACTCGACACGCCCGGCAACAGCTCGATCAGCTCTACTGCAAGGAGGCACGGGTGCCGCTGCTGACCCGTATCAGGGGACCGCGCGATCTGGACCGGCTCAACCTGGAGGAGCTGAACCAGCTGGCGGAGGAGATCCGGAGCTTCCTCGTCGAAGCGGTCTCCAAGACCGGCGGTCACCTCGGCCCCAATCTCGGCGTGGTGGAGCTCACCATCGCCCTGCACCGGGTCTTCGACTCGCCCAGGGACAAGGTCCTCTGGGACACCGGCCATCAGTCCTACGTCCACAAGCTGCTCACCGGCCGTCAGGACTTCTCCAAGCTCAAGATGAAGGGCGGCCTGTCCGGCTACCCCTCGCAGGCCGAGTCCGAGCACGACGTCATCGAGAACTCGCACGCCTCGACCGTCCTCGGCTGGGCCGACGGCATCGCCAAGGCCAACCAGATCATGGACCGCGACGACCACGTGGTCGCCGTGATCGGTGACGGCGCCCTGACCGGCGGCATGGCCTGGGAGGCGCTGAACAACATCGCCGACGCCAAGGACCGGCCCCTCGTCATCGTCGTGAACGACAACGAGCGGTCCTACGCGCCGACCATCGGCGGTCTCGCCAACCACCTCGCGACGCTGCGGACGACGGACGGCTACGAGCGCTTCCTCGCCCGCACCAAGGAGGTCCTGGAGCGCACCCCCGTCGTCGGCCAGGCGCTCTACGACACCCTGCACGGCGCCAAGAAGGGCCTCAAGGACTTCATCGCCCCGCAGGGCATGTTCGAGGACCTCGGCCTGAAATACGTCGGCCCGATCGACGGGCACGACCTCGAGGCCCTGGAGTCCGCACTCGCCAAGGCCAAGCGGTTCGGCGGCCCGGTCATCGTGCACTGCCTCACCGAGAAGGGCCGCGGCTACCAGCCCGCCCTCCAGGACGAGGCCGACCGCTTCCACGCCGTCGGCAAGATCCACCCCGACACCGGCCTGCCGATCAAGAGCTCCGGCGCCGACTGGACCTCCGTCTTCGGCGACGAGATGGTCGAGCTCGGCAAGGAGCGCGAGGACGTCGTCGCCATCACGGCCGCGATGCTCCAGCCGGTGGGCCTGGAGAAGTTCGCCAAGCGCTTCCCCGACCGGGTCTACGACGTCGGCATCGCCGAGCAGCACGGCGCCGTGTCGGCGGCCGGCCTGGCGACGGGCGGAGTGCACCCGGTGTTCGCCGTGTACGCCACCTTCCTCAACCGCGCCTTCGACCAGGTGCTGATGGACGTGGCCCTGCACAAGTGCGGAGTCACCTTCGTGCTGGACCGGGCCGGTGTCACCGGCACCGACGGGGCCTCACACAACGGCATGTGGGACATGTCGATCCTCCAGGTCGTGCCGGGGCTGCGGCTGGCCGCGCCGCGTGACGCCGACCAGGTCCGCGCGCAGCTGCGCGAGGCCGTCGCGGTCGACGACGCGCCGACCGTGGTCCGCTTCTCCAAGGGCGCCGTCGGCCCCGCCGTACCCGCCGTCGGCCGCGTCGGCGGCATGGACGTGCTGCGCGAGCCCGGCACCGACCGGCCCGACGTCCTGCTGGTCTCCGTCGGAGCCCTAGCCCCGATGTGCCTGGAGATCGCCGCGCTCCTCGACAAGCAGGGCATCTCCGCCACCGTCGTCGACCCGCGCTGGGTCAAGCCCGTCGACGAGGCCATGGCCCCGCTCGCCGAGCGGCACCGCGTGGTCGTCACCGTCGAGGACAACAGCCGCGTCGGCGGTGTGGGATCGGCGATCGCGCAGGCCCTGCGCGACGCGGGCGTGGATGTGCCGCTGCGTGACTTCGGCATCCCGCCGCGCTTCCTCGACCACGCCACGCGTGCCGAGATCCTCGCCGAGATCGGCCTCACCGCGCCGGACATCGCCCGGCAGGTGACCGGGCTGGTCGCCAAGCTGGACGGGCGGTACGAGAGCGGTGCCGTGGAGTCCGTGGAATCCGTGCGCGACTGACACGGCCGAACGGGTTCGGATGGGCCGGTTTCCCCACCATGAGGGTGGAGAAACCGGCCCATTGGCGTGAATGCGTCCGTGCCGGGGCATACGGATGGTGCCACCTCTCGATCATGTCGAGGACGACAAACGTGGGAGGTATCCCGTGAGCAGCACCCTCTTCCGGACGAAGAAGGTCGAGCAGTCCATCCTCGACACCGAGGAGCCAGAGCACGCGCTCAAGAAGTCCTTGTCCGCGCTGGATCTGACCGTCTTCGGCGTCGGCGTGATCATCGGCACCGGCATCTTCGTACTCACCGGCACCGTCGCCAAGGACAACGCCGGGCCCGCCACGGCCCTGGCGTTCGTCGCGGCCGGCGTCGCCTGCGCCCTGGCCGCACTCTGTTACGCCGAGTTCGCGTCCACGGTCCCGGTCGCCGGGTCCGCCTACACGTTCTCGTACGCGTCCATCGGCGAACTGCCCGCCTGGATCATCGGCTGGGACCTGGTTCTGGAGTTCGCGCTCGGAACGGCGGTGGTGGCCGTCGGCTGGTCGGGCTACATCCAGTCGCTGATGGAGAACGCGGGCTGGACGATGCCCGAGGTCCTGGGCAGCCGGGAGGGCGCCGACGCCTTCGGCTTCGACATCCTCGCCGCCGCGCTGGTCCTCGTCCTCACCGGCATCCTCGTCGTCGGCATGAAGCTTTCCGCGCGGATCACCTCGGTCGTCGTCGCCATCAAGGTGACGGTCGTCCTCGTCGTGATCATCGCGGGCGCGTTCCTCATCAACACCGACAACTACGACCCCTTCATCCCGAAGGAGAAGCCGGTACCGGCCGGCTCCAGCCTCGACTCCCCGCTGATCCAGCTCATGTTCGGCTGGGCGCCCTCCAACTTCGGCGTGATGGGCATCTTCACCGCCGCCTCGGTCGTGTTCTTCGCCTTCATCGGCTTCGACGTCGTGGCCACGGCCGCGGAGGAGACCAAGAACCCGCAGCGCGACATGCCGCGCGGCATCCTCGGCTCCCTCGTGATCTGCACGACGCTGTACGTCCTCGTGTCGATCGTCGTCACCGGCATGCAGCACTACAGCGATCTGTCGGTCGACGCGCCGCTCGCCGACGCGTTCAAGGCGACCGGGCACCCGTGGTTCGCGGGCTTCATCAGCTTCGGGGCCGCGGTCGGCCTGACGACGGTGTGCATGATCCTGCTGCTCGGCCAGACCCGGGTGTTCTTCGCGATGAGCCGCGACGGGCTGCTGCCGCGGTTCTTCTCGCACGTCCACCCGCGGTTCAAGACCCCGCACCGGCCGACGATCCTGCTCGGCGTGATCATCGCGGTGCTGGCGGGCTTCACGCCGCTGACCGAACTCGCCGCGCTGGTGAACATCGGCACGCTGTTCGCCTTCGTGGTCGTCGCCATCGGCGTGATCATCCTCCGCAGGACGCGCCCCGACCTGCCGCGGTCCTTCCGGACCCCGTGGGTGCCGGTCATCCCGATCCTGTCGGTGTGCGCCTCGCTGTGGCTGATGATCAACCTGCCCGCCGAGACGTGGGTGCGGTTCGGATTCTGGATGGCCGCCGGGTTCATCGTGTACTTCCTCTACGGCCGCACGCACAGCCGCCTCGCGACGGGAGAGGAACCGAAGGCCGAGAACACGCCGTAGCCACCGGCTGCGGGTCCGCGGCCCGGCGCAGCGGCACCCCGCTACACCGGGCTGCCCACCCGGCCCCGGCACCGACGCCGGGCCCCTACGGCCGCACCGTACGCGGCCCCGCCACCTCCGCCCCCAGCTCGCCGACCCGTCGCCGCAGCTCCCGGTCCGCCGTGACGACCAGTACGGACCGCTCGCCGGCCCCCGCGACCACATCCACGATGTGATCGTCACCGCTGCCCGACGCCGACTCCACCCGCACCCCCGGCACCGACTCCACCCCCCGAGCGGCCCCCTCCACCACGAGCAGGACCTCCACCGCCCCGGAAACCCCCGGCACCCCGTCCGACGCCAACCGGTCCCGCAGCCGCTCCGCGGCACCCCGTCGGTCCCGCCACCAGCCGTCCGGTACCGACCCGACGACGTTCGCGGCGTCGACGACGACGAGGAGGGGCGTGTTGTCGTTCATGCGGCCAGGGTCGCACGGCGGTTGTCGGCCAGGCAGGGGCCGGGCCGCGCACGGAGCCGGCCCGCCCGCATAAAGTGAACTGGTGAACGGCGACTGGCTCATCCGCGGCCGCGACGGCCGCCTCACCGTCTATCTCCCCTCCGGCGACGCCGTCCTGTGCCGTGCGGAACGCGGCCCCGCCGGCTCCTGGGACGCTGCCCGCACCGTCGGCGGCGGCCAGAAGCTGCACCCGGGCCCGGCGATCGGCCAGGGTGCCGACGGGTACACCCATCTGGCCGCCTGGCGGCCCACCGTGCCCGGCGAGTCGGGGCTCGTGCATTCGACGCACTTCCGGCCCCGGCTCGCGCCCCTGGACTGGGTCTCGATCGGGCACCCGGACAAGAAGGGCGACCGGACGGGCTCGCCGGCCGTCGCCGTCGACTCGGCGGGGCGTGGCTATGTCTTCGTCCGCAACCAGGGCGGAGGGGTGAGCCTGCGCAACCAGAAGGAGAAGGGCGGCTGGGGTCCCTGGCAGAACCTCGAAGGGCATGACGTGCAGGGCGAGCCGGCCGCCGTGACGGGGGAGTCGGGGCTCGTGGAGGTGTACGCCTCGGTGCCCGGCGGGGTGCTGCACTGGCGGCAGGAGGAGCCGGGCAGGACGCCGGTGCGGACGGAGGGCGTCGATGTGCCCGTCCGGCCGGGGACGCTGTGCGCGCTCGCCACGTCCGCCGAGCACACCACCCTCTTCTTCACGGACACCTCGGGCGACGTCTGCGCCTGGCGGCCGGGCGAGAAGCCGGTGACGCTCATCGCCTCCGCCGGGCCCGGGCCGGTGTCCGCCGTGCGCTGTGACATCGAGGGGCACGACTGCACCGTGCTCGCCCAGCGGTCGGCGAGCGGCCGGGTCGCCTTCGCCGCCTATCCGACCGAACAGGAGTCGGCCGGTGCCTGGTGGACCGAGTCCGGCCCCCAGTTGCCCTCCGACGCCGTGGTGGCGGTGGCGCTCGACGAGCAGGACGAGGTCGTGGCGGCTTCCCTCTCGCCCTCGACCGGGACGCTGCGTCTCACCCGCCGCAAGGACGAACCCGGGCTCGCGCTGGAGGCCTGGCGGGAGGTCTGACACCCCGGCAGGGCCCTTCCTTTTGTGGCTCCCGTCGCTCCAGACACACCAGATGTGTCAAGGGTTGTACGGATGTGTGCGTGACAAGGCGCACCTCGGGTGAACGTGGTCAAAAAGTGAAGGTCTTGTTAACCTCTTCGCACTTGTTCGATTTTGCTCGGGGGGCCGGTTGCTGTGCGCCTGGCCGGGGCCGTGGCAACGGGGTTGGGGAATGATGTCGTGAGCAGATCCTCCACGGTGGATCTTGTCGTTGTCGGACTCGGTTACGTGGGGCTGCCGTTGGCCAGGTCCGCGGCCGCCGCGGGACTGAAGGTGGTCGGTCTCGACCGCAGCCGCAGGGTGGTCGACGGGCTGAACGCCGGCTGTTCGCATGTGGACGACATCACCGACTCCGATGTGCGCACCATGCTGGAGCGGGGCTTCGAGGCCACCGACGCGGCCGAGGTCATCGCGGACGCCGCCGCCGTCGTGGTGTGTGTGCCGACGCCGCTCACCGACCACGGTGCTCCCGACCTCGGCGCGGTGCACGCCGCCGTGGACGACATCGCCGCCCATCTGCGGGCCGGCACGCTCGTGGTGCTGGAGTCGACGACCTACCCGGGGACCACCGACGAGGTCGTCAGGCCGCGGCTGGAGGCCGGGGGACTGCGCGTCGGGGCCGACTTCCATCTCGCCTTCTCCCCGGAGCGCATCGACCCGGGGAATCCCTCCTTCGGGCTGGAGAACACGCCCAAGGTCGTCGGCGGCATCACGGCCGACTGCACCAAGGCGGCCCGTGCCCTCTACGAGCGTTTCGTGAACCGGGTCGTCGAGGCCAAGGGCACCCGCGAGGCCGAGATGGCCAAGCTGCTGGAGAACACCTACCGGCACGTCAACATCGCGCTCGTCAACGAGATGTCGATGTTCTGCCGGGAGATCGGCGTCGACCTCTGGGACGCGATCCGGTGCGCGTCCACGAAGCCGTTCGGGTTCGCGCCCTTCTACCCCGGTCCGGGCGTCGGCGGGCACTGCATTCCGATCGACCCCAACTACCTCTCGTACAAGGTGCGTTCGCTGGGCATCCCGTTCCGGTTCGTGGAGCTGGCGCAGGAGATCAACCAGCGGATGCCCGTGCACGTCGTCAACCGCGCGGCCGATCTGCTCAACGACCAGGGCAAGGCCGTGCGCGGCTCCCGGGTGCTGCTGCTCGGCGTGACCTACAAGCCGGACATCTCCGACCAGCGGGAGAGCCCCGCCCTGGCCGTCGCGGAGACCCTCCGCGCGCGCGGTGCCGAGCTCGTCTACTTCGACCCCCGGGTCGAGGACTGGCGCGTCGGCGGGGTGCCGGTCGAGCGGGCCGGTGACTACCTCGCCGCCGCCGAGACCGCCGACCTGACCATCCTGCTCCAGCCGCACCGCGAGATCGACCTCGACGAACTCGCCGACCGCGCCCGGGCGCTGTTCGACACCCGGGGCAAATCCGCCGACCACCCGCGGGTGGTCAAGCTGTGACTTCCGAAGATACGTACATACCCGGGGCCGTCGACTCCGGTGGGCGTCGAGCGCACCGGAAGCGGCGGCACCTGAAGGTCTCGTACTTCGTCTTCCTGGGCCTGGCCGCGCTGATCGCCACCCGGCTCGACGCCGGTTCCCTGCACCTGTACTCCATGGGTGCCATGGGCCTGCTGACGCTGAAGATGTTCGGCGCGCTCTTCTACCGTCCGGCCAAGGCCGGGCGGGAGGAGCTGGAGTACCTGGAGGACGCCTGGGTCACCGCGGTCATCCCGATCTACAACGAGGACCCGGTGATGTTCGAGCAGGGCATGCGCAGCCTCCTCGCGCAGAGCCGCCTGCCGAACGAGATCCACATCATCGACGACGCCAGCGCCACCGACTCCGGCATCAGGGCCGCGAAGAAGATGCGCCGCGAGTTCGAGGCCAGGGGCGTCAAGTACACCGTCAGCGTGCAGCCCGAGAACAAGGGCAAGCGCGAGGCACTGGCGCTGGGCTTCGAGGCCGCCCCGTACTCCGACATCTTCCTCTGCGTCGACTCGGACACCGTGCTGTCCCGGGACACCGTGCGCGAACTGCTGCTGCCGCTGGCCGACGAGAAGATCATGGCCTCCACCGGCATGGTGCTGGCGCTCAACCACGACAGCAACATCTTCACCCGCCTCCAGGACCTGCGCTACGGCAACTCGTTCCTCTTCGAGCGGGCCGCCTACTCCCGGCTGAAGTCGGTGCTGTGCTGCTGCGGCGCCCTGTCGGCGTACCGCGGCACGCTGGTGCGCAAGTATCTGCCGGACTTCCTCAACCAGCAGTTCCTGGGCAAGCCGGCCGTCTTCGGCGACGACCGGCGGATGACCAACTACTGTCTGATGGAGGGCCAGGTCGTCTTCCAGGAGACGGCCGTCGGCTACACCGCCGTCCCCGAGAAGCTGCCGCACTTCCTGCGCCAGCAGGTCCGCTGGAACAAGTCCTTCTTCCGCGAGTCGCTGTGGGCCTTCCGGCACCAGAAGAAGTACCGGCCGGCCTTCTGGCTGACCTGTATGGAACTCGCGCTGTGGCTGGTCTTCGGCTCGGCGATGTTCTACTCGATGGTCATCCTGCCCATCATCAAGCCCCAGCAGTTCGTCCACCACATCGGCGACTACCTGATCTTCATGGTGCTGATGGGCTATCTGCGCAATGTGCGCTACCTCGACTTCCCGCGCCGGGGGATGGGCTTCATCAAGCGGTTCGGCATGTTCCTGCTCGCGCCGCTCTACGGCGTGATCCAGCTGACCCTGCTGACGCCGCTGCGCTTCTACGCCCTGTTCACCCTGCACAAGGGGAGCTGGGGCACCCGCCAGGGCGGCGTCGAGGTGTCCGTGGCCGGTGACCACGAGGCCGATGTGACGGAGATCTTCGAGGAAGAGGACCCGTACTCCGACAAGAAGGTCACCGAGACGCTCCAGCTGATGCGGCTGGAGGGCGTGGCCCTGCGCACCACGCCCCGCCCCAGCGGCGGGATCCCGGCCCAGCCGCAGCCGATCCCCGGCTACCACGAGGAGCAGCACGCGGCCGTCCCGCAGCAGCGGGTGAGCTGGGGAACGCCGGAACCGGCCGGGCAGCAGCAGTGGCAGGGCGCGTACGAGGGGCAGCACGGGTCCCCCGACCCCTACCAGCAGTATCAGGGGCAGGGCCACCCTCAGCAGCAGGGCGGCTATCCGTACCAGGACCCCTCCTGGCAGCAGCAAGGGCAGCAAGGGCAGCAGGGGAACGGCCAGGGCGGCTGGTAGGCCGTAGGAGCCGACAGGAGAGAGGGGCGGCCGGGGGGCCGCCCCTCTCTCCTGTCCGGGCCTCAGGTGTACGAGGCCATCGCCTCCTCGACCGTCAGCACCGGGATGTCCCGGTCCTCGATCGCCTTCATCAGGGTCTCCAGACCGGCCTTGCCGATCTCGGTGCTGGTCGCGGGCGGGCCCTCGGTGACCTTGTGCAGACAGAGGATCAGCCAGTCACCGCTGTTCACGCACCGGTCGAGCCGGCCGCCCGCCGCGGTCAGCTTCGACAGCGCCGTACCGCCGATGCCGTTGCCGTCGTTGATGCCGGTCAGCGCCTTGAGGCGGTACGGCATCGCCGGGGCGAACGACTCGATCGTCTCGGAGATGATCGACCGGGCCGTGGTGAAGTGCCGGCCGGCGATCTGGTCGACGGGGACGCCGTCGGACGTCTTCTGGAACGCGCCGTGCGGATAGGCGAAGTGCTCGCTGGTGAAGCCGTTGGACACCAGCCACTCGCGCAGCTTGCGGAAGTCGTCGTCGGCCTGCTCGGCGGTGAGCTTGGGATAGCTGGCCGTGTGGACGGCGTTCGCGTACGAGTGGCCCGCCATCTCCCAGCCGGAGAAGTCCTGCATCGACTTCATCTGGTTCAGCGTCAGGAAGCTGCCGGTGCCGATGGCGTCGGCGATGTTGTAGACCGTGCCGGGGAAGCCGTAGCCGTCCATGACCGGCCGGGCCAGGTCGTGGATCGACTTGTGGGAGTCGTCGAAGGTGATGGAGACGACGCCCTTGGGGAAGACGGAGACCGTGTCCGGTATCAGCTCGATCGCCTGGAGCCGGTAGGTGACCGGGCCGCCCGCGTTGTCGTACACCGCGAACGACATGTCGGTGAAGCCGGTCTTCGTGGACGGCTTGCCGTCGGCGCCGATGGAGTACGTGCCGGCCGCCGCGTTGACGTCCGCCCACTGGAGGTGGACCGTCACCCACTCGCCGGACTGGACGTAGTTGGCCGCCGTCTTGGAGTGGGAGTGGATCGTCCAGGCGAAGTGGTTCGCGAGGGAGCCGCTGCCCAGGTAGAAGACCATCTTGGCCAGGTTCGTCACGTCGTCGACGCGGAAGACGAGCCGGATCATCTTGCCGGTCAGGCTCATCGCGGACAGACCGGTCTTGCGGACGTACGACTGCTTGCCGGTGCCGTTGGTGGTGACCCGGACCGACTGGGTGCCCCGTACGTACTGCGACTTGTCGTTCGCCTCGGCCGACGTGGTGCCCGCGCCGCCGGGGGTCCAGCCGTGGGAGGCCTGGAACTGCTGGGACCAGCTCGCCCGGCGGTACTTGGGGCGGCGGCCGGAGGGGGCGTAGAGCGGCGGCGTGGTGAGGCCTCCGATGGCGCCTTCGGCGGCCGGCGCGGCGGCGGGCTGTGCCACCACCTTCCCCAGCCACGCGCCGCCGCCGGCCATGGCGACGCCTCCCGTACCGCCCATCAGCAGCGCGGAACGCCGGCTCACCACCGGCTTCTTCTCCGCCTCCGCCGCAGCGTGCCTGTGGGCGTTGGACCGCCTTTTCCTCACCGGGACTCCCGAACCGTGTCGAAGTAGTTCATTCCCTTGTCGGTGAAGCCCTCGACCGCGGACTGGACTTCGTTCACCGACAGGGTGTCGTTCGCGTTGTAGTAGAGCCAGTCGACCTTCATGTCCCACGCACGCTCGCCCTTGAACGGCAGGTCGATGAACCAGTGGTTGAAGTTCACCGACATGTCGGCGCGCGGGACGTACTTCCCGTTGCTGAGGAAGAGCTTCTCGCCGTCCATCCAGTACGCGACCACGCCGTCCTTCACCCTGATCAGCATGGTGTGCCAGGCGTCGAGGCTCTTCTTCGTGGTCTTGTAGACACGGTCGTTCGTCTTGTGGTCGTACCAGGTGACGGTGTCGAGCTTGGGGCCGGGCCGGCCCCAGCCGCCGTTGGGCATGTACTCGTTGTCCAGCTCGCTGTACTTCGAGCCCTTGCCGCCGATGGTGTAGAAGGTCTGGTTGACGTGGTCGCCGGCGTCTCCGGCGGTCGGCCCGTCGCTGAAGTGGATCCGGGCCGCGTAGGTGCCGTCGCGGAACTTGCTCGCGGCCGTGCCGAGGCTCGCCTGCTTCGTCCCGGCCTTGGTGCCGTCCGTGCTGGCGCGCAGGTTGAGTACCTGACCGTCGGCCAGCGAGCCCTTGGCGGTGGGGAAGGTGACGCCGTCGGCCGACCAGGTGTTCTCGACGCCGGGGCCGCCCTTGCTGGTGCGGACCAGCCAGCCGTGCTTGAACAGGGCCGGGTCCTTGGGGCCCTGGTAGGTGAAGTCGTCGAAGAGCACCCCGGCCGGGGGAGCGGGCACCGGGTCGGGCGCGGTGGCCTTCGCCGAGTCCTTCTTCTCGTCGCTCGCCTTGGTGCCGTCCGGCTCCTCGCCCCAGACGAGGACGCCCCGCTTGTACGCGGTGACGTTCTCCGCCTCCTTGTAGCTCGTCATCTCGGCGTCGAAGGAGCGGTCGTCGGACTGCTTCAGCTTCTTGTGGTCGGTGCGGAAGAGCTGGAGGTCGATGCCCTTGCTGTTGGCGCCGGGCTTCAGGCTGCCCGCGCTGTCCGTGAACCTGATCTCCAGGTAGTGGTCGGCGGTGTCGGTGGCCTTGTCCATCGCGACGACCCGTCCGGCGACGTTCGAGCAGCCGAAGACGGCGTTGACGCAGTTGAAGGCGTACGAGGCGCCGCCGTCGGCGGTGAACCAGTACCGGAGCGTCACATCGCTCAACGGCATTGGCTTCTCCGCGTCGTTGAAGACCTCCAGCGACGGCTTGGCGGCCGTCGCGGTCGCCGGGGTGTCGGTCCGGTAGCGGACCTTCAGCTCGGGCGGATCCGGGTTCGCCGCCTTCCAGACGGGATAGAGGGCCGTGCCGCCGGCGGCGACGACCGCCACGAGGAGCAGGAGTCTGATCTTGGGCCAAACCCGGCGTCGGGGTGTTCGGCGACGAGGGGACGCCACGCAGGACTCCTTCGAGGACACCCGGCGGTCTGGGGTGGAGACCGTCAGAGTCAGGTAAACAATGGTCGGATTGTGTGAGGATCCTATCTATGGGCGCATGCAAAAAGGGGGGCGGGTGCACGGATTGTTACCGTACGCCCCACCCCCCTCAGGGGTTACGCGTTACGCGGGCACGCTCGCCACGCCCTGCGCGAGGAACCTCTTGCCGTTGACCCGCTCGGAGACGCCCTCGCGGTCCAGGTACGGCGTGATGCCGCCCAGGTGGAACGGCCAGCCGGCGCCCGTGATGAGGCACAGGTCGATGTCCTGGGCCTCGGCGACGACGCCCTCGTCGAGCATGATGCCGATCTCCTGCGCCACCGCGTCCAGGACGCGGTCGCGGACCTGCTCCTCGGTCAGGACGGAGTCGCCCTGCTTCAGCAGCGCCGCGACCTCGGGGTCCAGCTCCGGCTTGCCGGAGTCGTAGACGTAGAAGCCGCGCTTGCCCGCCTTGACGACGGCCGCGAGGTTCGGGGAGACCGTGAAGCGCTCCGGGAACGCCCTGTTGAGCGTCTCCGAGACGTGCAGACCGATCGCCGGGCCGACCAGCTCCAGCAGGACCAGCGGCGACATCGGCAGACCGAGCGGCTCGACGGCCTTCTCGGCGACCTCGACGGGGGTGCCCTCGTCGATGACGTTCTGGATCTCGCCCATGAAGCGCGTCAGGATGCGGTTCACGACGAACGCCGGGGCGTCCTTGGTGAGGACCGCGGTCTTCTTCAGCTTCTTGGCGACGGCGAACGCCGTGGCCAGGGAGGCGTCGTCGGTCTTCTCGCCGCGCACGATCTCCAGCAGCGGGAGGACCGCGACCGGGTTGAAGAAGTGGAAGCCCACGACCCGCTCGGGGTTCTTGAGCTTCGACGCCATCTCGGAGACCGACAGCGAGGAGGTGTTGGTCGCGAAGATCGCGTGCGCCGGGGCGACCGCCTCGACCTCCGCGAACACCTGCTGCTTGACGCCGATCTCCTCGAACACGGCCTCGATGATGAAGTCCGCGTCCGCGAAGCCCTCGGCCTTGTCCAGCACACCGGACACCAGCGCCTTGAGGCGGTTGGCCTTGTCCTGGTTGACACGGCCCTTGCCGAGCAGCTTGTCGATCTCGGCGTGGACGTAGCCCACACCCTTGTCGACGCGCTCCTGGTCGATGTCGGTCAGGACGACCGGCACCTCGAGGCGGCGCAGGAACAGCAGCGCGAGCTGGCTGGCCATCAGGCCGGCGCCGACGACACCGACCTTGGTGACCGGGCGGGCCAGGTTCTTGTCCGGGGCACCGGCCGGGCGCTTGCCGCGCTTCTGCACCAGGTTGAAGGCGTAGATGCCGGAGCGCAGTTCACCGCCCATGATCAGGTCGGCGAGCGCCTTGTCCTCGGCGTCGTAGCCCTGCTGGAGGTCGCCGTTCTTGGCGGCGGCGATGATGTCCAGGGCGCGGTAGGCGGCCGGGGCGGCGCCGTGCACCTTGGAGTCCGCGATGAAACGGCCCTTGGCGACGGCCTGGTCCCAGGCCTCGCCGCGGTCGATCGCCGGGCGCTCGATCCGGATCTCGCCCTTGAGGACCGTCGCGGTCCAGATCAGCGACTGCTCCAGGAAGTCCGCGCCCTCGAACAGGGCGTCGGCGATCCCCAGCTCGTAGACCTGCTTGCCCTTGAGCTGCTTGTTCTGGTTGAGGCTGTTCTCGATGATCACCGAGACGGCCTTCTCCGGGCCGACCAGGTTCGGCAGCAGGGCGCAGCCGCCCCAGCCGGGAACCAGACCGAGGAAGACCTCGGGGAGCGAGAACGCCGGGAGGGCCGCGGAGACGGTGCGGTAGGTGCAGTGCAGACCGACCTCGACACCGCCGCCCATCGCGGCGCCGTTGTAGTACGCGAAGGTCGGGACGGCCAGCTCGGACAGCCGCTTGAAGACCTCGTGGCCGCCCTTGCCGATGGCGAGCGCGTGCTCGTACTCCTTGAGGATCTCCACGCCCTTGAGGTCGGCGCCGACCGCGAAGATGAACGGCTTGCCGGTGATACCGACGCCGACGATCTCGCCGTCCGCCGCCTCCTTCTCGACCTGGTCGATCGCGGCGTTCAGGTTCGCCAGCGAGGCCGGGCCGAAGGTGGTCGGCTTGGTGTGGTCGTGGCCGTTGTCCAGGGTGATCAGGGCGAAGCGGCCCGCACCCAGCGGCAGGTCGAAGTGGCGTACGTGCGCACTCGTGACGACCTCGTCCGGGAACAACTCGGAAGCCTGCTTCAGAAGCTCGGCGGTGGTGCTCACTTGTCCCCCTCGAAGTGCGGGTTCTCCCAGATGACCGTCGCGCCCATGCCGAAGCCGACGCACATGGTGGTCAGGCCGTAGCGGACGTGCGGCTGCTCCTCGAACTGGCGGGCCAGCTGCGTCATCAGACGGACGCCGGAGGAGGCCAGCGGGTGGCCGAAGGCGATGGCGCCGCCGTACTGGTTGACGCGCGGGTCGTCGTCGGCGATGCCGTAGTGGTCGAGGAAGGCCAGGACCTGGACGGCGAAGGCCTCGTTGACCTCGAACAGGCCGATGTCGGAGATCGACAGGCCCGCCTGGGCCAGCGCCTTCTCCGTGGCCGGGATCGGGCCGTAGCCCATGACCTCCGGCTCGACACCCACGAAGGAGTAGGAGACCAGGCGCATCTTGACGGGGAGGTCGTGCTCCCGCGCGAAGTCCTCGGAGGCGATGACCGAGGCGGTGGCGCCGTCGTTCAGACCGGCCGCGTTACCGGCGGTGACCCGGCCGTGCACCCGGAACGGGGTCTTCAGGCCGGAGAGGTTCTCCAGGGTCGTGCCCGGGCGCATCGGCTCGTCGGCGGTGACCAGGCCCCAGCCCGTCTCGCCGGCCTCGGGGGAGGTACGGCGTACGGAGATCGGCACCAGGTCGGCCTGGATCTTGCCGTCGGCGTACGCCTTGGCGGCCTTCTCCTGGGAGCGCACGGCGTACTCGTCGGCGCGCTGCTTGGTGATCTGCGGGTAACGGTCGTGCAGGTTCTCCGCGGTCATGCCCATGAACAGGGCCGACTCGTCGACCAGCTTCTCGCTCACGAACCGAGGGTTCGGGTCGACGCCCTCGCCCATGGGGTGGCGGCCCATGTGCTCGACACCGCCGGCGATGGCGACGTCGTAGGCGCCGAAGGCGACGGAACCGGCGACCGCGGTCACGGCCGTCAGGGCGCCGGCGCACATGCGGTCGATCGAGTAGCCCGGGACGGACTGCGGGAGACCGGCGAGGATCCCGGCCGTACGGCCGATGGTCAGGCCCTGGTCGCCGATCTGCGTGGTCGCGGCGATGGCGACCTCGTCGATCTTCTTCGGGTCGAGACCGGGGTTGCGGCGCAGCAGCTCCCGGATCGCCTTCACGACGAGGTCGTCGGCACGGGTCTCGTGGTAGATGCCCTTCGGTCCCGCCTTGCCGAACGGGGTGCGGACGCCGTCGACGAAGACGACGTCCCTGACGGTACGAGGCACGATGGCTCTCCTCCAGGGTCCGGAACTGCATTGCTGCTGCGAGATGCGCTGAGCGCGCGCTCAGGCCCATGCTACTTATGGGTAACGTAGCTGCACAGTCCTGACAGGCGGAGCGGTGAAGGTCACACCTTCGGGGGTGCCGTGGAGCCCCGGGGCGTCAGCACCGGCGTGGGTACGGGATGCGATCCGGCCGCCGCGTCCCCGGTGATCACGCCGAACAGTGTCCGGGCCACCTCCGCCCCGAACCCGTGCACGTCATGACTCATCGCGGACAGCGTCGGATGCGTCAGCCGGCACAGCTGCGAGTCGTCCCACGCCAGCAGCGACACATCGTCCGGCACCCGCAGCCCCATCTCCGCCGCGACCGACAACCCCGCCACCGCCATGATGTCGTTGTCGTACACGATCGCGGTCGGCCGGTCCGGCGCCGAAGCGGTCAGCAGGGACCGTGTCGCCCGCGCCCCCGCGTCGCCGGAGAAGTCCGTCGCGACCTGCCGCGCCCCGGCCAGCGCCCCCGCCGCCTCGTCGAACGCCGCCGTCCGGATGGCCGTGTGCCCGAGGGCCGCCGCCCCGCCGACGCGGGCGATCCGCCGGTGCCCGAGCGCGGCCAGATACCGCACAGCCTCCCTCACGGCCGTGGCGTCGTCCGTCCACACCGAGGTGAGGCCCCCGGTCAGCGAGGGATGCCCGACCGCGACCACCGGCAGCCCGAGCCGCTCCACCAGGCCCACCCGGGGGTCGTCGGCGCGGAAGTCGACGAGGATCGACCCGCCGATCTGCCGCCCCCGCCACCACGCCTCCTGGACCCCGATCTCCTCGTCCATATTCCGTACGAGCCTCAGCAGCAGGGAGCAGGAGTGCTCGGCCAGTACGCTCTCGACGCCCGAGACGAAGTCCATGTACCAGGGCTCCAGCCCCAGCATCCGGGCCGGCCTGCACACCGCGAGACCCACCACGTCCACGCGTGAACCGGCCAGCGTCCGCGCGGTGAGGTTCGGGGCCCAGCCCAGTTCCCGCGCCGCCCTGAAGATCCGGTCCCGGGTCGCCTCCGACAGGCCCGGCTTGTGGTTGAAGGCGAGCGACACGGCACCCTTGGAGACACCGGCACGCGCGGCGACGTCCTTGATGGTGACGCGGGGGGTCGGCGTTGCCGTCATCGGGTGGGCTCCACGCAGTACAGGGCCGAACGAGCACTCTGAGCGTCCGGAGTCTTCCAGCCGCGCACCCCGATGGTCACCTCTTCGCCCGGCAGCAGCGTGACCAGCCCCCGGTCGGCCCGGGCCTCCGGGTCCAGCCGGTCGGCCTGGAGGAGCAGGTCCCGGACCAGGGTGCGGGCGGTCACGGTGATGCCGCCCGGGGCGAGCGCGACCTCGAACCGCGGTGCGGGATAAGGGACTTCGCGGTCCGGCATCGGGAAGTGCAGCGCCCGCAGGCCGTCAGCGTCGGAATCCGCGTCCGCGACCAGGAACTCCTTCGGCCCGGCGGGCGTCAGCTCGGGCGGGACACCGATGCGGGCCACGGTTCGCCTCCCGGCCGCGAACTCCACATCCGTCTGCCCCAGCATCTCGCCCTCGACGGACATCCGCCGCAGCGTCAGGGTCCCGGTCCAGTCCTCCGCGCCCTGGTTCACGGCGGCCAGCACCAGTGCGCCGTCCTCCTCGCGGAGCGTCAGCAACCGGTCCGCGTACAGCCGCTTCAGCTCGTGGTACAGCGGCTTCTCGCGCCCGTCCCCGTCGACCGCGGCCCAAGAGGTCACCGGCCAGCAGTCGTTGAGCTGCCAGACGACCGTGCCCGCGCACACCGGCCAGTGCGAGCGCCAGTGCTCGATCCCGGCGGCGACCGCACGCGCCTGGTTGACCTGCGTCAGGTAGTGCCAGCGGTCGAAGTCCCCGTCCGGTACGGCGAAATGCCGGGCCAGTCCGCGTTCCAGCTTGCCGTTGCCGTCGTCGGCCTTCTGGTGCTGCAGCATGCCGGGGGAGTCCGGCGCGAGCGCCTCCCCGGGCAGCGCCCGGCGCAGGGTGGCGTACGCGGGCGGCGCCTGCCAGCCGAACTCGGCGACGAACCGCGGCACGCTCAGCCGGTAGTCGGCGTAGTCCTCCCGGTTCCACACCTCCCACGAGTGGTGCGTGCCGTGCGCCGGGTCGTTCGGATGGTGCCGCCAGGACCCCGACCAGGGACTGCCCGCCGTGTACGGCCGGGTCGGATCCAACTCGGCCACCACACGCGGCAGCACACCCAGGTAGTAGCCCTCGCCCCAGGAGTCCCCGGCCAGCCTCGGCTCCCACTCCCAGTCCCTGAAGCCCCACAGGTTCTCGTTGTTGCCGTTCCACAGCACCAGCGACGGATGCGGCATCAGCCGTACGACATTCTCCCGCGCCTCGGCCTCCACCTCGCCCCGCAGCGGCTGCTCCTCCGGGTAGGCCGCGCACGCGAACGGGAAATCCTGCCAGACCACCAGCCCGAGTTCGTCGCAGGCGTCGTAGAAGTCCTCACTCTCGTAGAGCCCGCCGCCCCAGATCCGTACGAGGTCCACACCCGCCCCGGCGGCCTGCTCCAGCCGCTCCCGGTAGCGCTCTCGGGTGACGCGGGACGGGAAGACGTCGTCGGGGATCCAGTTGACGCCGCGCGCGAAGAGCCGCTCACCGTTGACGACGAGAGTGAACCCGGTGCCGTGCGCGTCGGGCCGCTGGTCCAGCTCCACCGTCCGGAAGCCGATCCGTCGCCGCCACACGTCCAGGTCGCCGCCCTCGCTCAGCAACCTCAACTCAACGTCGTACAGCTGCTGTTCGCCGTACCCGCGCGGCCACCACAGCTGCGCGTCCGGCACCCGCAGCCGCACCACCCCGTGCGCCCCGTCCAGCTCCGCGCGGGCCCGTACCCCGCCCACCGTCGCCTCCACGGCCAGCGGCACCTCCACCCGGGTCCGCTCGACGTCGACGGCCAGCTCGACGACCCCCACGCCCTCCTCGACGCCGACCAGCGGACGCACCCGGGCGATCCGGGCCGTCGACCAGCGCTCCAGGCGCACCGGCCGCCAGATCCCGGCCGTCACCAGGGTCGGCCCCCAGTCCCAGCCGAAGGAGCAGGCCATCTTGCGCACGTACTGGTAGGGCTCGGCGTAGGCGGCGGGCCGCTCGCCCAGCCGTCCCCGCACGGCCTCGGCCTCGGCGTAGGCGGAGACGAACCGCACGGACAGCAGCCCGGACAGCCCCGTCACATCGAAGCGGTACGAGCGGTGCATGTTCCGCACCGTGCCCAACGGCCGTCCGTCCAGGGAGATCTCGGCGACGGTGTCGAGCCCGTCGAAGACCAGGTCGGTCTGCTCCTGCGCGCCGGGGACCTCCAGCTCCCGCTCGTACGTCCAGTCCCGGCGCCCCACCCACGCCACCTCGGACTCGCCCTGGCCCAGGAACGGATCCGGGATCACCCCGGCCGCCATCAGGTCGGTGTGCACACAGCCCGGCACGGAGGCCGGCAGCGCGTCCGACTCGTGCCGCAGGATCCATCCGTCGCCGAGCGCTGTGGCCTCCAGCATGCGCACTCCCTTAACCGGTCCAGTGAAGAGTCGTGTCCAGGTTTCGCATCGTTGGCGGGAATGGGACTTTACCGGTTGAGGAAAGCGCTGTCAGAGTGCCGAACCAGCCATACCGCACGTGCTCTTCCGTCCCGAGTTCCTCTCCGCGAACGGAGCTGATGCACATGAACCGCCGTACCGTCCTCGCCCTCGCCGTGGGCGCCGCCCTGCTCGCCTCGGGCTGCACCGGTACCGGAGGCACCTCCAAGGGTGCGGATGCCGAGGCACCCGACGATCCCGCCAAGGTGACCGGGACCATCACCGTCCTCACCCACCGGACCGACCTCGTGCAGGACGGGACGATGAAGAAGTACGCCGCCGAGTTCGGCAAGACCTACCCGAAGGTGAAGGTCGAGTTCGAGGGCCTCACCGACTACGAGGGCGAGGTCAAGATCCGGATGAACACGGAGAACTACGGCGACGTCCTCATGATCCCGGCCGTGATCGAGAAGAAGGACTACCCGAAGTTCTTCGCCTCGCTGGGCACCCGGGCGGAGCGGGGCAAGAAGTACCGCTTCACCGACTACTCCACCGTCCAGGGCAAGGTCTACGGGCAGAGCCCGATCGGCGTGGTCCCCGGCTTCGTCTACAACAAGAAGGTCTGGAACGCGGCCGGCGTCACCGACTGGCCCACCACCCCGGCCGAGTTCCTCGACGACCTCAAGGCGATCAAGGCCAAGTCCGAGGCGGTCCCGTACTACACCAACTTCAAGGACATGTGGCCGCTGACCCAGTGGACGAGCGTCAACGGCTCGGTCGGCTGCGACACCGGCGCCACCACGCGTCTCGCCGAGGGCGACCCGTGGGCCGACGGCGCCGATCTGCGCGTCGGTGACACGCTGCTCCACGACATCGTGAAGTCGGGCCTCGTCGAGAAGGACCCGACAACGACCAACTGGGAAGCCTCCAAGCCCAAGCTGGCCAAGGGCGAGATCGCCACGATGTGGCTCGGCTCCTGGGCGGTCGTTCAGATGCAGGATGCCGCGAAGCAGGCCGGTACCGATCCGGCCGACATCGGCTTCATGCCCTTCCCCGCCCAGAAGGACGGCGCGTTCTGCGCGGTGACGTCCCCCGACTACCAGCAGGCCGTCAACGTCCACTCCGACCACAAGGCCGCCGCCCGCGCCTGGATCGACTGGTTCACCGACAAGTCCGGCTACGCGGACGCCAACCTCGCCCTCTCGCCCCTCAAGGACGCCCCGCTGCCCGACATCCTGAAGCCCTACGAGGAGGCGGGCGTGAAGCTCCTCGACATCGACGACACCAAGGGCGCCGAGGTCAAGTCCATCGACAACCAGTCCGAGGTCGGCATCTACAAGCCCGACTACCGTCAGGACCTCGTCGATCTCGCCCGCGGTGCGCGCAAGGGCGGCCTGGACGACTTCCTCGCCGGACTCGGCGACAAGTGGACCGAGGCGCAGCGGAACCTGGGGTCCTGATGGCCCGGCCCACCCGGCGGTGGCGGGGCGTGACGCCCTGGCTGTTCCTCCTCGCCCCGCTCGTCCTGCTGATCACCTTCACCTACGCGCCGATCGTCAACATGGTCGCGTACAGCTTCACCGACTGGGACGGCGTCAGCCCCGAACTGCACTACACGGGCACCGAGAACTACGCCGAACTCTTCACCCGCTCCGAGCTGTTCGAGGTGTTCTTCGTCAGCGGGTACTACCTCGCCGCGTCCGTGGTGCAGATCGCCGCCGCGCTCTACTTCGCCACCGTCCTGAGCTTCAACGTCCGCTTCCGCAACTTCTTCAAGGGCGTGCTCTTCTTCCCGTACCTGATCAACGGCGTCGCGATCGGCTTCGTCTTCCTGTACTTCTTCCAGGACGGCGGCACCCTGGACGCGATCCTGGGCCTCGTCGGCTACGACGGCGACCGCGCCTGGCTCGGTACGCCCACCTCGGCCAACGTCTCCCTCGCCGGCGTCTCGGTCTGGCGCTACATGGGCCTGAACTTCGTCCTCTTCCTCGGGGCGATCCAGTCCATCCCGGGGGAGCTGTACGAGGCGGCCGAGATCGACGGGGCGAACCGCTGGCAGCAGTTCCGCCACATCATCGCGCCCGGCATCCGGCCCGTGCTGAGCCTCTCGGTGATCCTGTCCGTCTCCGGTTCGCTGTCGGTCTTCGAGATCCCGTACATCATGACCGGCGGCGCGACCGGCACCGAGACCTTCGTGATCCAGACCGTGAAGCTGGCCTTCCAGTTCAACAAGACGGGCCTCGCCTCGGCGGCGGCCGTCGTACTGCTGCTGATCATCCTGGCGGTGACCTGGGTGCAGCGGCGCCTCGTCCCGGACGACAAGGTGGACCTCGTATGACGCGCCGTACGGTGGCCCGGGCCCTCGTGTATCTGTCCCTGGTCCTCGCGACCCTGGTCGTGTTCCTGCCGCTGGCCGTGGTCTTCCTGACCTCGCTCAAGACCTCCGGGGAGATGGCGGACGACAGTGGCGCGCTCACGCTGCCCGACGACCCGCTCAACTTCTCCAACTACGTGACGGCGTTCCAGGACGGCCGGATGCTCTCGGCGTTCGCCAACACGGCGATCATCCTGGTGGTCGCCATCGGGGGCACGATCCTGATCGGCTCGATGACGGCGTACGCCATCGACCGCTTCCGGTTCCGATTCCGGAAGCTGGTCCTGGCCCTGTTCCTGGTCGCCGCGCTGGTCCCCGGGGTGACCACCCAGGTGGCCACCTTCCAGATCGTCAACAGCGTCGGCATGTTCGACAGCCTCTGGGCCCCGATCGCGCTCTACATGGGCACGGACATCGTCTCGATCTACATCTTCCTGCAGTTCGTACGATCGATCCCGGTCTCGCTCGACGAGTCGGCCCGCCTCGACGGGGCCAACGCCTTCACGATCTACCGGAAGATCATCTTCCCGCTCCTGAAACCGGCGATCGCGACCGTCGTGATCGTGAAGGGGATCAACGTCTACAACGACTTCTACATCCCCTTCCTCTACATGCCCTCCGAAGATCTTGGCGTGATATCGACGTCCCTGTTCCGCTTCAAGGGCCCCTTCGGCGCCCACTGGGAGACCATCTCGGCAGGCGCGATCCTGGTCATCGCCCCGACACTGATCGTCTTCCTGCTGCTGCAGAGGTTCATCTACAACGGCTTCACCAGGGGAGCGACCAAGTGATGAGGCGGCGGCTAGGCCTCCTTCGCGGACAGCGCCTCCACCAGCACCGGCGTCACCAGCTCCACCTGCCAGGCCCGAGCCCCGTACCCATCGAGGGCCGCGCTCACGGACTCCGCGTCCACCACACCCGGCGGCTCCCAGCACACCCGCCGCACCGTGTCCGGCGTGATCAGATTCTCCTGCGGCATGTTGATCTGCTCGGCCAGCGCCGAAACCCCCGCCCGGGCCGCGGACAACCGCGCCGCGGCGACAGGATCCTTGTCGGCCCAGGCCCGCGGCGGCGGCGGCCCGGCGACCGGCTGCCCCGGCTGCGGCAACTGCGCCTCGGTCATCGCCTTCGCCCGGTCCACGGCCGCCTGCCACTGCTCCAGCTGCCGCTTGCCCGTCCGGTGTCCGAAACCGTTCAGCGCGGCGAGCGCGTGCACGTTGGCCGGAAGTGCCAGCGCGGCCTCCACGATGGCCGCGTCCCCGAGCACCTTGCCGGGCGAGACGTCCCGCCGCTGCGCGATCCGGTCCCGGGTCTGCCACAGCTCCCGTACGACGGCCAGCTGCCGCCGCCTGCGCACCTTGTGCATGCCGGACGTACGCCGCCAGGGATCCTTGCGGGGCTCGGGCGGCGGGGCCGAGGCGATCGCGTCGAACTCCTGGCGGGCCCACTCCAGCTTGCCCTGCCGGTCCAGCTCCTTCTCCAGCGCGTCGCGCAGGTCGACGAGCAGCTCGACGTCCAGCGCCGCGTACCGCAGCCAGGGCTCGGGCAGCGGCCGGGTGGACCAGTCGACCGCGGAGTGTCCCTTCTCCAGGACGAAACCGAGCACGCCCTCGACCATCGCGCCGAGGCCGACCCGGGGGAACCCGGCGAGCCGCCCGGCCAGCTCGGTGTCGAACAGCCGCGTCGGCACCATGCCTATCTCGCGCAGGCAGGGCAGGTCCTGGGTGGCGGCGTGCAGCACCCACTCGACGCCGGAGAGGGCCTCGCCCAAGGCGGACAGGTCGGGGCAGGCCACGGGGTCGATCAGAGCCGAGCCGGCGCCCTCGCGGCGCAGCTGCACCAGGTAGGCGCGCTGGCCGTAGCGGTAGCCGGACGCCCGCTCGGCGTCGACGGCGACGGGGCCGGTGCCCGCCTGGAAGGCGGCGATCACCCGGGCCAGGGCGGTCTCGTCCGCGATCACGGGCGGAATGCCCTCGCGCGGCTCCAGCAAGGGGGTCGGCGCCTCCGTAGCAGAAGATCCGCCGTCGTCCGGAGGGGCGCCTCCGGTGGTTCGCAGTGAGCTGTCTGCTGCGGTGTCGTGGGCGTCGGTCACATGTCAAGGGTATCCATGTATGGACAGCGCCCGCCGACGGAACGTTCCGTCGGCGGGCGCCCGAGGGTCGCAAACCAGTCACGTCGGGGAAGTACGGGGTTCGCGAGCCACGTGTGAGGTGAAGGGGATTCGGCTACCGATCCCGTTCACGTGAGTGAATGATCACAAAGGGTCATGGCGGAACGGATCAGTGGATGATCCCGGTCCGCAGCGCCACCGCCACCATGCCGGCGCGGTCGCCCGTGCCGAGCTTGCGGGCGATGCGGGCGAGGTGGCTCTTGACGGTCAGTGCGGACAGGCCCATCGAGACGCCGATCGCCTTGTTCGACTGGCCCTCCGCGACCAGCCGCAGCACCTCGACCTCGCGGCCGGACAGTTCGCGGTAGCCGCCCGGGTGACTCGGGGCACCCGGGGGGCGGCGGTGCAGACGCGCGGCGGCGGCGCCGATGGGGGCGGCGCCCGGCCGGGTGGGGAGCCCGACGTTGGTGCGGGTGCCGGTGACGACGTAGCCCTTCACACCGCCGGCGAGCGCGTTGCGCACGGCGGCGATGTCGTCGGCGGCGGAGAGGGCGAGGCCGTTGGGCCAGCCCGCGGCGCGGGTCTCCGACAGCAGGGTGAGGCCGGAGCCGTCCGGCAGGTGGACGTCGGCGACGCAGATGTCGCGGGGGTTGCCGATGCGGGGACGAGCCTCCGCGATGGACGAGGCCTCGATGACGTCGCGCACACCGAGCGCCCACAGGTGGCGGGTGACGGTGGAGCGGACGCGCGGGTCGGCCACGACCACCATGGCGGTCGGCTTGTTCGGGCGGTAGGCGACCAGGCTTGCGGGCTGCTCGAGGAGAACGGACACCAGGCCTCCTGGGGTGCGGGACGGGGCCGGCTCGTGGGGATGAAGCCGGGACGAACCGTGCTTTCAAGGTCACAGTCGTCTTCGGCACCGAACCCGTCCGCCTTTAGAGAATGATCACGATTCGGTGATAACAATCCGTGCAATTCGGACACGCGGTCGATCATTCGAAGGTCGAACGGTTTCGCTCTGCGTCGGTACACGGTCGAAAGTGGCCGTATCGACAAAGTGATTCGGCCAAGAGGGGGACGCGAGTGTGATCGTCGACCGGACATGGTTGACCGCCCCGCACAAGGTCGATCAGTGCGGGGCGGTCAGGGTTCGATCAGGAGGGACCGGTGTCAGCGGGACTGGGGTCCCCGCCGCTGCGGCAGGGTCACCACCGAGGCGTCGCCCGGCCCGGCCGGCGGCAGCCCCGCGACCTGGGCGAGCAGATCGCACCAGGCCGCCAGGTGCCCGGCCGTGTCCGGAACCCCGCCCAGACCCTCGCGCGGCGTCCACGACGCGCGGATCTCGATCTGCGAGGCGGCCGGGCGCGCGGACAGACCGCCGAAGTAGTGCGAACTCGCGCGCGTGACGGTTCCGCTCGGCTCCCCGCACGTCAGCCCGCGCGCCTGCAGCGCGCCGGTCAGCCAGTCCCAGCACACCTCCGGCAGCAGCGGGTCCGCCGCCATCTCCGGCTCCAGCTCCGCGCGCACCAGCGTCACCAGCCGGAACGTGCCCCGCCAGGCCTCGTGGCCCGCCGGGTCGTGCAGCAGCACCAGCCGGCCGTCGGCCAGGTCCTGGTCGCCGTCGACGACCGCCGCCTCCAGCGCGTAGGTGTAGGGGGCGAGCCGCTGCGGCGGGCGCGTCGGCTCGATCTCGATCTGGGGCCGCAGCCGCGCCGTCCTGAGCGCGTCGACGGCGGACCGGAAGGGCAGCGGGGCGGTGTCCGCCTCCCTCCGGTCGTTCTCGGTGTCCTTCGCTTCGTCCATTCCGCCAGCGCCGTCCGACAGTCGTCCCTGAGCCGCAGCCATGCGGGAAGATTACGGGGACCGGGCCCCGGGTGCCGGGCTAGACACCCCGCGCCTCTCCAGGGGCTGAATCGCGCTCCTTGACGGCGTGCGAAACTTGGCCCCGTGAGTGCCAACGACGCCCCCCGGGCCCAGCAGCCGTCCGTCACGTACGACTCAGCCTTCCTCAAGGCCTGCCGGCGCGAGCCCGTGCCGCACACCCCGGTGTGGTTCATGCGGCAGGCCGGGCGCTCACTGCCGGAGTACCGCAAGGTGCGCGAGGGCATTCCGATGCTCGAGTCCTGCATGCGGCCCGAGCTGGTCACCGAGATCACGCTCCAGCCGGTGCGCCGGCACGACGTGGACGCGGCGATCTACTTCAGCGACATCGTGGTGCCGCTCAAGGCCATCGGTATCGACCTCGACATCAAGCCCGGCGTCGGCCCGGTCGTCGAGCGCCCGATCCGCACCCGCGCGGACCTCGCGCAGCTGCGCGACCTGACCCCCGAGGACGTCTCCTACGTCACCGAGGCCATCGGCCTGCTGACGCGCGAGCTCGGCGCCACGCCCCTCATCGGCTTCGCCGGCGCCCCGTTCACCCTCGCCAGCTATCTCGTCGAGGGCGGCCCGTCCCGCACGTACGAGAACGCCAAGGCGATGATGTACGGCGACCCCGAGCTGTGGGCCGACCTGCTCGACCGTCTCGCGGACATCACGACCGCCTTCCTGAAGGTGCAGATCGAGGCGGGCGCCTCCGCGGTCCAGCTCTTCGACTCCTGGGCCGGTGCCCTGGCCCCCGTCGACTACCGGCGTTCGGTGCTCCCCGCCTCGGCGAAGGTCTTCGACGCCGTGGCCGGCTACGGCGTCCCGCGCATCCACTTCGGAGTCGGCACCGGCGAACTGCTGGGCCTCATGGGCGAGGCCGGCGCGGACGTCGTCGGCGTCGACTGGCGCGTCCCGCTGGACGAGGCCGTCCGCCGTGTCGGCCCCGGCAAGGCGCTCCAGGGCAACCTCGACCCGACCGTGCTGTTCGCCTCGACGGAGGCCGTCGAGGCGAAGACCCGGGAGGTCCTGGACAGCGCGACGGACCTGGAGGGCCACATCTTCAACCTGGGCCACGGCGTCATGCCGTCCACCGACCCGGACGCGCTGACGCGGCTCGTGGAGTACGTCCACACGCACAGCGCCCGCTGACGGGCCCTCAGGACGACGGGCCCTCCCGCGTCGCCCGGATCAGCCACCAGGTGGCCGCCAGGCACCCGGCCGCGGGCAGGGCCAGCAGCAGCGGTACGGCCTGGACACCGGCCAGTTCGATGCCCTTGCCCAGCACCGGCCCGGCCGCGACCCCGCCGATCATCGAGGCGGCGATCACATAGGCCCCCGCCCGTCGCGCCCGCGGCACCGCCCGGGACAGCCACGGCAGGCCCGTGGGGAAGATCGGCGCGTGGAAGAGGCCGACACCGGCGTACGCGTACGGGGCCGCCGCCGGGACGAGGGCCAGCAGGAGGCAGGCGACCATGCCGACGGAGCTGACCACCATGATCGTCTGCACCGACCAGCGCAGCGTCAGCGGTGCGACCAGCAGCCGTCCCACGGTCACCATCAGCCAGAAGGCGGAGGTCGCCGTGGCCGCGGTCGCCGCGTCGTGCCCGACGGACTCCAGATGCGTCGGCTCCCAGCCGCCGACCCCGGTCTCCACCGCCACCATCAGGACGTACAGCGCGATGAAGACCGTGACGACCAGGGCCGCCGAGGCCCGCAGTCCGGGCGTCCCCTTCTCGTCCTCTTCTTCGGGCGCCGTCGGGACCGGCGTCTCCCCGCCCTCGCGGACGCCGCGCTGAGCCAGCACCAGTACGGCGGACAGCGCGGCGAACCCGGCGAAGACGGCCGGGTACTCGCCCGGGCCCAGCAGCCCCAGAAGCGCGGGACCGCCCACGGCACCGAGACCGTAGGCCGCGCCGATGATGTTGAGCATCGCCGGGCTGCGACGGCCGAACCCCACCGAGAACAGCTGGTTGAGTCCGTAGTCGATGCCGCCGAAGCCCACCCCGGTCAGCAGCGCGCAGGCCAGCGCCCACGGCCAGGCGGAGGCCAGCGCGAAGCCGGTCCCGCCGAGTGCCATCAGCGCGTACGAGGCGGACAGCAGGGTTCTGTTGCCCAGCCGCCCGTGCACCCGGTTGAGCAGCAGCACACCGGCGACGCCGCCGACGAAGTGAGCGCTCAGGCTCAGCCCGGCGGCGGCCGGTGACAGGCCGAACTCCGCGCGGAACGCGGGGATCGCCGGACCGTACAGCGCCTGCAGGGCCCCGATCAGGGCGAAGCCCACGCACGAGGCGACGACGGCGAACGGACTGAACAGGGGCCGCGCCACAGCGGTGTCGTGCGGCGCGGCCCGCGCCGAGGTCCCGGTCAAGAGACGTTCCTCTTCCCCGCGATGCCGATGCCGGTGCCCCTGCCCTGTGCGTCGCGCGGTGTCACGAGGGCACCGCCGCGGCGAGCGCGTCCTGCTCGTCGCCCGCCAGCAGGCGCTCCAGCACCCGCTGGCTGCGCAGCCCGTCGCCGAAGCGGGCCAGTGCGCTGTCGGCACTGCGCGCGCCGGTGGTGTCCTGTGCGGAGACCGCGTCGCGCCACTCCCGCAGCTGGTGCCGGAACGTGTCGCTCCACCCGGGCACCTCGCCGGGCGGCGAGGCCAGCGTCTCCTCGCGGGCGAACGTGCCCTGCTCCCAGGTGACACGGGACTTCAGGAAGTACGTCGTGTCGTCCTTGGAGTGGTAGTACAGCTCCTTGCGGTCGCCGATGATCTTCAGCGAGAAGCCGAGCTCCTCCGGCAGCGAGGACTTCGAGGTGACCAGGTTGAAGAAGGTGCCGTTCTCCAGACGGCCGCTGACGAAGGCGTAGTCGTCGACCTGGACGTCCTGGCCCTCCTTCTGCGGCACGTTGACCTGGAGCTTGGTGCGGCAGCTCGTGCTGTCGACCGGGCTGTCGAAGAGCCGGTCGAGCATGTCCACCAGATGCACGCCCAGGTCGCCCAGGGAGCCGCTGGTGGAGCGGCCCAGCGCGCTGTCCCGCCAGGTGAAGCGGGAGCGGGTCAGGGCGCTGCCGCGCCGGAAGCCGGCCTCCGCGAAGAGGATGGAGCCCAGCTCCCCGCTCCGCACCAGGTTCCTGATCTCGCCGATGGCCTCCAGATAGCGGTAGTTGAAGCCCATGGCGCACACCAGGCCGCTCTCCTCGGCCAGCGCGGTGATGCGCTCGGCCTCCGCGACCGTCGTCGTCATCGGCTTCTCGCACAGCACGTGCCTGCCGTGCCGGACGGCCTCCTCGGCGTAGTCGGCGTGGGTGTGGTTCGGCGAGGCGATGACGACCGCGTCGACATGCCGGTACAGCTCGGTCGTGGAGGAGAAGACGGGGCAGCCGAAACGCTCCGCCAGCTCCGCCGCCTTCTCGGGCAGCACGTCGTACACGCCGGCCGCCACGACGCCGGGGACGGTCTCGGCGGCGCGCAGGTGGGCGAGGGCGATGCCGCCGGCGCCGATGATTCCTGTCTGCATGGTCTGCCTCTTTCAGGGACGGTCCTCCGGCCCGGGATCACCGGACCGGAGGCGCGGTTCAGTGGCCGAGGTGGAGACGGAAGGCGGTGAGGAGGGCCTGGGCGTGCGGGTGCGGCGACACCCGCGCGAAGCGGCTCCTGGCCTCGGGGGTGCAGTTGGCGACGAGGTAGCCGTGGCGCACGGCGTCCAGCATCTCCAGGTCGTTGCCGCTGTCGCCGAACGCGAGGGTCCGCTCCGCTGCGACGCCGAAGCGGGCACACAGGTGCCGGACGACGTTGCGCTTGCCGCACACCGCCGGGATGAAGTCGACGTCGTAGCAGTCGGCGGGGTCCCCGGTGGCGGGGTTGCAGCGGCTGATGTTGAGCCCGAGGCCCTGCTCGCGGGCGAAGTCGCGCACGAGGCCGAGGCTCTGCTCGTCGCGTCGTGGGTCGCCGAGGGAGCGGAAGTAGTAGTTGACCAGGAACTCGGTGGGGTTCCCGGTGTGCGGGTCGTGCTGCGGGAACAGCTCGACCCCGTACCGGGCGAGACGCTCCACGGCCGTCCGCACCCGGTCCCGGTCGAAGCCGCTGTCCCGCAGCAGTTGCCCCCACTCGGGGTCGGGGCGGGCGACGCCGTCGGGGAAGAACGTCAGCTCGGTACCGAGCGAGCCGGCCACGAAGTGCGGCAGGACGCGGGCGCCGCAGCGCGCCATCTTCTCCCGTACGGAGGCCGGCGAGCTGCCGGTGACCCAGCCGAAGAGCAGGCCGTGTTCGACGGCCTCGCTCAGCAGGAACTCCTCCAGCGCGGCGAGGTGGGCGCGTTGTTCAGGGGTCGCGGCATGGGCGAGGTAGGTCTCGTCGAAGTCGGAGAACGCGGCCCAGCCCACCGGGTCCGGCAGGCGCAGATGAGGCGGCGGACCGAGGTCCGGGCCGCCGCCGGCCTCGAACGGCAGGGTGTCGGTCATGCCGCCGCCCGGCGCGTCGCCGCGTACAGGGCCTCGACCACGCGGTCCTGCTCGCCGAGGGACAGCCCCGCGTGCAGCGGCAGATGCAGCACCCGGTCGTGCAGCCACTCGGTGCGCGGCAGGTGCGCCTTCCCGAAGAACCGCTCGCGCACCGGGGTCTCCTGCCGGTGCGTCAGGACGGGGTAGTAGACGTCCGCTTCCACCCGGCTCGTCCGCGCCAGCCGCTCCAGCAGCGTGTCACGGGCCGCCGCGCCGCCGGCCGCGAGGACGGGGAACAGATGCCAGGAGTGGTCGGGAGCGAAGGCGGGCGTCTCGATCACGCCCTCCTCGGCCAGCGGCCGCAGCGCCTCGACGTAGCGCCGGGCCAGATACGTACGCCGCAGCCCGCGCAGACTCGTCCAGGGCAGCAGGGCCAGACCGATCGCGGCCATGGTGTTGTCGATGCGCGCGTTGAGCCCGAACGCCTCGCACTTGACGTTCTTCCGGCCCGGCTCGAAGCCGTGGTAGCCGAGCACCCGGCACCGCTCGGCGATCGCGGCCGAGCCGGTGACCACGGCACCGGCCTTCCCGCACAGTCCGACGTTCTTGTACGGGTTGAAGCTGAGGGCCGCCGCGTCGGAGTACCGCCCGACACCGGTCACCCCGATCGCCTGGCAGGCGTCCTCGACGATCCGCAGCCCGTGCCGGTCGGCGACGGCCCGCAGTCCGGCCATGTCGGCGAGCTTGCCGTACAGATGGACGGGGAGCAGTGCCACGGTGCGCGGGGTGATCCGCTCCGCCACCGACTCGGGGTCCAGGTTGCCGTCCGGCGTGGTCACATCGGCGAGGACGGGTACGGCACCGCAGGCGAACACCGCGTTCTCGGTGGCGGCGAAGCTGTTGGCCGGCAGGATCACCTCGTCGCCCGGCTCGACGCCCACGGCACGCAGCGCGATGGCGAGCGCGTCCGTGCCGCTGCCGGTCGCGACGGCGCAGGACAGCCCGGCGTAGTCGGCGAGGGCGTCCTCGAAGGCCGTGACGGCGGGGCCGCTCGTGAACTCGCAGCTCTCCAGCACCTGTGCGAAGGCGTCGGCGGCGGCGCTCTTCTCCCGCGGCGACAGCAGCCGTTCCTTCGGCAGGAAGGGGACGTTCGACGCCGGCGGCGGCTCGGGGAAGAGGGAGGCGACGAACGCGTCGGGATGTTCCGGAGCGGAGTTCCACGACGAAAGGGCCTGCGCCAGTTCCCGGTTGGCGAGGGTGTCCCGTAAGGACTGGGCCACCCTCGTGCCGCGGGCGAGGTCCTCGGCCACGCGGTGCAGGCCGTGGCTGTCGCCGAGGAGGAGAGAGCCGGTGAGCGTGCCGGTTTCGGCGGTGGAGACGGTGGAGACGGTCATGCGTACTCCTTGCGTTCGGATAGCGGGAAAAATGCTGCGCGAACGCGCGCGCATGGGTGTGGAATGCGAATGGATTGATGGGCCGAATAACACTCGGATGCATTCCGTGGGGAATGCGTGAGTGGCTACGTCGGCGATGCTGTCAGCGGTCGACAAGATGCGTCAACCGGCAGCTTTTTGCCGGACGCGTCGCATGCCACTCCTGCTCTTGTTACGGTGGGTTTCCCAGGCGATACGCAGAGGGAGTGTTTCCGAGCGGTGTCACGTCATGTCCAGTCAGTTTCCTCGCTGCCCGATCTGCTGCGCGCGTGGCGCGTCGACGCGGGAAACAAAATGAACAGAGGAAGACAGTTACCTCAAAAAGAAGTTGCGGACCGGATGGGCGTCAGTGAGCGCTGGTATCGGAATCTCGAAACCGGGCTGCACGCCCCGCTTTCCGGAGAAATACTCGAGCGCCTTTCCCGGGCCCTGCTGCTCGGCCCCGACGAACGCATGGCTCTGTACGGGCACGCCCTCGGCGGTGCCGGAGGGCAGCAGGCCGAGGACGCCGGGAACGCAGCCCCGGACGACGTCACCGACGCCCTCGCCGAACTCGCCTCGGCGCAGACCGACTTCCCCACCTACCTCACCGACCAGGCGTGGAACCTCCTCGACCACAACGCGGCCATGGCCCGCTGGTTCCCCTGGGTCCTGGAGCCCGGTGCCAACCTGATGCGCTGGGCACTGACCACGACCGAGGCCCGCGAGCAGATCGTGGACTGGCCCCGGCACGCCGCGCAGTACCTCGCGCTGCTGCGCTTCGCGCTGGTGACGCGCCCCGACGACACCGACCTCGGCGCCCTGCGCGACGCCGTCCTCGACGACCGTGTGTGCCGCGACCTCTGGGACCGGAGCCCCAAGGTGCTCGCCTATCGGCACGGCCACCGCTACGAACTGCGCCTGCCCCACATCTGTCCGGAGCCCCTCACCGTCACCTCGCAGGTGCTGCTTCCCGCGTACCGGCAGGAGCTTCGCTACGTCCTGCTGCTGCCCGTGAATCGCTGAGCCCGGTGAACGCTGCCCCGGGGGCGTGCGTATGTGTCGGCAACCGCCCGCGGCGCGGGGAAGGCGGGTCGCGGGGCCGACGTGAGGAACAGGCGATGAACGACCGAGTTACTCCCGCGATGCACGCACTGCCCGACGGCGAGGCGGAGCTCACGCTGGTGGTGCGGCTGCCCTGGGAGGACGTGGCCCGCCTCGGCCAGGAGGCCGGGCGGCTGGCGTCCCAGATGCGGCGGCCCGTGACGCTGGAGGAGGCGGTGAGCCATCGGCTGCGTTCGTCGCGGGCGGCCGCGCATGCGAAGCCGGCGGGGGAGCAGCCGCCGGCTGTCGCTCCTTCGGCGTCGGTCTCGTCCTTGCCGTCCCGGCCGCCGGCGGAGCAGGCGCGGCAGGCGATCGATCGGATCAACGGGACGGCCGGGACCGCGTAGGGGTCCCCCTTACAAGGAACCGCGCGTCTTAGCCGCCGCCTTGCGGGCCGCTACCAGGATCGGGTCCCAGACGGGGGAGAAGGGTGGGGCGTAGCCGAGGTCGAGGGTCGTCATCTGTTCGGCCGTCATGCCCGCGGTGAGGGCGACCGCGGCGATGTCGACGCGTTTGCCCGCGCCCTCCCTGCCCACGATCTGGACGCCGAGGAGGCGGCCCGTGCGGTGTTCGGCGAGCATCTTGACCGTCATGGGGGAGGAGTTCGGGTAGTAACCGGCGCGGCTGGTCGACTCGATGGTGACCGTCTCGAAGCGCAGGCCCACACGGTGGGCGTCCTTCTCGCGCAGTCCCGTGCGCGCGATCTCCAGGTCGCAGACCTTGCTGACGGCCGTGCCGACCACACCGGGGAAGGTGGCGTAGCCGCCGCCCGCGTTGGTGCCGATGACCTGGCCGTGCTTGTTGGCGTGGGTGCCGAGCGGGATGTGCCGCTGCTGGCCGGAGACCAGGTCGAGGACCTCGACGCAGTCGCCGCCGGCCCAGATGTTCTCGTACCCGCGCACCCGCATCGAGCGGTCCGTGAGCAGACCCCGGTGCGTGCCGAGCGGGAGTCCGGCCGCCCGCGCGAGCGTCGTCTCGGGGCGTACGCCGATGCCGAGCACGACGACGTCCGCCGGGAACTCGCGGTCCTCCGTGGCCACCGCGCGTACCCGTCCGTCGTCACCCGTCAGGACCCCGGTGACCTCGGCGTCGTTCACCATCGTGATGCCCAGGCCCTCCATGGCCTCGTGCACCAGGCGGCCCATGTCGGGGTCGAGGGTCGACATGGGCTCGCTGCCGCGGTTGACGACCGTCACCTCGTAACCGCGGTTGATGAGCGCCTCGGCCATCTCCACGCCGATGTACCCGGCCCCCACGACCACCGCGCGACGGCCACGCGTGCGTGCCAGCGTGTCCAGCAGCGCCTGGCCGTCGTCGAGCGTCTGCACCCCGTGCACCCCGGGCGCGTCCACCCCGGGCAGCCCGGGCCGGATCGGCCGGGCACCGGTCGCGATCACGAGCTTGTCGTACGACGTCCAGGACTCGGCGCCGGAGCCGAGGTCACGCGCGCGTACCCGCTGCCCGTCGGGGTCGATCTCGGTGACCTCGGTGCGCAGCCGCAGATCGATGTCCCGCGCGCGGTGTTCCTCGGGGGTGCGGGCGATGAGCCGGTCCCGGTCGGGGACGTCGCCGCCCACCCAGTAGGGGATGCCGCACGCCGAGTACGACGTGAAGGTGCCGCGCTCGAACGCCACGATCTCCAGCTCGTCGGGCTTGTTCAGCCGGCGTGCCTGTGACGCCGCGGACATCCCCGCGGCGTCACCGCCGATCACGACCAGTCGCTCCCGTGTACCCCGCGTACGGCTCATGCTCATGCGAACACGCTACGGGAGCAGGGCATTTCAGTCCTGCTCGCCGGGCGTGCGCGGCCGCGCGGACTCCGGGGCCGGGCGGGCCGTCGGCAGCGGGCCCAGCGCGCTCGTCGCGGGCGACGCGGGCCGCGGGCGGCGCGGCAGGCGGGGGCGTACGACACGCACCCACAGCAGGGTGATCAGGGCCGCCACCGCGGCGAACGGCAGGATCGCGCCCAGGGCCACCGCGAGCCAGCGCAGCATCGTCACGAACGCGTTCCAGCCGCCCGCGAGCGCGTCCACGAAGCCCGGGTCGTCGTCCTTCGCCTCCTTCTTCTTCACCAGGGTCTCGGAAAGCGAGAGGGTGATGGTGGCCAGGCTCGTGCGGTCCTTCAGGGACGTCTGCCGGGCGAGCAGCGCCTCCAGATCGGCCTGGCGGGTGCTCAGCTCGCCCTCCAGGGTCACCACGTCGCTCAGCTTGGTGGCCTGGTCCATCAGCTCGCGGATCCGGGCCACGCTGGCACGCTGCGACTTGATCCGGCTCTCCACGTCCACGACCTGGTCGGTGACGTCCTCGGCCTTGGCGCTGCGCTCGAGGAGCTTTCCGGCGCCCTCCAGCTCGGCGAGGACCTCGTCGTACTTCTCGACGGGCACGCGCAGCACGACCCGGGTCCGCTCGTGGCCCTCCCCGTCCCGGGTGGTGGTCTCGTTGCCGACATAGCCGCCCGCGTTCTCGGCGTCGGTGCGGGCCTCGTCCAGGGCCTTCGGGACGTCCTTGACCCGCACGGTCAGCGAGGCCGTGCGGATGATGTGGTTCTCGGTGAGCTTCGGCGGGGCGGTCGCCCGGGCTCCGTTTCCGGCGCCGCCGGGGGCGGCCTCCTGCGCGCCGGCCTTGTCCTGCGCCCGGGAGGCGGCGCCGTTGTCGGCGGCCGCGCTCCCGCCGGAGTCGTCGCCGGCACCGCTGCATCCGGTGAGTGCGAGTGCCGCGGCCAGCAGCAGCGCCGCCAGAGTCGGGGCGGGGTGGCGTGCGGGTCGTCGTGTGCGCATGTGGGATTCCCCCGGGGATCGATTCCGCTGACGCTTCTTCGACGCCCGGGCGGCGCCGGACGTTTGGCCCGGGACGGTTCCGATGCGGTCACGGTCGGGACTCGTCCGGGACACCGGGGCACGGCGGCACTGTCAGCGGGGTCTGAGAGGCTGGAGACATGCGCGAAGTTCAAGCCCGTGCGGGCACGGGACAGGTCATCGTCATCGGGGCGGGTATCGCGGGCCTGGCCGCCGCGCACCGGCTGCTGGAGCGCGGGGCGCGGGTGACGGTGCTGGAGGCCTCCGACCGGGTCGGAGGCAAGCTGCTGCCCGGCGAGATCGCGGGCGCGCGCGTGGACCTCGGCGCCGAGTCGATGCTGGCCCGCCGACCCGAGGCGGTGGCGCTCGCGCGCGAGGTGGGCCTCACCGACCGCCTCCAGCCCCCGGCCACCGCCACGGCCTCGATCTGGACCCGGGGCGCACTGCGCCCGATGCCCAAGGGGCATGTGATGGGCGTCCCCGGCACCGCCGCCGCCCTGTCCGGCCTGCTGTCCGACGAAGGCCTCGCCCGCATCGGGCGCGACGCCGAGCTGCCCCGCACCGAGGTCGGGGACGACGTGGCCGTCGGGGAGTACGTGGCGGAGCGACTGGGCCGCGAGGTCGTCGACCGCCTGGTGGAACCCCTGCTGGGCGGCGTGTACGCGGGCGACGCCTACCGCATCTCGATGCGCTCGGCCGTCCCCCAGCTCTTCCAGGCCGCCCGGGGCCACACCTCCCTCACGGAGGGCGTCCGCGAGATCCAGGCGAAGGCCGCCGCAGCCCAGCAGACCGGCCCGGTGTTCATGGGCCTCCAGGGCGGCGTCGGCACCCTGCCCCTCGCGGTCGCCGAGTCCGTCCGGGCCCGCGGCGGCGAGATCCTGACCGGGACGCCGGTGACGGAGCTGCGCCGCACCCCGGCGGACGGCGGGTGGCGGGTCGTCTCCGGGGTGCGCGTGTGGCACGCGGACGCGGTGGTCGTCGCCGTCCCCGCCCCGGCCGCCGCCGGCCTCCTGCGCACCGAGAGCCCCGGCGCCGCCGCCGAGCTCGGCGCCGTCGAGTACGCCTCCATGGCCCTGGTCACCCTCGCCTACCGCCGTGCCGAGACGGCCCTGCCCGACGGCAGCGGCTTCCTGGTGCCGCCCGTCGACGGACGCACCATCAAGGCCTCCACCTTCGCCTCGCGCAAATGGGGCTGGATCGCCGACGAGAACCCCGACCTGCTCGTCCTGCGCACCTCCGTCGGGCGGTACGGCGAGACGGAGATCCTCGACCGCGACGACACCGGGCTCGTGGACGTCTCCCGGCACGACCTGAAGGCGGCGACCGGCCTGGACGCCACACCCGTCGCCACCCGCGTCACCCGCTGGGACGACGGCCTGCCCCAGTACCCGGTCGGCCACCACGCGCGCGTGGCCCGCGTCCGCGAGCACATCGCCGGACTGCCCGGGCTCGCCGTGTGCGGCGCCCCGTACGACGGCGTCGGCATCCCGGCGTGCATCGCGAGCGCCCACGCCGCCGTCGACCAGATCCAGGGTGACCTGCGGGGTGTGGAGGAGCTCACCGCCCACCCGGTGCAGAGCCTGCACGGCGGAGCAGGAGAATGAGGACATGAGCAACGACGCCTCCACCCCCGAGACCGGCAGGATCCCGAACAAGGGCAAGCTGGCCAAGGACCTCAACGAGGTCATCCGCTACACGCTCTGGTCCGTCTTCAAGCTGAAGGACGTGCTCCCCGAGGACCGCGCCGGGTACGCCGACGAGGTCCAGGAGCTGTTCGACCAGCTCGCCGCGAAGGACGTGACGATCCGCGGCACGTACGACGTCTCGGGCCTGCGCGCCGACGCCGACGTCATGATCTGGTGGCACGCGGAGACCAGCGACGCGCTGCAGGAGGCGTACAACCTCTTCCGCCGCACGAAGCTGGGCCGGGCGCTCACGCCGGTGTGGTCGAACATGGCGCTGCACCGCCCCGCCGAGTTCAACCGCTCGCACATCCCGGCGTTCCTCGCCGACGAGACGCCCCGCAATTACGTGAGCGTCTACCCGTTCGTGCGCTCCTACGACTGGTACCTGCTGCCCGACGAGGACCGCCGCCGCATGCTCGCCGACCACGGCAAGATGGCCCGCGGCTACCCGGACGTGCGCGCCAACACCGTCGCCTCGTTCTCCCTCGGCGACTACGAGTGGCTCCTCGCCTTCGAGGCCGACGAGCTGTACCGCATCGTCGACCTCATGCGTCACCTGCGTGCCTCCGAGGCCCGTATGCACGTCCGCGAGGAGGTCCCCTTCTACACGGGCCGCCGCAAGGAGGTCGCCGAACTGGTCGCCGGTCTGGCCTGATCAGCGGAGCCGTCGCTCGGCCCCGGGCTTCTCCGGGGCCGTCGACCGCGGCTCGGGTTCGGCGTGCGGCTGGCACTGCGCGTGCCGCCCCGGCAGCCGGCCGTCCAGCAGATACGCCTCCAGGTGGCCGTTGACGCAGGCGTTCGGCCCGCCGGCCAGGCCGTGCGCGCCCGCGTTGCGCTCCGTCACCAGGACCGAGCCCGCGAGACGGCGGCGGAGTTCCAGGGCGCCGTCGTACGGCGTGGCGGCGTCCCGCTCGGCGGCCAGGATCAGCGTCGGCGGCAGCTCGCCCGGCGCGGTGCCGACGTCGAGCGGCCGTTGCCGCGGCCCCCGCCAGTAGGCGCAGGGCAGATTCGTCCACACGTTGTCCCAGGTCTCGAACGGCGCCGTCCGCGCGAGCCGGGTGTTGTCCCGGTCCCACACCCTCCAGTCCGTCGGCCAGGGGGCGTCGTTGCACTCGACGGCCAGATACACCGCGTGGGTGTTCTCCGCCTCGGCGGCCGCCTCCGGATACCGGCTCGCCTGCTCGACCAGCGGCTTGGGATCGCCCTTGAGGTACGCCGAGAGCGCGTGCGCCAGGAGCGGCCACTGGTCGTCGTAGTATCCGGCCTGCAGGAACGCTTCCTGCAACTGCCCCGGCCCGACCTTCCCGCCGGCCGGCTCGGCGGTCAGCCGCGCGTGCGCACGCGCGTAGCGGCGCTGTACCTCCCGCGCGCTCCCGCCCAGCCCGTACACGCCGTCGTGCCGGGCGATCCACCTCCGGAAGTCCCGCCATCGGCCCTCGAACGCCGCCGACTGGGCGAGGTTGTTGCGGTACCAGATCTCCGCCGGGTCGGGATCGACCACCGAGTCGAACACCATCCGCCGTACGTGCGCGGGGAACAGCGTCGCGTACAGGGCGCCGAGGTAGGTGCCGTACGACGAGCCCAGGAACGTCAGCCGCGTCTCGCCGAGCGCGGCGCGCAGTACGTCCAGGTCGCGGGCGTTGTTCAGCGAGTGGTAGTGCCGCAGTGTGTCGCCGGCCCGTTCGGCGCAGCCGCGCGCGTACGCCTTGGCCTGCGCGATGCGTTCCTTCTTGAACGCCGTCGAGGGGTGCGTCTGCGCCTGTGTGGGCGCCTTGAAGAACCGCGCGGGGTCCTGGCAGGACAGCGGCGCGGACCGGCCGACACCGCGCGGGGCGTAACCGATGAGGTCGTAGGCGGCCGCGAGCCGCTTCCACTCGGGGAGCAGCCCGACGATCGGGAAGTACAAGCCGGTGGCACCGGGCCCGCCGGGGTTGTAGACCAGGGCGCCCTGCCGGGGGACCTTGCGCTTGCTGTTGTGCGGGTCCTTCTGCGTGGCCCGGGTCCGGCTGACGGCGAGTCGGATCTGCCGGCCGTTCGGCCGGGCGTAGTCCAGCGGGACGGTCACCGTGCCGCACCGCATGCCGCCCGGCAGGTCCTGCGCGTCGTCGCACGGCCCGAACCGGATGCCGGCCGCCTTCGCGCGCGCGGCGGCCACCGCGGTGCCCTGCGACTCGGGCGCCGCGGACCGGCCCTCGACGTCCGGGGCCGCGGTCAGGGCGCTCAACAGCAAGGACCCCGCTGCCGAGTAGAGGAGGGCGGCTCTCATCGCTTATCCCTTCGATGCACGGTGGCGACAAAAGGGATGTTTGGTGCGGCGTTCGAGGAAGGCAAGCACCGTCCGCCGGTGTCGGCGTCAATGCTCCCGTGCGCCCCCGGCCTGTCGGCCGTGTGCCTCGCGGTGCGCGAAGGCGGCGCGCAGCTCCGGTTCGCCGATCGCGCGGACCCCGCGTACGGCCACGGAGGTGAGGTACGTACGGTCGTCGGCGGCGTCGTCCGCGTTCCGGGCCAGTGCGCCGAGCAGCCGCTGACCCGCCGGGGAGGCCCAGCGCGAGTACGGGTGGATCTCGACCCGTGCGACGGCGAGGCAGCTCAGGGTCAGGGTGAGCGGCAGCGCGAACCACAGGGCGACCAGATGGCGCGGCATGTCCGGCGGGGGCGGCGTCAGCAGCGCGGCGACGCCGAGACCGAGCACGGCGACCGCCGCCGCGCGCACCTGCCGGACCCCCGCCGCGACCGTCGTGCGGGCACTGTCGGGCACCGCCAGGCCCGCGCGCACCAGCCCGTCGGCGATCCCGCGCACCGCCTCCGCCGCGGCTGCGGTGGCCCGCACCGGTGCGATCCGGGACTGGCCCTCGGGGCCGATGGCCCCTATCACCGACCGCTCCATCGCGTCCCGCCCGCGCGGATCGACGACCGTCGCCCAGCCCGTGTGGGCCAGCAGCAGACGCCGCTGACGCGCCATGGCGACGAGGGTCACGTCGGCGACCCGCCGGGGTCCGCCGGAGAGGAACGCGGCCTCGTACAGGGTCAGTTCATGGACCCGGCCGGTGTCCGTGTCACCGGCCGCGGCGCGCACGGCGGCCAGGCACAGCCGTGTGCACGCGGTGCCCGCCACGGCCCAGGCCGCCAGCAGGAAAAAAGCCCAGAGCATATGTTGTTTGTATGTGACACGGTCCCGAAAGCACCATGCCTCGTTCACGATCCGGACGGAGTGTTGTCGGTATGTGACGTTCCGTTTCACTGCCCCGGCGGCGGGCGGAAGGCGGGCGGCGGGAGCGACTCGGGCGGGGCCGAGGCCGGTGCCGAGGTCGGGGCTGAGGGTCGGGTCAGGGGAGTGTCGCCGGTGGCCATGTCTCGGGCCACGGTGTCGTAGTCGACGTCGCCCGTCGCCTCCAGGGCCTTGATGTGGTCGAGGACCGTCGTGGTGGCGTCGTCGGCGAGGGCGCGCACCAGGGAGTTGCGGGTGCTCGCGCGGACCTGGGCGACGACCGGGAACACCTGCCCCTGGGACAGCCGCAGGACGGTGGCGAACCGCCGGTCGTACTCCGCGCCCCGCGCCTCGTCCAGGGTGGCCAGCCACTGCTTCTGCCGGTCGCCGGGCGCGTCCGGCAGGGTGACGTTCAGCTGGGCGGCGGCACCGCGGACCCGCTCGTCCAGGAACCGGTGCCCCTCGACGAGACGCCGGCCGGCCGTCCGCACGGCCGGGGTGGTCCCCTTCGCCCGCGCCTGCCGCCCCGCGGCCGGCTCCCACAGCCCGGCCCGCCGGACCTTGACGAGGAACTCCTGGTCGAGGGCGGACAGCGGACCGTAGCTCGTCCGTAGCGTCTGCGCGCTCAGCGCGCCCGGCGCCGTCTCCGGCCGGCCGTCGTACGGCCAGAGCGAGAAGACCAGCGCGGTGAGCGTCGCCGCGAGGCACATGACGATGAGCCCGGTGCCGCTGACGATGCCTCGGCCCTTGACGGGGGGTCGGGGTCGCATGGTGGTGCCTCCTGGTGCGGCACCGCACGCTAGTGCGCTTCGGGTGCGGAATCGCCATGGTACGGCGGGGTCTACGCCAACCGCCGTACAGGGGCGAATGGTTGCATCGGGGATGGGACGGGGCGATCGGGGGAGGTGCGTCGAGGGGCCTATCCATGCAAACGGGTCCATACCGTCCTCGGGGCTTCGGCGGAGGCCACCCGGGTGTTAGTCCCGGCACACTCGGGCGCGCACGCGCGGACCGGAGGCGACTAGCCCACCCGGGTCCTCTGGGCCGCCCGGACGCCGTCGCGGCGGTGTGCCCCGTGGCCGCCGACCCTCCGATGGGCCATGTTGCTGACCGTCGAGCCGATCGGCACCGGCCGGATGCGAAGGAGGCCCCGCGGTGGGTGAGCTGTACATCGACGGCGAGTGGACACAGGCCGCGGCCGGTGGGCGTCGGGAGGTGGTCAACCCCTACGACGCCTCGGTCGTCACCACCGTCGACGAGGCCGACGCCGGTGACGTCGACCGCGCCGTACGCGCCGCCCGGCGCGCCTTCGCCGAGGAGGACTGGGCGAACGCCCCCTCCCGCCAGCGCGCCGACCTGCTGCTGCGCGTCCACGACCTGCTGCTGCGCGACCGGGAGGACATCGCCCGCACCGAGACCCTCGACACCGGCAAGACGCTGGCCGAGGCCCGCATCGACGTGGAGGACGTGGCCAACGCCTTCCGCTACTTCGCCGAACTCGCGGGCAAGGACGGCGGCCGGGTCGTGGACGTCGGCCCGGACGTGCTCAGCCGCGTCGTCTACCAGCCGATCGGCGTGTGCGCGCTCATCGCCCCCTGGAACTACCCGCTGCTCCAGGCCTCCTGGAAGGTGGCCCCGGCGCTCGCCGCGGGCAACACCTTCGTCCTCAAGCCCAGCGAGGTCACACCGCTCACCACGATCCACATGGTGCGGCTCATCGAGGAGGCCGGCGCCCCGCCCGGCGTCGCCAACCTGGTGCTGGGCTCCGGGGCGACCGTCGGCGCGGCCCTGACCAGCCACCCCGACGTCGACCTGGTGTCCTTCACCGGCGGCCTCAACACCGGACGGTCCATCATGGCCAGCGCCGCCGAGGGGCCGCGGAACATCGCCCTGGAACTGGGCGGCAAGAACCCCAACATCGTCTTCGCGGACGCCGACTTCGACGCCGCCGTGGACTACGCGCTCGACGCCGCGTTCCTGCACTCCGGGCAGGTCTGCTCGGCCGGTTCGCGCCTGCTCGTCGAGGACTCCCTGCACGACCGGTTCGTCGAGGCCTACGCCGACCGCGCACGGGCGATCCGGCTCGGCAGCGGCCTGGAGGAGGGCACCGAGAGCGGCCCGCTCAGCTCCGCCGAGCACCGCGAGAAGGTCGAGGGCTACATCGCCGTCGGGCGGGAGGAGGGCGCCCGGCTCGTCACCGGCGGCACCCGCCCCGACGACCCCGCCCTGAGCCGCGGCTTCTTCCTGCTGCCGACGATCTTCGCCGACTGCGACCGGTCCATGCGCATCGTCCAGGAGGAGGTCTTCGGCCCGGTGGTCACCGTCGAGCGCTTCCGCACCGAGGACGAGGCCGTGGAACTCGCCAACGACACCCGCTACGGCCTGGCCGGCGGCGTGTGGACCTCCGACGCGAGCCGCGCCCAGCGCGTCGCGCAGCGGCTGCGGCACGGCACGGTCTGGATCAACGACTTCCACCCCTATGTGCCGCAGGCCGAGTGGGGCGGCTTCGGCCGCTCCGGCGTGGGCCGCGAACTCGGCCCCACCGGGCTGCGCGAGTACCAGGAAGCCAAGCACATCTACCAGAACCTCGCCCCCGCCCCCTCCGGCTGGTTCAAGGGCTGACCTTCCGGCAGCACAGCGCCCGCCCGTGGCGCCACGACCACCGAAGACCGGCCGCACGCCCGCCCGTGGCGCGAAGGCCACCGAAGAAAGGCACCGCATGGCCCCCACCACCGCGCACGGCGCCGAGTCCGCCTACGACTACGTCATCGTCGGCGGCGGCACCGCCGGCTGCGTGCTCGCCGCCCGGCTGAGCGAGGACCCCGACTGCCGCGTCTGCGTCATCGAGGGCGGCCCCAGCGATGTCGGCGACGAGCGCATCCTGCGCCTGCGCAACTGGATCAACCTGCTCGACTCGGAGTACGACTACGGCTACACCACCGTCGAACAGCCGCGCGGCAACTCCCACATCCTGCACTCACGGGCCCGCGTGCTCGGCGGCTGCTCCTCCCACAACACGCTGATCAGCTTCCTGCCGCTGCCGCAGGACCTCGACGACTGGGTGGCCCGGGGCTGTCGCGGCTGGGACCCGGCGGCGATCCTCCCCTACCGGGACCGGCTGCGCACCCACATCGTCCCGGTGGCCGAGGCCGACCGCAATCCCATCGCCAAGGACTTCGTCACCGCGGCCACCCGCGCCCTCGGCGTTCCCGTCGTCGACGACTTCAACGCCGAACCCTTCGCCGACGGCGCCGGCTTCTTCTCGCTGGCCTACCAGCCGGAGGGCAATCTGCGCTCCTCCGCGTCCGTCGCCTACCTCCACCCGATCATGGACCGGCCCAACCTCACGCTCCTCCTGGAGACCTGGGCGCACCGGCTGCTCACCGACGACGCGGGGCGGCTGACCCGGGTCGCCGTCCGCGGCGCCGACGGGCAGCCCGCCAGCGTGCGCGCCGAACGCGAACTCCTGCTGTGCGCCGGAGCCGTCGACACCCCCCGCCTGCTGATGCTCTCCGGCGTCGGCCCGGCAGACGACCTGCGCGCGCTGGGCATCGACGTACGGGCCGACCTGCCCGGCGTCGGCGAGAACCTGCTCGACCACCCCGAGTCCGTGATCGTCTGGGAGACCGACGGCCCGCTGCCGCCCAACTCCGCGATGGACTCCGACGCCGGACTGTTCCTGCGCCGCGACAAGAGCGGGCCCCGCCCCGACCTGATGTTCCACTTCTACCAGGTGCCGTTCACCGTCAACACCGAACGCCTGGGCTACCCCGTGCCGCAGCACGGCGTCTGCATGACGCCGAACGTGCCGCGTGCCCGGTCCACCGGACGCATGTGGCTGCGCAGCGCCGACCCCGCAGAGCATCCCGCCCTGGACTTCCGGTACTTCACCGACCCGGAGGGTCACGACGAGCGCACCATCGTGGACGGTCTGAAGATCGCCCGCGAGGTCGCCGCCACCGCACCGCTGAGCGACTGGCTCGTCCGGGAGGTCGCGCCCGGCCCGGACGTCGTCTCCGACGCCGACCTGTCGGAGTACGGCCGCCGCGTGGCACACACCGTGTACCACCCCGCGGGCACCTGCCGCATGGGCGCCCCGGACGATCCGCTGGCCGTCTGCGACCCCGAGTTGAGACTGCGCGGCTTCGAGGGTGTGCGGATCGTCGACGCGTCGGTGTTCCCGACGATGCCCACGATCAACCCCATGGTGACCGTCCTGCTCACCGCCGAACGCGCCGCCGACCTGATCAGCGGCCGCACCCCGGCCGCGGAACGGAGGGCCGGACAGTGACCACCGCACCGCCTCCCGCACCGGCCGCCGGCACCCCGGGAGGGGAGCCCGGCTCGGAGTTCCGCAAGGACATGAGCCCCTGGGCCAACTTCGCCCTCGGCTTCACCTACCTCTCCCCGGTGGTGGGCACCTACACCCTCTTCGGCATCGCGATCGCCGACGGCGGACCGCCGATGATCTGGGCGTTCCTGTTCGCCGGCTGCGGCCAGTTCCTCGTCGCGCTGATCTTCGGGGAGGTCGTCGCCCAGTACCCGATCGCGGGCGGTGTCTACCCCTGGGCCCGGCGGCTGTGGGGCACACGCTGGGCGTGGATGACCGGCTGGGTGTACATGTGGGCGCTGCTGGTGACCATCACCTCCGTCGCGTACGGCGCCGGCCCCTACATCGCCATCCTCTTCGGCTTCAGAGCCACCGTGCACACCACCGTGCTGTGCACCGCCGTGCTCATCGTCGTCGCCATCCTCGTCAACTACATGGGCACCAAGGCACTGTCGACGGCGGCGCTCATCGGTTTCGCCGGCGAGCTCATCGGCGCCCTCGTCGTCGGCGTCTACCTGCTGTCCACCCACCGCCACCAGAGCCTCGGCGTCATCTTCGACACCTACGGCGTCGAGGGAGACGGCTCCTACCTGCCGGCGTTCCTGGCAGCCGGCATCATCGGCCTCTACCAGTACTACGGCTTCGAGGCGTGCGGCGACACCGCCGAGGAGGTCGCCCACCCGGGCCGGGTCATCCCCCGCGCGATGCGCCGCACCATCTACATCGGCGGCGCGGCGGCCACGTTCACCTGTATGTCGCTGCTGCTGTCGGTCACGGACTTCAACGCGATCATCTCGGGCGAGCAGGCCGACCCGGTGGTGGACGTGCTGTACGACGCCATGGGCGAGACCGGGGCGCGGATGGTGATGGCCGTGGTGCTGATCTCCTTCCTGTCCTGCACGATCAGCCTCCAGGCCGCGGCCGGGCGGCTCATCTACTCCTACGCCCGTGACGAGATGATCGTCGGGCACCGGCTGCTGCGGCGGTTCGTCCACGCCCGTGCGGTGCCGAGCTGGGCGCTGTTCGTGTCCGCGGCGGTGCCGCTGCTCATCGCCTTCGCCTCACTGCTCTCCGAGGACGCCCTCACCAACATCGTCTCGTTCGCGATCCTCGGCATCTACGGCTCGTTCCAGATGGTGGTCCTGGCCGCGCTGCGCGCCCGGCTCAAGGGCTGGAAACCGGCGGGGGAGTTCACCCTGGGCCGCTGGGGCCTCACGGTGAACATCGCCGCGCTGGCCTACGGCATCCTCGCCATCATCAACATCTGCTGGGCCCGCTCCCCGGAGAAGTCCTGGTGGGAGAACTGGATCGTCCTGCTGTGCGGTGGCGTGGTGGTGGGGACCGGCCTGATCTACATGTTCACGACGCACCACTACGGCCGGGGCGACGCCCTGGCGGGCGATGCGGTACCGGAGAAGTCGCTCAAGAAGTAGGGGGCTCCTGGCTCCCCTCAGCGCCGCAGCAGGACCCTGCGTGTGGCGCGAGCGAGTCGGTGGCCGGGGCGCCGGGAGCGCGGACTCGGTCCCGACCGCTCCAGCCACCACTCCCGTAGTTCCCGCCGCGCCTGCGCGTCCCCGGGCCGCCCGGCGGACAGCAGGTGCTCGGCGAAGGTGAGGGCGTCGCGTCGGTAGCCGTCGGTCATCGGGTGGGTCTGGGCGTAGCCGAGGAAGGCGGTGCGGTAGTCCTCTCCGAGGATCACCGGCAGTTCGGGCGCGACCTTCCCCACGACGTCCGCCCGCTTCGCGGCGAGCGCCCGTGCCTGTACGCCGACCCGCACCCGGTCGAACCCCTCGGGCACGGGCGTCCCCGCGACCAGCGCGGACAGCAACGCGGCCTGCGCGAGCCCCAGCCGCTGACGAGCGGCCCGGCCCTCACCGGGGTGGGGCAGGTCGAAGGCGCCCCGTGTCGCCCCGACCGCCCCGGTCTCTGTGCCCCGCGCCCCGTCACCGGCGGCCACGACAATCCGCCCCTCGGAGGCCCGGCCCTCTTCTGCCGGCCGCGCGGCAGCGGCACCCGCAGGTGTCCGGCCTGCGGTGGCGTGGGCCGCTCGGGCCGGTTGCTCGGCACCGGCAGCCGTGAGGGTCGCCTCGGTGTTCCGAGGCCCTTGGCCCGGCTGCCCGGTACCGGAAGCTGCGAGTGTGCCGCCTTCGGCCACCCCGCGCTCTTCGCCCCGTTGCCGGGTGCCGATCCCCTCAAGCAGCTCGCCCTCGGTGCCCCGGGCCTCTTCCCCGAGCATCGCGTCGCCGTTCCCGGGCCCGACCGCCCCCGCCCGGCGCGTGGCCGCGCTGCCCGCCTCCAGGAGCTGTGTCTTCACGCGTTCGACCGCACCCGTCTCCAGGGCGCGTCGGATCGAGCCCAGCTCGCGCTCCAGCTCCGCCGGCTCAGGGAAGTTCTCGTCGCGTTCCAGGAGGACGCCCGGAGGGGAGACGCGGGAGGCGAGGTCGGTCAGGATGTCGAGGACCGGCCGGGGGACGGGGTGGGCGTGGCTGTCGTGCCAGACGCCGTCGCGTTCGAAGCCGCCCGCGACATGGACGTAGGCGATGGCCTCCAGGGGCAGCTCGGCGAGGGCCTTGGCCGGGTCCTCGCCGCGGTTGACGTGGTTGGTGTGCAGGTTGGCCACGTCGATGAGGAGACGGACCCCCGTACGGTCGGCCAGCTCGTACAGGAACTGGCCCTCCGTCATCTCCTCGCCCGGCCAGGAGATCAGCGCGGCGATGTTCTCGACGGCCAGCGGCACCGGCAGCGACTCCTGCGCGATACGGACGTTCTCGCAGAGGACGTCGAGGGCGTCCCGGGTCCGGGGCACGGGCAGCAGATGGCCCGCCTCCAGGCGGGGGGAAGCCGTCAGCGCACCGCCCGCCCGTACGAACGCGATGTGCTCGGTGACCAGCGGCGAGCCGAGCGCCTCCACCCGCTCGGCCAGCGCGGCCAGCCGGTCTGCGTCGGGCCGGTCCGCGCCCCCGAGGCCCAGCGAGACGCCGTGCGGCACCACGGTGACGCCACGCTCGCGCAGCCGCTCCAGCGACTCGGGCAGGTGCCCGGGGCAGACGTTCTCGGCCACGGCCTCGACCCAGTCGATCCCCGGCATGCGCTCCACGGCGTCCGCGATCTCCGGTCGCCACCCGATGCCCGTCCCCAGTCGCTCCATTCGTCCCCCTCCTCCGCACGGCCCGATCCTCGAACGTGAGGGGGGTATGGCCCAGCCGCCCGGCCCCGAACCCTGCCACCGACGCCTTCAGAGGAATATTTGAGGTTCACCGACGGAGGCACCAGGCTCGCGCCACCCCCTGATGCGTCGTAGACCGGACCTATGCGCGACGGCAGCGAGCAGGCGCACCACCCCGCGCGGAAGCCCGGACGGGACCCGGGGCATCCGGCCGTGGTCCGGTGGCTGTGGGCCGGTTCCGGGGCCCTGGTCCTGGCCGGGGGCACGGCCTACTTCCTGCTCCCGCTGGAGGGCCTCGCCGCCGACCGCCCCTGGCTGGGCTGGCCGCTGTTCGTCCTGTGCCTGGGACTGGTGGCCGCGCTGCTGCTGCGCCAGGTACGCGACATCGTGCTGGAGAAGCCGCACACCCGGTCGGGCCTCGTGATCTCGCTGCTGATGTGCCTGGCCGTGCTGGTCTTCTCGTCCGGCTACTACGCACTCGCCCAGCAGCCGGGCCAGTTCACCGGCCTGCGCACCCGGGTCGACGCGCTGTACTTCACCGTCGTCACGCTCGCGACCGTCGGCTACGGCGACATCACCCCGAGCGGGCAGGAGGCCCGCATGGTGGCGGTCGTCCAGATCCTGTACACGTTCGTCTTCCTCACGGCGGCGGCCACCGCGCTGACCCGCCATCTGCACACGGTCGTCGCCGCACGCGACCGGCGTCCGCCGCCGTCCTGACCCGGGGCGGCGGCTACGCCGGGCGGGAGGAGCGGTAGTTGAACACCGACCACAGGACGAACAGACCGGTCACGATCATGATGATCGACCAGAACGGCTGGTACGGCAGCCAGATGAAGTTCGCGATCAGCGCCAGCCCGACCACGCACGCGCCGGCGACCCGCGCCCACAGGGCGCCGGTGAACAGACCGAACCCGGCCACCACCACGAGCACCCCGACGACCAGGTGGATCCAGCCCCACGCGGTCAGGTCGAACGCGAAGACGTACTCGCCGAAGCTCGTGTACACCTCGTCGTTCGCGATCGCGGCGATGCCCTGGAGCACCGCGAAGAGCCCGTAGACGACCATCAGGGTGCCGCCGAGCGTGAGGCCACCGGCCGCCAACGGGTCGTCGGCACCGCCCCGGTCGCCGGGCGCGCTGTCGGGGGCGGGCGGAGCGGGGGGAGGGGGCGCGGCACTGGTCATGGCTGCCTCCTGGGTCGGATGCCTGGTAACCCCACTGGAGCACCCACCCACGCCCGGCGCGCCCGCGGCTGCGCCGAACGGGTGGACGACCGCGGCTCCGTCAGGGACGTCAGGGACTCGGCCGAAGGGTCCGGCGGACCGCGTCCCGGAGCCAGCGGTGCGCGCCGTCGGCGGCGTGGCGGGGGTGCCAGGCGATGCCGATGGCCAGGGGCGGCAGCGGCACGGGGATGTCGAGCAGGCCGAGGCCGAGCGTGGTGGCGGCCTCGGTCAGGGGTGACAGCGGGGCGCCGGGGAGTGCGGCGGGCACGAGGCAGACGACGTCGCTGCGGGCGGCGAGGTGCAGCGCGGCCAGGTGGCTGGGGAGGACGGCGGTGACCCGTCGGCGGAGGTTCCGCTCGGCCAGGGCGGTGTCGAGGGGCCCGGTGAACCGGCCGCGGCGGCTGACCACGACGTGCTCGGCGGCGGCGAGCCGTTCCGGGGTCAGGGTTTCGCGGGTGAGGGGATGACCGTCCCGGACCGCGGCGACCATCCGCAGCGTGACCAGTTCCTCGACCCGGGTCTCGGGATCGACGTGGTCGATCGATCCGATCTCCAGGTCGATCCGGCCGTCGCGGAGGGCCGGCCCGGCCTCCAGTTCCTCGGCCCGCAGCCGCAACGAGATGCCCGGTGCCTCCTCCCGGGCCAGGCCCAGCAGCCCGGGGGCCAGCGCCGCGGCGACCAGGTCGGAGGCCTGGAGGGTGAACGTGCCGCGCAGCGTGGCCGGGTCGGTCTCGGAGCCGGGGCCGAGCAGCGCCCCGAGGCGGTGCACCACCGCCGCGGCCTCGTCACGCAGCGCCTGGGCACGGGGAGTGGGGACCATGACCTGCCCCGCCCGGACCAGCAGGGGGTCCTGGAGGAGGCGGCGCAGGCGGGCGAGGGTGCGGCTCATGGCCGCGGGGGAGGTGTGCAGGCGTGCGGCGGCGCGGGTGACGCTCTGCTCGGTGAGCAGGGCGTGCAGTGCCACGGCGAGATTCGCGTCGATGGACGGATCCGGGCTGTTCACCAGAGTGATTCCATTCCGGGCAATGATCCCTTGCTGAAGTTCCCATTGTGGCAACGGTGTTGGGCTCCGGAGGATGAGGACCACCGATCCGGCACCCGATCCGTGAGGTTCTCCATGATCGTCATCACCGCTCCCACCGGGAACATCGGCCGCCACCTGCTGCCGCTGCTCCTGGACTCCGCCCCCGCCCGGGGCGAGGAACTGCGCGTGGTCGTACGCGACCCCGCCCGGCTTCCCGACACCGTGCGCGACCGCGTCGAGGTGATCACCGGCTCGCACGGCGACGCCGAGGTCGTCGACCGGGCCTTCGAGGGCGCGGACGCCGTCTTCTGGCTCGTGCCCCCGGACTCCTCGCTGCCCCCGCACGACGCCTACTCCGGCTTCACCCTCCCCGCCACGAAGGCGCTCGCCGCCCACCGCGTCGGCCACGTCGTCGGCGTCTCCGCGCTCGGCCGCGGCACCCCGGTCGCCGACCGCGCCGGACTCGTCACCGCCTCCCTCGCCATGGACGACCTCATCGCGGGCACCGGCGTCGCCTACCGGGCCCTGGCCAGTCCGTCGTTCTTCGAGAACCTCCTGGAGGAAGCCGACGCGATCCGCGAGAAGGGCGTCTTCACCGATACCGTCGCCGCCGACCGCAAGGCCCCCTTCGTCGCGGTCGCCGACATCGCCGCCGTCGCCGCCCGCCTGCTGCTGGACCGCTCCTGGACCGGCACGGACAGCGTCCCGGTGCTCGGCCCCGAGGACGTCTCTCCCGACGATCTCGCCCGCGTCATGAGCGAGCGGCTGGGCCGCCCCGTCCGCTACGAACGCCAGTCGCTCGACGACCTGCGGGCCACCCTCGCCGGGTACGGCCTCGACGAGGCGTTCGTCCAGGGCGTCGCCGACATGAAGCGGGCCAAGGACGACGGCCTCGACGCCGGGGTCACCCGCACCCCGGCCACCGCGACCCCCACCACCTTCGCGCGGTGGTGCGCCGAGACCCTCGAGCCCGCCGTCCGGAACTGACCCGAAGGAGCCACCATGACCACCGAGGAGACACACGCGTCCGTCACGGCGTTCATGCTCGTCAAGACCACACCCGAATGGCTCGCCATGACCCCCCGGGAGCGAGTGAACGCCTTCGCCACCGAGGTCGTCCCCGCGATCAAGGCCAAGACCACCGGCGTCCGGTCACGCTTCTACGACACGGAGTTCTACTCCGCGCGCGTCACCGACGTCTGGGTCTGGGAGGCGGACGACCATCACGCCTACCAGCTCCTCGTCGACGCCCTGCGGGAAACCCCCTTCTGGGACCGCTATTTCGAGGTCGTCGACCTCCTCGTCGGCACCGAGAACGGCTACGCGCGCACCTACGGCGTCGACGCCGTCGCCACCATCACGACCTGACGCGCCGTCCTACGGCCGTCCCCCGCGCGCGAGGGCACGGACACGGTCGACCCCCTCCACCGCGAAGGTCTCGCCGGGGGCGATCTCCGTGAACCCCGCGTCCCGGACCACCGGCAGTCCGCTGTTCGTCAGTTCCGGCCAGCGGGCCGGGGCGGCCGTCCGTACGGCGAGCGGGAAGCCCGCGTCGTGCCAGGCGGCCCGCTCCTCGTCGGTCAGCTCCCACCAGGCCAGTTGGGCGGCGTGGCCCGCCTGGGCCATGGCCTTGCCGGCCGTCATGCCCAGGTCCGGGTTCACCCACAGGACGGGGGCGGCCGGGTCCGCGTCCACCGGCGGCTCCGGGTCGTCCAGGTCGGTGCCGGAGACCTGGAGCCGGGCCAGGTCCTTGGGCCAGCCGTCCAGCGGGACGGGCGGGAAGACCCGCACCTCGGCGGACTTGCCGGTGACGGTGATGCCGGGCAGCGCCTCGGCCCGCCGCCACTCGGCGCCGCGCGCCCGCCGCACCACCTTGCGGATCCGGGCGTCCTGCCAGTCCCGCATGGCCTGCGCCCACTCGCCGTCCCCGGCCGACCGCTCGTCGCCCAGAATCGTCAGCACCGCCCGCGCGGCCGTCTCCAGCGCGTCCGTACGCACCGGCGGGTCCGCCCGCTCGATCCGCACGACCAGCGGCAGCACGAACTGCGGCGCCGCGTCGCGCACCGAGGGCTCGGATCGGAAGGGGCTGTCGCTCACGGGCGTCGGGTCTTCGCTCACGAAGCCCAGTGTGCCAGCCGCAAGATCGTGCAGATCACCCCGAGCAGGCCGTGCGCTGCGCCTCCTGCCACTCGCAGACCGGGCAGAGCGTGATGCCCTTGTACGACTCCGGGTACTCCGTGGGCTTCCGGCACAGCACGCTCCCCCACTCTCGACTGCGCTCGAGCGGGGGGACCCCCATGGCGTACGGCGGGCCGTCCGCCCGGGGTGGCCTGGCCGGGGCGATCAGGCAGTAGTCGTCCTCGCTCATACGTCCAGCGTAGGCCGGTCAGGGACGGCTGCCCACGGCTCCGATCAGCTCGGATACCTTGACGAACCGGTAGCCCCTGCGGCGCAGCTCGGGCACGATCGTCCGTACGGCCCGTTCGGTCGCCGGGGCGGCGCTGCGGGTGCAGTGCAGGACGACCACCGACCCGGGCCGCACCTCGTCCAGCACCTGCCGGGCGACCACGTCCGGGTCCGTTTCGAACGCGTCGCCGCCGACCACGTCCCACTGCACGGCGGTCACCCCGGTCGGGGCCAGGGCCTTCAGGGCCGGGCGGTCGTAACAGCCGCCGGGGAAGCGGAAGTACGGCATCGGATCCCGTACGCCGGCCTTCCGCAACGCGGCGTACGCCCGCTCCACGTCCGACCGTTCCCGCTCCTCGGGCACGGTCGGCAGGCCGTAGCAGTCCTGGGTGTAGGCGTAGTGGCTGTAGGAGTGGTTGGCGACCTCGAAGAGCGGGTCCCGGCCGATGGAGCGGGCCTGGTCCGGGTACTCCTCGGCCCACCGGCCGGTCATGAACACGGTGGCCCGGACGTTCAGCGCGCGCAGCGTCGAGATCAGCCGCGGATGGTCGAACCGCTCACCGGCCGCCGCCCGCGCCCCCTGCCCGGCGGTCATGTCGGCGTCGAAGGTCAGGGCGACGGTCCGGCCGCGGGTGCGGGGGCCGTGCTCGAAGACGGGGGTGAGGCCGGCCGGACCGGGGGCGAGGGTCGGTGGTCCCGGCGGTGGTGCCGGCACCGGTGGAGGGTCCGCCCGCGGGGGGTGGGTGGTGCCGCAGGCGGCGAGGGCCGTGCACAGGGCGCATGCGACGGTGACACGGCGGAAAAGGGTGATCACTGTATGAAGATATGAATGGAATCGCCCTCTTATGCGCCGCGGCTTCGGCTGTCACCCGGCCGTCAGATGTCCCGCCGCTCCAGCGGCTTGGTCGCCGGGCCCTGGATCACCTTGCCGTCCGTGTCGAAGCGGGAGCCGTGGCAGGGGCACTCCCAGGCACGCTCGGCGCCGTTGAAGGCGACCAGGCAGCCCAGGTGGGTGCAGCGGGCGGAGACGGCGTGCAGGGAACCGTCGTCGTCCCGGTAGACCGCGAGGCGGTGGCCGTCGGCGCGGACCACGGCGCCCTCGCCCGGCGGCAGGGCCTCCACGGGCGGCACGGGCCGCAGCCGGTCGCCCACGAAATGCCCGGCGACCTTCGCCTGCGTCCTGAGGAACGACGGCGCCTCACGCACGGCCGGACGCAGCCGCCGCGGATCGTACAGCCCGCTCCACGCGCACTCCTCGCCCGTGATCTGCGCGGTCAGCAGGCGGCCCGCCATCATGCCGCCGCTCATGCCCCAGCCGCCGAAACCGGTGGCCACGTACGCGTGCCGCGCGCCCGGGTGCAGCGGGCCGACCATCGGCACGGTGTCGGTGGGGTCGGTGTCCTGCGTGGCCCAGCGATGGGTGACGTCCAGGTCCGGGAAGTGCTCCCCGGCCCAGGCGGTGAGGTGTTCGAAGCGCGCCCGCGGATCGCCGGTGCCCGGTGTGAAGTGCTCGCCGGTGACGATGAGCAGCCGCCGGTCGCCCCCGTGCGGTGCCGTGCGCACCGAGCGGATGCCCTCGTCGGGCGTGATGAACATGCCGTCGGGGTCCCGCTCCGCGGGGATCGTCCCGGCCACGACCAACTCGCGGCGCGGCGACAGCCGGGCGAACAGCAGGGCCCGGTCGAAGATCGGGTAGTGCGTCGCGACGACGACGTCCCGGGCCCTGACCGTCGCCCCGGTCGTCGTCGACAGCCGGCACGGCTCGCCCTCGTCCATGCCGAGGACGGCGGTGTCCTCGTAGATGTGCCCGCCGCGTTCGACCAGGTCGGAGGCGAGCGCCAGCAGGTACTTGCGCGGATGGAACTGGGCCTGCCCGGTGACCCGGACCGCGCCCGCCACCGGGAAGGGCAGCCCGGTCTCCGTCACGAACGAGGCGGGCAGCCCGGCCTCGGCTGCCGCCCGCGCCTCGGCACGCAGTTCGTCCACCCGGCCCGCGTCGCGCGCGTACGTGTAGGCGCTCCGGGTCTCCCACTCGCAGTCGATGCCCAGTTCCCCGGCGATGCCGGCCGCGCGCTCGATCGCCTCGGACTGGGAGCGGGCGTAGAGCCGCGCGCCCTCGGGGCCACGGGTGCGCCGCAGCTTGTCGTAGACGAGCGTGTGCAGGGCCGTGACCTTGGCGGTGGTGTGCCCGGTGACCCCGGCCGCGACCCGCCCGGCCTCCAGCACCGCCACACTCCGCCCGGCCCGGGTCAGCTCCCACGCCGTGCACAGTCCGGCGATCCCGGCGCCGATCACCGCCACGTCGACGTCCACGTCCTCCGTCAGGGCCGGGTGGTGGCCGTCCGGTGCCGTATCGAGCCAGTACGAGCTGCTGACCTGCTGGTTCTCGCTCATGGGTCGCCGAGTACCCCCGAGGGTCCGCTTCAGCGGGCGGGTGTGTCGCCTTTACGCAAGAGGCCGGCGGAGCTAACCTACAACCAAATGGTTGTAGATGAGTTGAGCGACGAGACGGTGGACCGGCTGTTCCACGCCCTGGCCGACACCACGCGCCGGGACATACTCCGCCGCTGTGTGCGCGGGGAGCTGTCGGTGTCGCGGCTGGCCGAGGCCTATCCGATGAGCTTCGCGGCGGTGCAGAAGCACGTCGCCGTGCTGGAGCGGGCGGGTCTCGTCATCAAGCAGCGCAGCGGACGGGAGCAGCTCGTGTGCACGGACGCCGAAGCGGTGGGCCGCGCACGCCAGGCCCTCGACGAACTCGAGTCGGCATGGCGCGGGCGCGTGGACCGGATGGCCCGGCTGCTCGCCGAGGACCCCGGAACCGAAGAGACCGAAGAGAACGACGCCACGGAAGGATCCGAGAGATGACTGTCACCAGTGTCGACAAGGACCTCGACCACCTCACCCTCACCCTGATCGCCGACTTCGCCGCCCCCGTCGAGCGGGTGTGGCGGCTGTGGGCCGACCCCCGGCAGCTGGAGCGCTGGTGGGGCCCGCCGACCTACCCGGCGACGGTGGAGCAGCACGATCTGACCCCGGGAGGGGAGGTCACGTACTTCATGACCGGCCCGGAGGGCGACCGGCACCGCGGCTGGTGGCGGATCACCTCGGTCACCGCGCCGACGGCCCTGGAGTTCACGGACGGCTTCGCCGACGACGACGGGACGCCCAAGGACGACATGCCGACCATCTCCGTGCGGGTGGCCCTCACCGAGCACGGCGGCGGAACCCGCATGGAGATGCGCTCCCTCTTCGACTCCCGTGAGCAGATGGAGCAGCTGGTCACCATGGGCATGGAGGAGGGCCTGAAGGAGGCCGTCGGCCAGATCGACGCCCTGCTGGCCGCCTGACCGGCCGGATCCTCACTGCCCCAGCAGCCGCTTCCGGATCTCCGCCACGTCGAAGTCCGCCTCGGGATACCGCGGATCCAGCTCCTCCAGATGCTCCAGGAGCAGGGTGCTGACCGCCCAGTTGCGGTACCACTTGCGGTCGGCCGGGACCAGGTACCAGGGCGCGTACGAGGTGCCGCAGCGCTCCATGGCGATCTCGTAGGCCTCCTGGTACGCCGGCCACAGGGCACGGTCGTCGATGTCGGAGGCGGCGAACTTCCAGCGCTTCTCCGGCTGGTCGAGACGTTTGAGCAGCCGGCGGCGCTGCTCCTCGTAGGAGAGGTGCAGGAAGCACTTGACCAGAGTCGTGCCGGTGTCGGCGAGGGTCTTCTCGAAGCGGTTGATCTGCTCGTAGCGCCGGTTGATCTCGGTGGCGGGTGCCAGGCCGCGGACGCGGGCGATCAGGACGTCCTCGTAGTGCGAGCGGTCGAAGATGCCCAGTTCGCCGGGGAGCGGGAGCGCCTTCTCCACGCGCCACAGGAAGGGGTGCGCGCGTTCCTCGGTCGTGGGTGCCTTGAACGGTGTGATGCGGCAGCCGGACGGGTTGAGCAGGCCGATCACATGCTTGACCGTGCCGCCCTTGCCGCTGGTGTCCATGCCCTGGAGGACCAGCAGGACGCGGCGCCGGTCGCCCGCGGTGCTCGCCGCCCACAGCCGCTCCTGGAGGGCGGCGAGGCGCTCGCCGATCCGGGCCGTGGCGGCCCGGCCCGCCGTCTTGCCGTCCGGTCCGCCGGGGGTGGCGGCGGCGTCGTGACGGGACAGGTCGAGCGGCTCTCCGCCGGGGAGGCGCAGCCGCTCCCGCAGCGAGACGCCGCCCGGCTTCCTGCCCTTCCCCTTCGCCCTCTCCTTTTCCCTGTCCTTCTTCGTCACCGGGCCCCCTTCGTCTCTCGGTCCTGTCTCCCGATCGTCCGCCGGGGCGCCGGGTTCCGCACCCGGCGCCCCGGTCGGGAGCGCGGCCGGGGCTACCGGCGCCAGGGGCCCGTCACCGCGAACGTGGTGCCGGGGGTGTAGCAGTTGACGTACATCGTGTCGCCGTCGGGGGAGAAGGTGACGCCGGCGAACTCACCCCACTCGGGCTCCTCGGGGGTGCCGATGTTCTGCCGGCCGCGGGCCATCGCGTACACCTCGCCGCGCCTGGTCACGCCGTAGACGTGCTGGGCGCCGTTGCCGTCCTCGCAGACCATCAGGCCGCCGCTGGGCGCCAGGCAGATGTTGTCCGGCGACTCTCCCGGCTTCTGGATGTCGGTGTCGGGGCCGAAGACGATCACCAGGGTCAGCCGGCGGCGCTCGGGGTCGTAGCGCCAGATCTGCCCGTAGTGGTCGGCGGCCGAACCGTCCGAGCGGCGGGCGAAGGACGACACGAAGTACACCGACCGGCCGCCCCAGTAGCAGCCCTCCAGCTTCTGCGCGTGCGTGATGCCCCCGCGGCCGAAGTCCTGGAACCGGATCGCGGTCTGCGCGGCCAGCGGGTCCGGTACGTCCACCCACTCGATGCCGTCGAACTCGGCCCCGATGTCCTGGATCGTGGACAGGTCGGGCACGCCGGGCACCCGCATGGCCTGGAGCCGGCCGCCCGCGCGCAGCGAACCCCGGCCGTCCAGCGGCTTCTTCGGCAGGAAGCGGTAGAAGAGGCCGAAGGGCTTCTCGAAGGCGTCCTCCGTCTCGTACACCACGCCCCGCCGGGGGTCGACGGCGATCGCCTCGTGCTGGAAGCGGCCCATCGCGGTCAGCGGTACGGCTCCGGTGCGGCGCGGGTCGACCGGGTCGACCTCGAAGATGAAGCCGTGGTCCTTGGTGTAGCCGTTGGTGCCGGCCTTGTCCTCGGTCTCCTCGCAGGTCAGCCAGGTGCCCCACGGGGTGGGGCCGCCCGCGCAGTTCACTGCGGTGCCGGCGATCGCGACGCGCTCCGACAGGACGTGGTTGCGGGAGTCCAGCGTCAGGGCCGTACAGCCGCCCTTGCCGGCCGGGTCGTACGTGATCCCCTCGATCGTGGGGACCGGGACCCTGCCGTCGGCGCGGTTCTCGTGATTGCGGACCAGATGGACCCGGTCGCCCTTGCCCGCGAAGGCCGACATGCCGTCGTGGTTGGAGGGGACCTTGCCCTCACCCGAACGGAGTCGGTCTCCCTCGCGGGAGAGGACCCGGTAGCGAAAGCCTTCCGGGAGGTCGAGCAGGCCCTTCGGATCGGGGACGAGCGGGCCGTAGCCGGTGTGGCCGAGGCCCTGTGCGGTGGCGGTGCCGGCGAAGAGTTCGGACAGGGCGCCTGAGAACGCGATCCCGACGCCCAGGGCACCTGTCCCGGCGAGCATCTGACGTCGAGTGGCGGAACGATCGGTAGTGGTCATGGCGGAACCTTCCTGCTGGCGGACAGGAACTGTGATCCCGCTGTGTCTATCACCTGGTGCGGGCAACGTGAACCACGCGCGTAGCGCGGGTCACTGCTCCACCGCCCGTCGCAGCTCCTCGATGGCCTGTTCCGTCTGGTCGAGGGGGTGCTCCGCGGGCTCCGGTGTCTCTGCCGGTGGCGGTGCCTGAATCTGTTCCGGCTCCCGCGTCTGTTCCTGCGGTGTTGCCTGTGTCTGTGCCGGACGGCCCTCATCGCGGCCTCGTTCCAGGAACCGCAGCAGCTCCACCGGGATGGGCAGCACCAGCGTGGAGTTCTTCTCCGCCGCCACGGCCATCACGGTCTGGAGCAGCCGGAGCTGGAGCGCGGACGGCGTGTCGGCCATCTGGCGCGCGGCCTGGGCCAGTTTCTTCGAGGCCTGGTACTCGGCGTCGGCGTTGATCAGCCGGGCCCGCCGCTCGCGATCGGCCTCGGCCTGGCGGGCCATGGAGCGCTTCATCGTGTCCGGCAGGGACACGTCCTTGATCTCCACCCGGTCGATGGTCACGCCCCACTCCACGGCCGGGCTGTCGATCATCAGCTCCAGGCCCTGGTTGAGCTTCTCCCGGTTGGACAGCAGATCGTCCAGCTCGCTCTTGCCGATGATCGAGCGCAGGGAGGTCTGTGCCATCTGGGAGACGGCGAAGCGGTAGTCCTCGACGTTGACGATCGCGGCCGCCGGGTCCACGACCTTGAAGTACACCACCGCGTCGACCCGTACGGTCACGTTGTCACGGCTGATGCCCTCCTGGGCGGGGATCGGCATGGTCACGATCTGCAGGTTGACCTTCCGCATCCGGTCCACGGCGGGAATGATCATGTTGAAGCCGGGGCGCCGCACGTCCCCGTACACGCGCCCGAGCCGGAAGACCAGCCCGCGCTCGTACTGCTTGACGACCCGTGCCGCCGCGGCCAGATACACCAGGGCACCGGCGCCGACCGCCGCCGCCACCCCGATCAGCTCTTGGACCATCCCGACCTCCTCGTCCAGAGGTCCTTGTTCGTCTACTTCTGCAACGATATGCCGGGATTGGGGTCGGAGGCCATGCCCCAGTGCTGCGGGGAACCGCGCGACAGGCTCTCACCGGTCCGCGCCGGACATGCGAAGGGCCCGGGGCGCGCTTGGGGGCGCGTCCCGGGCCGGGGGATTCGGTGTGCGGCGGGCCGCTAGGCCACCGTCACCTTCTCTCCCTCTTTCGACTGCTCGGACTCCAGCTCGGGCTCCGTGACCTTCACCGGTTCCGTGCCCGTCGCGCTGTGGCGCTCGGCCCAGTTCTCCAGGGCCGTACGGCAGGCATGGTCGAGGTGGTGCAGGCCCGACAGGTCCAGCTCGACCGGGCGGTCCTGCGGCAGGTTCTCCAGGTTGTCCAGGATCTTCGGCAGCCGCAGGAAGGTCGCGTTGCCCGACAGGTACGCCTGGATGGGACCGGCGCCCTTGTCGATGACCTCGAGCTTGATGTGCGAGGCCTCCCAGGCGGTCTTGACGACCGACAGGGCCAGACCGATCAGAACACCCTCGAACATGTTCACCGCGACGATCGACACGGCGGTGACGGCCAGGATGACCGCCTCGCCCCGGTGCTCACGCCACAGCGGCACGATCTTGCGGAACGGGATGAGCTTGAAGCCCGCGTGGACCAGGATGCCGGCGAGTGCGGGCAGCGGGATCAGCGCCAGCGTGGCCGGCAGGAGCGCCGCGAAGAGCAGCAGCCACACGCCGTGCATCACCCGGGACGCCTTGGTCTTGGCACCCGCGCTGACGTTGGCCGAGCTGCGGACGATGACCGCGGTCATCGGCAGCGCGCCGAGCACACCGCAGAGCGTGTTGCCCGCGCCCTGCGCCATGAGCTCCTTGTCGTACTGGGTGCGCGGACCGTCGTGCAGGCGGTCCACCGCGGCGGCGCTGAAGAGGCTCTCGGCGGAGGCGATCAAGGTGAAGGCGATGATCGTGCCGATGATGCCGACGCCCACGCTGCCGAAGGCGTCGAGGCCGGGCGGCTGGATGGAGTCCAGCAGACCCTTCACCTCGACGGTGGCGACCGGCAGGTTGAACGCGGCGGTGGCCACGATCGCCAGGATCACCGCGGCGAGCGCGCCCGGAACGGCCTGCGCCTGCTTCGGCAGCTTCTTCCACAGCACCATCACCGCGATGGTGGCCGCGCCGAGGGCGAGGGAGGTGAGCGCCTTGGTGCTGCCGAGCGCGTCGGCGGCGGCGCCGGGCAGCCCCAGGATCTTGTCGATGCCGGAGGCGGGAGCCTTCAGTCCGGCCGTCGCGTACAGCTGGCCGGCGATGAGCACCAGACCGATTCCGGCCAGCATGCCCTCGACGACCGAGACGGATATCGCGCGGAACCAGCGGCCGAGCTTCAGCGCGCCCATGATGAGCTGCAGCAGACCGGCGGCGAGCACGATCACACCGAGCGCGGGCAGCCCGTAGGTGTCGACCGCCTCGTAGACCAGCACGGTCAGACCGGCGGCCGGCCCGGACACCTGGAGGCTGCTGCCCGGCAGGAATCCGGTGACGAGACCGCCCACGATGCCGGTGATCAGGCCGAGTTCGGCCGGGACACCGGAGGCGACGGCCACGCCCACGCACAGCGGGAGCGCGACCAGGAAGACAACGAGGGAGGCGGTGAAGTCCTGCCTCAGATAGGGGAACTTGGTCATGGTGCCCCTCACAGCTTCTCGAAGGTGTCGGTGTCCGCGCGGTGGTCCCGCACGGTTCCGGTGTGCACTTCGTAGAACCAGGCGTGCAGCCGGAGCCGGCCGTCCGTCAGACGGCTCTCCACGCTCGGGTACGAGCGCAGCCGCTCCACCTGGGTCAGGACGTGGTTCTGCACGGCTTCGGTGACCGTCTTGTCGGTCGGGTCCGCGCACTTGGGCTCGTCGCAGGCGTGCGCGAGCCAGTCCCGCACGGCGGGTACGCCGGTGAGGTCGTCGCCCCGCACCACCGCGCCGACGGCGCCGCAGTGCGAGTGGCCGCAGACCACGATCTCCTTGACGCCCAGCACTTCCACGGCGTACTCGATCGTGGCCGCCTCGGAGGTGGGGTGTCCGAGGGTGTAGGGGGGAACTACGTTGCCCGCGGTGCGCAGCTCGAACAGCTCGCCGGGCCGGGCTCCCGTGATCAGGGCCGGGACGACCCTGGAGTCGGAGCAGGTGATGAACAGGACGTCGGGGGACTGGCCCTCGGCGAGGCGGGCGAACTCCTCAGGGCGCTGTCCGTGCGTGCGGGCGTTGTCGATGAGGGGTTGCATGAGTGTGGTGACTCCTCCTGGCGCGCAGTGGGGGCGCGTCGGACGGGCATGACAGAGGTGGGGGAAGGAACGACTCTGTTCCTCAGCAGCGGAAGACCTGAAGCGCTGCCGGTGTGTGCGACGTCGAGGATCTCGACGCGCGATGGTGCGCGGCGCCGGCTCTGACCTGGTCCGGTGCCGTCGGCGGGATGTGCCGCAGCAGGGGCCGCTCCGGCGCGCAGGGCGCGGAGTCGGCGTGGTGGAACCGGTCGCGGGTCCGCAGGGGACCGGTCGGGTCCCCGTGGTGTCCGGCGCGGCAGGTGGCGATCTCGTCGCGCAGTGCTTTCCCGGACGTGATTCCGGGGCGCGATGACAGGCCGGAGGGTTCAGTTCCGGGCTGAGCCTTGGCCTCGGCTTTACGGGGTGTGTGCGCGGATGCGAAGGACGCCGTCGGTGCGAAGAACTGAAGGGCGAGCAGGACGGCGGCGAGGATCGAAACCACGGTCCGTGCCGTCGTACCTCGGTACATGCGCCCCCCTTCAGGTGATTGACACGTCTAGCGCTGACCAACACTTGGTCAATGGCTGGTCAAGAAACACGTTAACCCTGCAAAGTCATTTGCAGGGTTAACTTAACGTTTCAAGCTGAAGAGAGCCTGAAAACCGTGGGTGGGTTGGCTTGAACCACCCCTTGGCCTCACGGCGGTTGGTGCGGTATTGGGGTTGTGGTTACCGGGAGTTCGCCAGCTTGCCCGCGTCGCGGGCCAGGGCGGTGAGCCGGGAGATGGCCCGGAAGTACTTCTTGCGGTAGCCGCCGTTCAGCATCTCCTCGCTGAAGAGCTGGTCGAAGGGCAGACCCGAGGCCATCACGGGCACCTCGCGGTCGTAGAGCCGGTCCGCCAGGACGACGAGCCTCAGGGCCGTCGACTGGTCGGGAACCGGCCGCACACCGGTGAGGCACACCGCCCTGATTCCGTCGGTCAACGCGCCGTACCGGCTGGGGTGGACCCGGGCGAGGTGCTCCAGGAGGGGCGAGAACGCGTCGAGGGAGGCGCCCTCGGTGGAGTTCGCCGTCTCGGTCACCTGTTCGTCGGAGTACGGCGGCGGCGCCTCGGGCAGACCGCGGTGGCGGTAGTCCTCGCCGTCGATGCGCAGGGCGCGGAAGTGGGCCGACAGGCCCTGGATCTCCCGCAGGAAGTCGGCCGAGGCGAACCGGCCCTCACCGAGCTTGCCGGGCAGCGTGTTGGAGGTGGCGGCCAGCGCCACGCCCGCGTCGACGAGCTTGCCGAGGAGGGTGGAGACCAGGACGGTGTCGCCCGGGTCGTCGAGCTCGAACTCGTCGATGCACAGCAGACGGTGGCCGGACAGGGTCTGGACGGTCTTCTGGAACCCGAGGGCGCCGACCAGGTTGGTCAGCTCCACGAAGGTGCCGAACGCCTTGAGCTCGGGCTCGGCCGGGGTGGCGTGCCACAGGGAGGCCAGCAGGTGGGTCTTGCCGACGCCGTAGCCACCGTCGAGGTAGACACCGCGCGGGCCGGACGGGGCCTTCTTCGGCGCCTTGCCGAAGCCGAACAGCCGCCGCTTGCCGGAACCGCCCGCTCCGCCGTCGAGGCCTGCCGCGAAGCCCGCCAGGACCTGGACGGCCTCGGTCTGGCTGGGCTGGTTCGGGTCCGGGATGTACGTGCTGAAGCGCACCGAGTCGAACCGCGGCGGCGGCACCATCTCGGCGACCAGCCGATCCGCGGGGACGTGCGGCTCACGGGCACACAGGGAGAGCGGGGCCGCGTCGGCTATCGGGCCGGTACCGGAGGGGGCGGGAGAGGAGGACACGGTTCACCATGCTACGGCGCGTGGAACACTGCACGGCATGCGACGTCTGTTCCCTGTGACCGATGAAACAGCAGCTCCGGCCCCGGGTGGGGCGGCCGGTGAGGAGGGTGCCGGGCGGGAGTGGGGCCTGGCCGAGCTGGCCGCCGCGTACGCCTATCCCGAGCCGGGGGCCGGGGCGCCGGTGCCGTGGCTGCGCGCCAACATGGTGTCCACGCTGGACGGGGCCGCCCAGCACGACGGCCGTTCGCAGCCCATCTCCAACGCGACCGACATGCGGATCTTCGGCACGCTGCGGGCCCTGGCGGACGTCGTGGTCGTCGGCGCGGAGACGGTGCGCCAGGAGGGGTACCGGCCGGCACGCGCGCGTGCCGAGTTCGCGGCGATGCGGGAGGCGGCCGGGCAGGCCCCCGCCCCCGCGATCGCGGTCGTCACCGCCAGCCTCGACCTGGACTTCTCGCTCCCGCTGTTCACCTCGCCCCTGGTGCCCACCCTGGTCCTCACGGGAGCCGCGGCCGCCGCGGACCGCGTCGCCGCCGCCGAGAAGGCGGGCGCGCGGGTGGTGACCGCCGGGGACGGCATCGGCGTGGACCCCGCCCGTGCCGTCCGGGCCCTGGCCGATCTCGGCCACACCCGGCTCCTGACCGAGGGCGGTCCGCGGCTGCTGGGGCAGATGGTGGCGGCCGGCGTGCTCGACGAGCTCTGTCTGACCGTCTCCCCGATGCTCACCGCGGGCGACGCCCAGCGCATCTCCGGGGGGCCCGCCGTCACGGTCCCGCGGCGCTTCTCGCTGCTGTCGATGCTGGAGGAGGACGGCTTCCTGTTCACGAGGTACGGACGGTCCTGACGTACTGAACCGCGCGGCACGGGGTAGAGGCGCTCAGGAAGCCGGACGGTCAGTACGTTCGGAATATGCCGTTCTGTTTGGATTCCGGAGGGCACACTGGATCCGGCAGTTCCCGTGCGAACGCGGGGCCGGATGGTTTCCGCAAGGATCAGAAGGGGCGCCTGGTGTTCACAAGCGTATTGATGATCGAGAAGGCCCTGACGTCCGCCGACGTGGAGTTCGTCACCACCTTGCACGGCGAGGAGCGGGTCTCCTTCGAGGTGCTGCTCCAGCCGCGCGGCGAGCAGGCGGACCGTCTGCTGCGGGCCATCGACGACGTCGCGCTCGGCGAACTCGACGACGCCGTCCGCGAGGGGGAGACCCCGGAGGGCGAGGAGGCGCTGAGCGTCGGGCAGCGGGCGCTGGAGGTGTCCCTCGCGGCGCTGCGGACGTCCGGCAGCGAGGCGCGGGGACGGTTGATCGAGGACCATCCGCTGGACGCGCTGAAGTCCTTGGTCGAGGAGGTCGGCGCGGACGAGGTCATCGTGCTGACCGACCCCCACTACGTCGAGGAGTTCTTCCACCGGGACTGGGCGTCGCGGGCCCGGCACAAGGTGGGGGTGCCGGTGCTGAAGCTGTTCTCGCACAGCAAGGCGTAGTCGCAGTGCCGGGCTGATGCGGTGGCGCTTCTGAAATAGGCTGTGGGCGCTCACCGTCCCAGAACGCTCTTGGAGATATGCATGGCACCCGGCCTTCCCACCGCCATGGACCGACCGCACTTCATCGGGATCGGTGGGGCCGGGATGTCGGGTATCGCGAAGATCCTCGCCCAGCGCGGGGCCGTCGTGGCGGGCAGTGACGCGAAGGAGTCGGCGACGGCCGAGGCGCTGCGGGCGCTGGGTGTCACGGTGCACATCGGGCACGCCGCCGAGCACCTGGCCGACGACGCGAGCTGTGTGGTCGTCTCCTCGGCGATCCGGCAGGACAACCCCGAGCTGGCCCGCGCGGCCGCGCTCGGCATCCCCGTCGTGCACCGCTCCGACGCACTCGCCGCCCTGATGGAGGGCCTGCGGCCGATCGCGGTCGCCGGTACGCACGGCAAGACGACCACCACCTCGATGCTCGCGGTCTCGCTGAGCGAGCTGGGCCTGACGCCGTCGTACGCGATCGGCGGGGACCTGGACGCGCCCGGCTCCAACGCGCTGCACGGCGACGGCGAGATCTTCGTCGCCGAGGCGGACGAGTCGGACCGCAGCTTCCACAAGTACGCGCCCGAGGTCGCGATCGTCCTCAACGTGGAGCTCGACCACCACGCCAACTACGCCTCGATGGACGAGATCTACGAGTCGTTCGAGACGTTCGTGGACCGGATCACCGAGGGCGGCACGCTGGTGATCGCGGCCGACCACGAGGGCGCCCGGGAGCTGACCCGCCGGGTCGCGGAGCGCGGCGTGCGGGTGGTGACGTACGGCGAGTCCGAGGACGCCGGCGTGCGCATCCTGTCGGTCGTGCCGCAGGGCCTGAAGAGCGAGGTCACCGTGGTGCTGGAAGGCGAGACGCTGACCTTCACGGTCTCCGTCCCCGGCCGGCACTACGCGCACAACGCGGTCGCCGCGCTGGCGGCCGGAGTGGCGCTCGGCGTCCCCGCCGAGGCGCTGGCCCGGGCGCTGGGGGCGTACACGGGCGTGAAGCGGCGGCTCCAGCTCAAGGGCGAGGCCGCGGGCGTGCAGGTCATCGACTCCTACGCGCACCACCCCACCGAGATGACCGCCGACCTGGAGGCCATGCGCGCGGCGGCGGGCGACTCCCGGATCCTGGTCGTCTTCCAGCCGCACCTCTTCTCGCGGACGCAGGAGCTGGGCAAGGAGATGGGCCAGTCCCTGGCCCTCGCGGACGCCTCGGTCGTGCTGGACATCTACCCGGCCCGCGAGGACCCGATCCCCGGTGTGACCAGCGAGCTGATCATCGAGGCGGCCCGGGCGGCGGGCGCGGACGTGACGCCGGTGCACGACAAGGCGGACGTCCCCTCGGTCGTCGCGGGAATGGCGAAGCCGGGTGATCTCGTTCTCACCATGGGAGCGGGCGACGTCACCGACCTCGGCCCGCGCATCCTGGACCGTCTGTCGAACTGAGGGGCTGGAGGCTCATGCCGTACGACGTCGAGAAGCCGGACGAGCAGTGGCGCGCGGAGCTGAGCCCTGGCGAGTACGCGGTACTGCGCCGGGCGGCCACGGAGCCCGCCTTCACCGGTGAGTACACCGACACCAAGACCCGAGGGGTCTACTCCTGCCGCGCCTGCGGTGCGGAGCTGTTCACCTCGGACACGAAGTTCGAGTCCCACTGCGGCTGGCCGTCCTTCTTCGACCCGAGGGACACCGACGCGGTGGAACTGATCGAGGACCGGACCCACGGCATGGTGCGGACCGAGGTGCGCTGCGCACGCTGCGGCTCGCACCTCGGGCACGTGTTCGCGGGCGAGGGGTATCCGACCCCCACGGACCAGCGGTACTGCATCAACAGCATCGCGCTGCGCCTGACCGCCGCCGAGGGCTGAGACGGCCCTCAGCGTCGGATCCGGCACTCCTTCTGTGTCAGCCGCTTCGTGTCACCCGCGGCGCGGCTGCACACCACGCGGGGCTCGGAGGTGCCGTCGCGGGCGCGGCGGACCTCCTTGAGGACGATGCTGTGGCCGGTGCGGTCGCCGTACAGCGGGGCACCGGTGAAGTCGATGGTGCCGGTGGCCATGCCCTCGACCTTGACGTTGCGCAGGTTCACCCAGGTCGAGGCCCGGCTCTGGGGCCGGTCGTCCCGGGTGGCCGCCCAGTACAGGGCACGGGTCGCGTCGTGGGCCAGGGCGGTCTGGCCGCTGGCCAGGTCGGGACTGTCGTAGCGCAGGCGGCCGCCCCCCAGTCCCGGCAGGTGCGCGGCGGCGTCCAGGTAGAAGGTCGTGGTGGTGGCGGCCTCCCGCAGTTCGGCCAGGGCCGCGTGGTACAGCGTGACCTTCGGCGCGACGGACTGTCCGCCGGCGGTGAAGTCGGCCTTGGACAGGTCGTCGCCGGTGAGGATGGCCAGGGGCGTGCCGGCGCAGCCCGGCTCGGTGCCCAGCTGGGTCATCAGGGGATCGATGTCCTCCACCCGCCCGGCGAAGTAGATCACCGACGGGACCTGGCCGCCCCGGCAGATCTCCTGGGCGTGCGAGCGGAGTTCCGGCTTGCCGCCGCTGAGGGTGTAGCGGCGCTGCTCCAGCGGGGTGAAGCCCTGCCGGCGCAGCATGTCCTGGCCGTAGCGCGCCTGTTCGTCGGTGTACAGGTCGTCGGTCTTCGCCGTGTCCCGGGCGAGGACGAGGGCGTACTGCCGTCGGCCTGGTGTGCGCAACTGGGCCGCTATCAGGCCGAGTTGTTCGATCTGCCACTGGTCCGTGGCGGCCAGGCTGAACCAGTTGGCGAACTCGCGGGGCAGATAGGTGGCGGAGTTGGTGCCGGAGACGATCGGCAGGCCGGCCTCCATCAGCGTGCGGGTCGTCGCCCTGCTCGACTTGAGGTCGCGGCCGGTGCCCACGACCCCCACCACGGTCGGGTCGTGGGCGGCGTACGCGGCGATCTCCTCGGCCATCTCCTCCTGGTGGCCCAGGTCCACGCCGCCGTTGGCGAGCAGGACCCGTAGTTTCACGCTGGAGTTCTTGTTGATGACGGCCTGCGCCAGGTACACGCCCGCCAGTTCCTCGGCGCCCTTCACGAGTGAGGAGCCGTCGGAGGCGTCGGCGCTCAGCGGTCCGGCGTAGACGACGGTGACGTATTTGCCGGAGATGGGGGTCCCCCCGCTCGAGCGAAGTCGAGAGTGGGGGAGGGCGAGGACGTTCGCGTTCTGCTCGGCGATGCGGTCCTCCAGTTCGTCCACCGTCCAGGGCTTCGCGTCCCCGGCCGTCAGGGCCTTGGGCTCGTCGGCGGGGTCGGGGGCGGGGAGCCAGTCGGCGAAGCGGACGCCGTCGGTCGCTATGCCGATGCACTCCGTGCCGCCGCCGGGTGTCTGCGCGCGCCGGGTGTCCCGGTTGGCGGTCAGCACGGACGCCGAGCAGTACCGGTCGTGCAGGGCCTCGGCCCGCATGACGGTCCCGGCGGTCAGCAGGGCGATCACCAGGACCAGGGTGTGCAGGGCCCACACCAGCCGGGCGGGCGTGGGCCGGGTGGAGGCCCGCAGATGGCGGGTGCGTTCCTCGACGGGACCGAGCTGGTCGTGCGGCAGCGGGACCTTCATCACCCAGGGCAGCACGGACCGCTCCCGGCTGGGCGACTGTTCGGCGCGCAGGTTGTGCGCCCACTGCCGGTGCCAGGTGCGCAGCCGCTCGCCGAACCTGGGCGGTTCGGCGGCCGGGTCGGGCGTCGTCGCCACCGCGCCGCGTTCCAGGCGTGGCACGTCGTGCGTGTGCACCGCGGCGACCACCACCAGCGGGTCGAGCTCGCTGCGGCGGCTGCGGACGTCGCTGATGGCCCGGATCAGTTCGATGCCGCCGTTGCGGGCGTCCGCGTGGGGCAGGAACAGCATCGGCGGGCGCGGCCGTTTGAAGCCGCGCAGGTCCCAGCTCCAGCGGCGGTGGTTGTCCCGCAGATCCTCCCGCAGCGCCAGCACGCACAGCTGGAGGTGGAAGTCGCCGCCCGCCGTGAGCGCCTCGGCCACGTCGTACGCCCGGGCCGCGATCGCCTTCCAGGACCGCACCGGCCGCAGCAGCGAGACCTCGGTGGGATCCTCGTGGTCCGCCGCCCTGAGGAAGGTGGTCGTCATGAACCAGCGGCTCTCCCTGCGCAGCCACAGGAAGATCGGCGCCCGCCCCGGCAGGACGTAGTTGAGGACGGTCAGCAGCAGCAGGAAGACGAGACCCGCGCCCACCGCCACGTACCACTCGCTGCGGGCCATGAGCGCGGCGAGCACGGTCACGAGGCTCGCCGGGAGGATGTGCGCCATGTCGAACAGCGGCAGACCGGAGCGCCAGCGCGCGGTGTTCCTCGGCCGCCAGCGCTGCTGGGCCAGCTGGTTCAGCAGCCGTTGCCGCTGGTCCTGACCTGCCTCGGGGCTGCCCGGCTCGGGCGCCGGCCAGGTCTCGCCGAGGGCCGCGACCGCGTCGTCGATGGCATGCACCAGCCGCAGTCGCGGGAACGCGTAGCGCCGGTAGACCGCCTTCGGGCCGCCCCACTTCTTCGGGTCGCTCAGCGCCCGCACCATGGCCGCGGCCCGGCGCACCTCCGTGGCGCCCTCGTAGGCGTCCTGCGCCACCGCGCAGCGCGTGCCGTGTGCCTCCTGGCCCGCGTGCAGCTGCCGGACCAGCCCGGTCACCGCGTCGTCGTCCGCGCTCTCCTGGGCGTGCACGACGAACACCGGCATCGGCGGCTCTGCGCTCGTGCGGAAGTCCTGGATGAGGATTTCGAGCTGATCCTGGAGGTGGAGCCCGGCGCCACGCTCCGGCATGCCGTCATGCCCCCCGGGACAGTCCGGCGGCGTGCGATCAGCGTTCACCATGGGCAATCCCCCGTTCGCCTTCGGTGACTTACGAGGCTAGCCGGTGTGGGTGGGGTGCGAGTGGGTGACGGAAGAACTTCAGGATCGTTTCGGCTCGCTGAATGGTCAATCCATCAAGCTGTTGACATTTGGTTGAACGAGCCAGAAGATTCCCGGGGTGACCCACTCCGCGCACCCGCCCCCCGGCCTCGACGAGGCCGCCCACCGCTGCCTCGTCGCCGGCTTCGCCGGTACCACGGCCGTGCCCGACACCCTCAAGCGGCTCGTCGACCGAGGGCTCGGCGGAGTCATCCTCTTCACCCGCAACGTGCGCGACGCCGAGCAGGTGCGGCGGCTCACCGCCGAGTTGCGGGCCCTGCGGCCGGACCTGCTCGTGGGCATCGACAACGAGGGCGGCGGGATCGGGCACCTGGTCGGCGCCGGCGCCCCCGAGGTGCCCGGATCGTACGCGCTCGGAGTGGCCGACGACCCCGCGCTGACCGGCCGCTGCGCCGACGCCCTGGCCGGGCATCTGACCTCGCTCGGCATCACGGTCTCCTACGCCCCCGTCGCCGACCTCCAGCACCATCCGCGCAACCCGATCGTGCGCACCCGGTCCTTCGGCGCCGAACCCGACCTGGCCGCCCGGCATCTGCGGGCCTGGATCACCGCCACCGAGCGGCGGGGCGTCGCCTCCTGCGCCAAGCACTTCCCCGGGCACGGCGGCACCGAGACCGACAGCCACCACGGCATCGCCGTCGATCCGCGGTCGCACGACGAACTGCGGGCCGACTTCGAGCCGTTCCGCGCGGCCGTCGACGCGGGTGTACCGATGATCATGAGCGCTCATGTCGTCTACCCGGCGCTGGACCCCGAGCGGCCCGCCACCCTGAGCCGCCGCATCCTGGGCGATCTGCTCCGCCACGAGCTGGACTTCGACGGGGTCCTGGTCAGCGACGCCCTGGAGATGAAGGCCATCGCCGACCGCTACGGCGAGGCCGCCGGGGCGCGGATCGCCCTCGCGGCCGGCGCCGACCAGGTCATCGTGGCCGTGCCGGACCTGGAGGTCACCCTGGCCTGCCGGGACTCGGTGCTCGACGCGCTGCGCACCGGTGTGCTGCCCGAGGAGCGGGTGCGGGAGGCCGCAGGGCGGGTGCGGCGCCTCGCCGTGCGGTACGCCGCACCGGCCGGGGCGGTCGACGACTGGGACGCGGGGGCCGGTCTCGAGGCCGCCCGCCGGGCCGTCCGCGGCCGACCGGTGCCGTCGGCCGTGCGGGGCGCACACGTAGTCGACCTGTTCCCGCCGCCGCATCCCGCGCTCAACTGGGGCGGCGAGGACCTGCTGACGGCGGTGCGTGCCGTCGACCCCACGGCCACGGGCACCGCGGTCACCGGAGACCCGGCGGACCCGGACGCCGTCGTGGAGGAGATCCTGCGCGCCTGCGGTGACGCACCGCTGGCCGTCGCCACCTGCGACGCCGGGCTCCACCCCTGGCAGGAACGGCTGCGCGCCGCCCTGCTGTCCCGGCGGCCCGACGCCGTACGGATCGACACCGGCCTGCCGGAGGGCGGCGCGCTCTGCTCCTACGGGCGGGGGCGGGTGAATCTGCGGGCCGTCGCCGAGGCGCTGGCGGGCACCTGAGACTTCACGGCACCCGTACGACCTCCTTGATGCCGCGCGCCGCCAGGTACGCGGCGTCGTCCGCCCGGCCCGCCAGGACCACCGCCGGGCGGACGCCCTCCGTGCGCAGCGACATCCACGCGTCGAAGTAGGCGCCTCCCGGGCCGGACACGGAACGGGTGGACGGCGTGCAGTCCAGGACCAGGGCCGTGTCGCGGGGCCGGGCGGGGTGGTGCCCCGCGCGCACCTCGGCGACCGTCTCGGCCAGGGCCGTCGCGATCGGCTTGGCGCCGCCCCGTGCGTCGAAGAGGCCCAGGGTGTACTCCAGTTCCGGGTAGTCGGCCAGGGAGCGGTCCACGTCGTGGGAGCACCACCAGGTCACGCCCCACAGCCCCTCGCACCCGGCCGCGTTCCGCACGGTCGCCCGCGCGAAGTCCGGGGCGTCGGCCGCCGGGATGTGGGGTTCCGGGGCGCCCGTCTCCTGGACCCAGACCGGGCGGGCCGGGCCCTCGGCGTAGGCCTTGGCGAGTTCCGTGCCGTACTCGGCGAGGTGCAGCACCTGAGGGGAGCGGGGGCCGTAGCGGCGGGCGCAGTCACCGGAGAACACCCAGGGGTGGACGGTGGTGACATCGCCCTTGCGGGCCGAGGCCTCGGGGGTGAAGGGGTGGTCGTCGCCGTACCAGGCCGCGTCGTAGGCGGAGTGGGTCGCGAGCCGGCCCGGGGGCAGGTGCGCGCGGGTGGCGGCGAGCAGGGTGTCGAGGTAGTGGTCCACCTCGTCCGCTGTCACCGGGTTGTGCTCGACCAGGTTGTTGAGCTCGTTGCCCAGCTGGAGGCCGATGAGGTTGGGGCGGCCGGCCAGGGCGCGGCCGAGGGTGCGCATCAGCTCGGCCTGGGCGGTGACGGCCTCCGGGTCGGTGAAGACATTGCGGTGGTGCCAGCCGCGCGTCCACTCCGGATAGAAGTCGAAGCTGGACAGATGGCCCTGCACGCCGTCCACGAGGACGTCGAGACCGGCCTCGGCGGCCAGGTCGACCAGGTGCGCCAGCTGGTCCACGGCCGCGGGGCGGATCAGCGTGCGGTTGGGCTGGAGGAGCGGCCACAGGTGGAAGACCCGGACGTGGTCGAGGCCGAGCGCGGCGATCTGGTCCAGGTCCTCGCGGGCGTGCGCCGGGTCGAAGTCGTGCCAGGCGTGGAACCAGCCGCGGCGGGGCGTGTAGTTGACGCCGAAGCGGAGCGTGGGAATGGGATCCTCCTCGGGTCGAGCACCCAGATCCCTTGCTCTGGGTGAATGCATCAATCACCATAGTCGGCGATGGGTAATGAATTGAACCAGGAACGTCGGGATCTGGTGGTCGGTCTCGACGCGGGCGGCACCCGGACCCGGGCGGTCCTGGCGACCGCCGCCGACGGACGTCCGCTGGGCGAGGGCGCCGCCGGGCCGGGCAACGCCCTGACCGTGCCGGTGCCGCAGCTCACCGAGCATCTCGCCGAGGCCGTGGGACAGGCCGTGCCCGAGTCCGTCCGGGACCGGGTCGTGGCCGTCACCGGCGGTTTCGCGGGCGCGACGGGCGCCGTCGCCGACGAACCGGGGCGGCGCAACGCCCTGACCGCCCTCACCGCCGCCCTGAGCCGACTGGGCATCGACGCCGGCCCGCCCGTCGTCGGCAGCGACATCGAGGCGGCCTTCGCCTCCGCCCCGGGCGCCCCGGCCGACGGCCTCGCCCTGGTGGCCGGCACGGGCGCGGTCGCCATGCGTATCACCGACCGCCGCGGCACCACCACCGTGGATGGCGACGGCTGGCTCCTCGGTGACGACGGCAGCGGCTTCTGGATCGGCCGCGCGGCCGTCCGAGCCGCACTGCGGATGGCCGACGGGAGGGGCGCGCCGACCGTGTTGGCGGAGCTGGTGGGGCGGGAACTCGGCGTGCCGGGCGAGGTGCTGCCCCGTGGAGCGTCCGGTGGTGTGGTGCGGAGGCTGTCCCCCGACGTGGTCCAGGGCATCGAGGAGGGTGCGCCGGGTGACACGGCGGCGCCACCCGCGAGCGGCCCGGCACGGACCGGAGCGGCCGGGGCCGTGTCCAACGGCGTGACCGGTTCCCCGGTCGAACGGCGCCCCCTCCCGCCCCCCGACGACACCGCCTGGTCCCGCCCCCACCGCGAGGCCTACCGCAGACACCTGCTCCCCGCCGTCATGGCAGAACCCCCCATCCGCCTGGCACGCCTCGCGCCGCTGGTCGTCGAGGCGGCCGGGGATACCGTCGCCCTGGCCATCCTGGACGAGGCCGCCGACCAACTCGCCGAAGCCATCAAGGCGCTGGACCCCTGCTCAGGAGAACGGGTCGTGGCCACCGGAGGTCTGCTCGGGCCCGACGGGCCGCTCACCTCGCGCCTGGAAGCCCGCCTCCGGACCCTCGACCTGCCCCTCGACTGGGTGCCCGACGGCCGCCGGGGCGCCGTGGCCCTGGCCCGGCTCGCCCACCAGGGCCGTACATGACCGCCACCCGGCAGTCCACGCCCCTGTACCGCGACCCCACCGCCCCCGTCGACGACCGCGTCCGCGACCTGCTCGCGCGCATGACCCCGCGCGAGAAGGCCGGCCAGCTCAACCAGCGGATGTACGGCTGGGACGCCTACCGCCGCACCCCCGACGGCGGCTTCGAACTCACCGACGCCCTGTACGCCGAGACCGAGCGCTTCGCCGGACTCGGGGCCCTGTACGGGCTGTTGCGCGCCGACGCCTGGTCGGGTGTCGACCACACCACCGGGTCCGGCGCCGAGGACGGTGCCGAACTGGCCCACCTCGTGCAGCGGCATGTCGTCGAGCACAGTCGGCTCGGCATCCCGGCCCTGTTCGTCGAGGAGGTGCCGCACGGGCACATGGCCCTCGACGGCACGGTCCTGCCCGTCAATCCGGCCGTCGGCGCCGGCTGGGACCCCGGGCTCCACGAGCGGGCCGCCGCCCACGCCGCCGCCGAACTGCGCGCCCGCGGCGGGCATGTCGCCCTGGTCTCGGCCCTGGACATCGCCCGGGATCCGCGCTGGGGCCGGACCGAGGAGTGCTTCGGCGAGGACCCGTACCTGGCCGCACGGCTCACCGAGGCGCTCGTCCGCGGTATGCAGGGGGAGCCTCTCGGCCAGCCGGACGGGCTGTTCGCCCCGGACAAGGCCCCCGTCGTCCTCAAGCACTTCGCCGGGCAGGGCGCCACCGTCGGCGGCCGCAACTCCGCCGAGTCCGAACTCGGTCTCCGGGAGCTGCACGAGATCCACCTCCCCGCCGCCCACGCCGGTGTCCGGGCCGGAGCCGCCGCCGTCATGGCCGCCTACAACGAGGTCGACGGCATGCCCTGCTGCGGCAACCGCGCCCTGCTCACCGGACTGCTGCGCCACCGCTGGGGCTTCGACGGACTCGTCATGGCGGACGGACTGGCCGTGGACCGGCTGGCCCGTATCACCGGCGACAAGGTCTCCGCCGGGGCTCTCGCGCTCCACGCCGGGATCGACCTGAGCCTGTGGGACGAGGGCTTCACCCATCTGGAGGAGGCGGTCGAGCGGGGGCTGGTGAGCGAGGAGGCCCTGGACACGGCCGTCGCGCGGGTGCTGCGGCTCAAGTTCCGGCTCGGGCTGTTCGAACAGCCCTACAGCGCGGTCCCGTTCCCGGACCCCGCCGTCGGACGCGATCTGAGCACCGCCCTCGCCCGGGCCGCCGTCACCCTGCTCCACAACGACCAGGGCGTGCTGCCCGTGTCGATCGGCTCCCGTATCGCCGTCCTCGGGCCGCACGCCGACACCGTCGCCCACCAGCTGGGCGACTACACCGCACCACAACGCCCCGGCACCGGCACGAGTGTCCTCGACGCACTCCGGCGTACCGGCATCGACGTACGCCACGCCAAGGGCTGCGCCCTCACCGGCGACGACCTCTCGGGCATCCCCGAGGCGATCGCCGAGGCCGCCACGTCCGACCTCGCCGTGCTCGTGCTGGGCGGCAGCAGCGCCCGTACGCCCGGCACCGAGTTCGACGCCAACGGCGCCGCGCGCACCGTCGTGTCCGAGATGACCTGCGGAGAAGGCGTCGACCTGGCCGGGCTCCGGCTCGGCACGGCCCAGCAGGCCCTGCTCGACGCCGTCACGGCGACCGGCACGCCCACCGTCGTGGTCCTGATCCAGGGCCGCCCGCACGCCGTCCCCGAGGCCGCCGAACGGGCCGCCGCGCTGCTCACCGCCTGGTACCCGGGCCCCTGGGGCGGCGAGGCGATCGCGGACGTGCTGCTCGGGCGGGCCGAGCCCGTGGGCCGGCTGCCCGTGTCCGTGCCGCGCTCGGCAGGCCACCTGCCCGTCTACTACAACCACAAGGACACCGAGTACGGCGGCTACGTCGACGACAGCGCCGAGCCGCTCTACGGCTTCGGGCACGGGCTGGCGTACACGAGCTTCGCCTACGGGCCGCCACGGCTGTCGGGGCGGACCGTCGAGGTCGACGTCACCAACACCGGGGAACGACACGGGCGTACGGTCGCGCAGTTGTACCTGCGCCGCCTCGTCACGCCGGTCTGGCCGCGCGCGCTGGAACTCCGGGGCTTCAGGGCCGTCGAGCTGGAGCCGGGAGAGTGCCGTACGGTCGCGTTCGATCTCGGTCCGGACCAACTGGCCCAAGTGGGCCCGGACCTGGAGACGGCGGTCCTGCCCGGCACGGTCGAGATCCGCGTAGCGGAGTCGGCGCGCCGGGCCCTGACCGCCGTACCGGTCGGGCTCCGGGTCGATCAGAGCTTCACGGCACCGGACGAGACGCCCTTGTAGAACCACCGCTGGGTGATGACGAACAGCACCAGCACCGGGATCACGGAGATGACGGAACCCGCCATCACCATCCGCTGGTCGTAGCCGAACGACGAACTCTGCAACCGGGCGAGACCGAGCGTCAGCGTGAAGTGCTCCTCCGAGCGCAGCACGATCAGGGGCCACAGGAAGTCGTCCCAGGCGCTGATGAAGGTGTTGATGGTGACGACGAGGATCGCGCCGTAGGCGGAGGGCAGATACAGATACCGGAAGCGTTTCCACTCGCCCGCCCCGTCCAGCATCGCCGCGTCCTCGATCTCGCGCGGTACGGCGAGGAACGCGGCCCGCATGATGAGGACGTTGATCGCGGCGACGAAGCCGGGCAGCCAGACACCGGCCAGATGGTCGACCAGGCCCATGTCCCGGATGCTGAGGAACAACGACACCATGATCGACTCGAAGGGGAACATCATGGACGCCATCAGCACGACCCAGACCAGCTTGCGGCCCTTCCAGCCCGGCTTGGAGAGCATGTAGCCCGCCAGGGTGGAGAAGACGAGCTGGCTCGTGACGGACAGCGCGACGACGACCAGGCTGTTCCTGATGTACGTCCACACCGGGACCTGGTCGAAGATCTCGCGGTAGGCCCGCAGGGTCGGGTGGTGGGGGATCAGCGAGGCACCGGCGCCGAAGACGTCCTCGCCCGCGCCCTTGAGCGACGACAGCAACTGCCACAGCAGCGGGCCGACGGTGATGAACAGGACGAACACCAGCAGCAGATAGCGGACGAGCAGTTCGCGCGGCCTGCCGTAGTCCCGCCAGCGGGGCATCAGGCGGCGGCGCTTGTCGACGGCGGTCGTCATCCCTCGTCCTCCTTCGTCAGACGCTGGGCGAGCAGCGTGAGGCCCAGGGTCAGGGCGAACAAGGCGACGCTGACGGCGGCGCCGTAGCCGGCGTTGCCGGTGAGCGGGTCGAGGCCGACGTCGCGGATGTAGAAGGGCAGCGTGCGGTCGGCGCCGCCGGGGCCGCCGGTGGAGCCGCCCAGCATGTAGATCTCGGTGAAGACCCGCAGCGAGCCGATGCCGGTCAGGGTGCCGACCAGCATCATCGAGGTGCGTACGCCGGGCACGGTCACGTGCCAGAAGCGTCGCACGGCACCCGCGCCGTCCACGGCCGCCGCCTCGTGGAGTTCCTTGGGGACGTTCCCGAGGGCGGCCAGGTAGAAGATCATGTACCAGCCGAGGCCCTTCCACAGCGTCAGGCCCATCGCCGACAGCAGGATCAGCCAGGAGTCGGACAGGAACGGGATGGCCTCGCGGATGATGTGGGCCTTCTGCAGCCAGGTGTTGACCAGTCCCTGGTCGCTCAGCAGCCATTGCCAGCTCAGGCCCACGACCACGCTGGAGGCCAGCACCGGCGTGTAGAAGGCGGAGCGGAAGAAGCCGATGCCCGGCAGGTTCTTCTCCACCAGGATCGCGAGCAGCAGCGGCAGCAGCACCATCAGCGGGACGACGAACAGCGCGTACAGCAGGCTGTTGCGGGTGGCCAGCCAGAAGTCCGGATCGCCCAGCATCCGGCGGTAGTTGTCCAGCCCGACGAGGTTGTACGCCCCGCCGAGCGGCTTGGCGTCGGTGAAGGAGACGACGACCGTGTTGAGGAACGGGAACACCCCGAACACGGTCGCGCCGATGATCGCCGGGGTCATCCACAGCCAGGGCAGCCACCAGCGGCGGTGGAGCGCCGCGCCCCCCGCGTCGGCGCTCGGGCCGGGCGTCACGAAGCGGAGGGCGCGGCGCAGGGGCCCCGGCGGCCGGGAGGAGGAAGCGCCGCCGGGGTGTCGGGCGCCCGCACCCGGGGGAGCGGGGACGGGCGCCTGGTGGACGGTCGGTTGCGTCATCCTCAGCTGCCCTGCTCTATCAGCTGGGTGGCCTTGGACTGTGCCTCCTTCAGAGCGTCCTCTGCGCTCTTCTTGCCCTGCATGGCCAGCTGGATCTGGGCCGAGATGGCGTTCAGCTCACCGGGGGTGAGGGCGATCTCGTCGGCCGTGGCGGTCTTGCGGTCACTGGCGACGATCTTGCGGGCCTCGGCGAAGGGGTCGTCACCCTTGACCGACTGGAAGAACGGGTCGTTCAGGGAGGCCGTGGTGGAGGGGAAGATGACGACGTTCGGGTCCTTGGCCCAGGCGAGCTGGTTCTCGGCGTTCGTCAGGAACTGTGCGAAGGCCAGCGCGGTGGGGGCGTTCTTGCTGGTGGAGGCGGTGCCGACGTACTGCGGGGCGCCGACGGTGTGGCCGAGGGCGTCGAGCATGAACCGGCCGACACCGGTCTTCTTGTAGACGCTCGGGTTGTTCTGCTGGATGAACCGCAGGAAGTTGGGGTTCGTCGGGCCGTAGACCAGCTTGCCCTGGCCGTAGACGTTGGCCGGGTCCTGCGTGGACGACAGTGAGTCCCTGGGCATGCCGCCGGCCTTGTAGAGCTTGGTCATGGCCTCGACCCACTGCGCGGTCTTCGGGTCGTCGGCGAAGGTGAACTTCTTGCCGTCGGCCGAGAGGATCTCTATGCCCATCTGCTGCCAGTCGGCCGGGATGCGCAGCTGCGGGTTGGCGAGGAACGCGTAGTACTTGCCGCCGGAGGCCTTGGCCACCTTCTCCGCGTCGTCGAACAGGCCGAGCACGGTGGTCGGAGGTTTGGCCGGGTCCAGGCCTGCCTTCTTCATCAGGTCGGTGTTGAAGGTCTGCACGATGCCGCCGGAGTACCAGGGCAGCACGCTGTGCACCTTCTTGCCGTCCGCGTCGGCGTACATGCTGGACTTCCACAGGGCGGGGGCGAACGGCTTGCCCGCGTCCGGCGCCTTGTTGTCCAGGTTGAGCAGATAACCGTTCTTCGTCAGCGCCACCGCCGTGTTGACGTTGATGTTCACCACGTCCGGGAGCGTGCAGCCCTGCGCGTCGGCGACCAGGCGCTGGGTGAAGGTGGCGTCGCCCGGGTCGTCGATCCAGTTCACCTCGGCGCCGGGGTGGGCCTGCTCGAAGGCGTCGATGACACCGTTGAAGTACTTCCCGAAGTCCTTCTTCAGGTTGGTCGTCTGGAACGTGATCTTTCCCTTGACCTCGCCGGAGAGCTTGCCGGAACCGACGTTGCCCTGGTCGACCTTGCAGCCGCCCGCCGTGGCGTCACCGCCGTCGGAACCGCCGCCGGACAGGCCGCAGCCGGCGGCCGTCAGGGTCAGGACGACCAGACAGGTCAGGGATCCGGTGAGTCTTCTTGCGCGCATTGCTGCCCTCCTGGGACCAGTCGTCGCTGGATCGAGTCGCTGGATCAAATCACCAAGTCGGACTTCGATTGATGAAAATGTGGACCAGAATTCATCGGAGGTCAATGGTTTTGCTCAGTGGCGGTGTTCGTGGTCCTGGTGTGTGGGGTCGCCGGGGTGCTCGTGGCCTTCGGCGTACTCGATGTCGGCTCGGGCCTTGTCGAGCCAGGTGAAGAAGGCGCGTCGGGCGGCGGCTTGGCGTAGGTCGTGTTCGATGCCGTGGCGTACGTGCCCGTACGGCTGGATGTCCGAGGTCGCTGATTCGTCGTAGGGGTCGACGCCGCGGCGTAGGGCATCGGGGGTGAGGAAGCGGTCCTGGTTGCGGTCGTAGTAGTCCCGTACGGCCCTCTCGGGGATGTCCTGCTCGTGTTCCAGGTCGGCGAGCAGGGCTCGGGTGGCGGGGGAGTGGGACAGGGCTGCGGCGATGATGCTGCCGAGGCCGGCGATGTCGGTTTCGGGGACGTTGAGCAGGTGCGTCGGAAGAGCGTCGGGCGGTGGGGGGAGGCCTCGTTCCGTGCAGGCGCGGCGGGCGAGTTCGTCTGTGATGACCACCTGCGTCGCCCAGCGCCGTTGTTGGCGGTGTCGTCTTGCGTGTGCGGCGGTGTTGTGGCTGGTCGCGCAGTTCCCCGCGCCCCCAAGAGGGGTTGCACCGCCCCTGTCCAGGAAGGCGGCCACGCGTTCCTTCGGGATCGCCTCACCCTGGACGCGCGCTGCGTAGTCCTCCGTCAAGGCGTCACCTCCAGTACCACGGCCTTCGTGTACGCCACACAGCCGTGCCAGGCAGCCTTTGCCATCAGCCAGTACGAACCCGGTGGTATCGCGGTGCCGTCCACCTCGATCACGGACTCGGCCTGCTCCCCGCCGGGCACCGTGAAGCCCTGGCAGCCCGGGGTGATGCCGGGCCAGGTGCCCCAGGAGGACACGGCCCAGATCGTGCCGTTGACGGGGCCGCGTGTGGGGTTCCGTAGGGTCACGGGGACCCGGGCCCGTTCTCCCCGGCGGACGGTCACCCGCTCGACTCCCAGATCCGCCACCAGAGTCGGGCCGGTGCGCCCGTCCGGTACGTCCAGGGCCACCACGTCCTCGTACGTCTGGCCGCCGTACGACAGCCGGGCAGCGAGCCAGTGCCGGCCGGGGGCGGCGGCCGGGGGTGGTGTGACCGTGATGTCGGTGAGGGTGAAGCCGCCGGGGCCGAGGGCGTAGGGGAGTTCGGCGGGGTCGGTGGCCCAGTCGGGCGGGGCCTCGAAGGTCACCGTGCCCGACACCGGGGCGTCGGTGAGTTCCGAGGAGACCCGGACGGTCGCCGTGACCGGGCCGTCGGCGGTGAGGGTGGTGGGGGAGAGGTAGACCGCGACGGGCATGTTGCCGCGTGGGGCGGGGCCGGAGTTGTGGAGCCAGTAGCGGGTGGCGATCGGCTGGGCGGGCTCGTGGGCGTCGATGCCCGGCCCGGGTGCGGGGTCCGGCGCGTGGGCCGGGGTGGCCAGGATCGTGGCGACCTCGAAGCCGGACAGCTCGACCTCCAAGGCGCCGTCGCCGTCCGGGGCGAGTGGCTCCCCGGGCCTCTCCAGGACGTCGGCGCGGGCGCCCGTCGACCAGGCCAGCGGGCCGGACAGCCGGGTCCGCGTCGGGCGTCCGTCGGCCTCGTGCACGCGGACTACGACGCCCTGTCCCGGATCCACGGGCGCCGCGCTGCCCCGGGCCAGCGGGGAGCCGGCCGGCTTGAGCGCGTCGAGCAGTACCTCGCCGTCGGATTCCAGGCGCAGCAACGCGACTTCCCTCGGAAGGGAGCCGGAGGACCGTCGCAGCCGGGCCGTCAGGGGGCGGTTGTACGCGTGCCCGGCCTGGGGCAGGCGCAGTGCGCGCCAGTCGCCCGGGCCCGCGACGACGGCGTACTCGAAGGTGTGCGACCAGCGCTGGAGCTGGAAGCCGGAGCCGTCGGGGGCGGTCCGGCGGGGTGGGTCCACCCAGATGCCGGACGGCCAGCCGGTGCAGGAGCGCATCAGGGACATGTAGAGGTCGCCGGAGGAGGTGATGACGCAGCCGGGCGTGCCACGGTTGAGGACGGCGAAGCCGCGTCCGTCCCAGGCGTCACCGGGCGGGAGTGCCTCGCCGCCGCCCGCTGCCGTCGCCGTCACCGTGAAGTCGTCCAGGTCGGCGACGATCGCGTCGACCGCCTTGGCGTCGTCCTCGGGGCGGGCGCCCGCCACCACCAGCAGCGGAAGGCGTTCCAGGTCGCGCAGGTCGGCGCCGGGGATCCACTCCTCGCGCAGAGAGGCGCGCGGTGCGACCCAGACGGCGGCCACGCCCCGCTCGGCGAGTTGGCGCCTGAGTTCCCGCCCGGCCGCCGGGTCCCAGCCGAGCGCCTCGGCGACCACGGTGTTGCGGTCGGGGCCGCCGACGGCGATCCGGATGTCGGGGAGGTTGGAGTCGACCTCCAGGTCGCCGTAGCGGGGGCCGCCCGCGATGGTCGAGGTCGCCGTGACCCCGGCCCGGACCAGGGCCGCCGCGAGCGGGGTCCCGAGGTCGCCCGCCGTGTCCCAGTCGGCGTAGACGAGTTCGGCGACGCCGATCGAGCGGTGCCCGAGGAGTGTGCCGGAGTCGTCGTGCACCGCGACCCGGGCGGTGGAGCCGAGCCCGAACCAGGTGTTCGCCGGGTTGTCCAGCGTCCACGGGAACCGCTCGCTGTCCACCTCCACGAACCCGAACCCGCGCCCGATCACCGCGTCGGCCACCTCGTGCACCGGCAGCCCGCCCCGCACGTCCGACGGCCAGCGCACCCGGATGAGCCGGTCGGCGCCGTCGTACCCGTCGACGGTCGTGGTGACGTCGAGCCGGTCGACGCCCTGCCACAGCGTCAGGCGCTGGGTGCAGCGGAAGAGGCCGAGGTCGGCGGTGACGGTGAGCCGGGAACCGGCGGGGGAGTGCTCGGCGCGCACCTCGGCTGTCACGTCCCGGCCGCGGGCGGCGGTCGTGCCGGTCGGGGTGAGATGCCAGGGGCCCTCGCCGAAGCGCGGGTGCCTCGGGTACTCCTCCTGGACGACGATCTCGTTGCCGATGTCCCCGGGCCGCAGCAACTCCCGGCCGCCCTCGGCCAGGGCGCGCAGACTGCTGACGCCACCGCCGCGTGCCGGGTCGACCGTCACCTCGTAGAACTCGTTGCGGATGGTGAGGCCTTCGGCGGGCTCCCATCCCGGGACGGACCCCTCGGTGAGCGGGAGCGCCTTGAGGCCCATGCCGGGTACCTCCGGGACGACGACATGCAGCCGGCCGTCCTCGCGGACTGCGGGGAGCCCCCGGGGCACGAGCCCAGGGTCGTCGACCGTCAGAACGTCCCGCCGCGCCCAGGTCGCGGAGTTGAACACGACCAGGTCGGGGCCGTCACCGGGGGCGACCTGGTCGGCCAGGGCCTGGGTGGCGTCGGCGTGCACGCTCCCGGCCAGGTCGTGCAGCTCCCGCCAGCCGGTCATCAGGTCGATGTACACCTGGTCCGACTCCGAGCCGGTGATGGCGTCGTGGTGGGCGCCGTAGACGAGCTGCCGCCAGGCCTTGTCCAGGGCCGCGTCCGGACAGGGGTGCCCGGTGACGAGCGAGGCGAGCGTCGCCCAGGCCTCGGCGTCGGCGAGGAGGGACTCACCGTGGCGCTGGGCCTGCTTGGTGTCGATGTAGGAGACATCCTTGCCGGTGTAGATCGGGTTCATGTCGCGGGTCTGCGGGGAGGCCTTGCGGCCCTCCGTCTCCAGCTCCGCGCGGACGGCGGCGAAGAAGTCCCGGGGGATCGCGCTGATGAAGCGAGGCCACACGTACCGGGCGTTCCAGTCGCGGTGGATGTCCATCACCCAGCGGCACGGCGGCGCGTAGTCCCCGCCCACCGGGAGCAGCACATTGCGGGTGAGCGCGACCTGCTTGAGCCGCTGGAACAGCTTGTAAGCGGCGGCGTTCGCCTCCGGCAGGGTGGGGGCGTTGTCGATCGCCCAGCCGGCGCCGTAGTGGTTGACCATGTACGCGGTCAGCAGGCCGCGCCCCGACGGGGCGATCCAGTCGAACTCGGCCGGGAACTGCATCCGGCCCGGGTCCCTCGGCTCCTCGCCGAACACCGACAGCGTCGGACCCCACTGGTGGAACGGCCCGCGCGCCCACGAACTGGACGTGACGCCCGCGTCCGCCATCAGCCCCGGGAACTGCGGGTCGTGCCCGAAGGCGTCCAGCTGCCAGGCCGTCTCGGGCGAGGCCCCGATGATCCCGCGCTGGAAGCCGTCGCCGTACAGGGCGTTGCGCACGGTCGCCTCGGCGCCGGTGAGGTTGGTGTTGGGCTCGTTGTAGGTGCCGCCCATGATCTCGACGCGGCCGGTGCGGATCAGCTGCCGCAGGAAGGCGCGTTCCTCCGGGAAGGAGTCCCAGTAGGGCTTGAGGTAGTCGACCTCGGCGAGCACGAAGGTGTACGCCGGGTCGCGGCGGGCCAGGTCGCAGTGGGCCCTCACCAGGCTCATGCCGGACTGGCCGCGCGAGTCGAAGGTACGGGCGGGCAGTCCGCTGGTCGCCGGGTCGTCGGCGACGTCCCAGGTCTCGGTGTAGGCGCCCTGGGTGTTCCACCAGACGGGGTCGTAGTGGAAGTGGCTGACCATGAACATGGTCCAGCCCGGTTCGGCCGCCGTGAACTCGCCGGTGCGGGTGGTGACTTCGTCCCCGTCCGCGGCGGTGACGGTGATCTCGCGGCGGTCGCCGGGGACCAGGTCCTCGCCGGTCACGGATATCTCGGCCCGTACGGTGCCGTCCTCGCCGACGGTGGTCTCCGCGGTGCCGGTGAGGCCCGGGCCCCCGACGGTGAGCCGGACCGTCCGGCCCGGGGCGTGGCTCAGCTCGACGGCCACCACTTGGCGCGGCTGTTCGGTGGTCCCGGTGAAGAGCTCGGTCGACTCGACAGAGGTGACACGCATGGGGCTCCTACGAGTGCTCTGGGGGAGCCCCATCCTGCACGGCAGGAATGATTCAAACAACCATCTTCACGTCAACTTGGTGGTTCATCCATGCACCCTCGGCCAGGCTCACTTGGTCCGGCGGGACTTCACCGCGTGCTGCGGGGTGATGTGGTCGGTCAGTGCCAGCGAGGCGCTCGCCCGCTGGTAGGTGAGCTGGGCGACCCGGACGTAGAGGCAGTCCACGAGCATCAGCACGGAGTGCCGGCTGCTGATGCTCTCGGCCCGGAAGCTGGTCTCCGAGGAGGACGGGATGAGCCGGATGTCGGCGGACCTGGACAGCGGCGAGCGCGGGTCGGTGGTCAGGGCGATGGTGGTGGCGCCGCGCTCCTTGGCCATCTCGAACGGTTCGAGGGTCTCGCGGGTCGTACCGGAGTGGGAGATGCCGATGGCCACGTCCGCCGGGGTGAGCAGGGCCGCCGAGGTGGCGGCCGCGTGCACCTCGGTCCAGGCGCGGACCGAGCAGCCGATGCGGAACAGCCGGGTCTCCGTCTCCTGGGTCACCGCGCCGCTGCCGCCGACCCCGTAGACGTCGATGCGCCGCGCACGGGCCAGGGCCTGGGCCGCGCGTTCGAGCGCGTCGAGGTCGATCCGGTCGATGGTCTGCTGGATGGCTCGCAGGTCCGCCGTGCCGACGACCTGCACGACCCGCTCCAGGCTGTCGTCCGGCGAGATGTCCGGGCCGATCTCGGCGGTGCCCCAGTCGGAGACCTCGCCCCGGCCGCGCTCCTGGGCCAGTTCGATCAGCAGGTGCTGGTAGGAGTCCAGCCCGATGGCCCGGCAGAAACGGGTCACGGTCGCCTGGGAGGTGCCCGTGCGGCGGCCCAGCTCGGCGGCCGAACAGTGGGTGACGGCGGCCGGATCCTCCAGGATCAGCTCGCCGACCTTCCGCAGGGAGCCCGCCAGCCGGGGCAGCTCGGTGCGGATCAGTGTGGTGACGTCCGTGGGAGGCATGGGGAGAAGGTACCAGCCACCCTTCCTCGCATGACTTGAATACCAGGACCCGATATGGTTTATAGATTCATCGATGGAGAAGTGTAGGGTGGTTCAATCCATCAGTGGGGAGTGTGTCGCGTGTCCGTCGAGTCTGTGAGCGCCCAGGGGTTCGCGCGGGAGAGCCTCGTCGTCCTCCAGCAGGTCATCGAGTCCGCCCGCGACGAGGTGGCCGCCGCCGCCGACCTGGTCGCCGAGTGCGTCCGTGCGGACGGTGTCGTCCACGCCTTCGGCACGGGCCACTCGCAGGCCCTCGTCCTCGAACTCGCCGGCCGCGCCGGCGGACTGGTCCCCACCAACCGGCTGAGCATCGCCGACCTCGTCCTCTACGGCGGTGAGGACCCGGCCGTCCTCGACGACCCGCTCCTCGAACGGCAGGCCGGGGTGGCGCGGCGGATCTACGATCTCGCCGCCCCGAACCCCCAGGACCTGTTCGTCGTCATCTCCAACTCCGGCGTCAACAACGTCATCGTGGAGATGGCCCTGCACGCCAAGGAGCACGGCCACCGCGTCCTGGCCCTCACCTCCCTCACTCACACCCGGGCCGTCCCCGCCGCCCATCCCAGCGGGCGGAAGCTGGCCGACATCGCCGACGTCGTCCTCGACAACGCGGCCCCGCGCGGCGACTCCCTGCTCGAACTCCCCGGCGGCGGCTCGGTCTGCGCCCTGTCCACACTCACCGGCGTGATGCTGGTCCAGATGACCGTCGCCGAGGCCGCCGGACGCCTCCTCGCCGCCGGCGAACGCCCTCCGGTCTATGTCTCGGCCAACGTGCCCGGCGGTTTCGAGGGCAACCTGGAGCTGGAGAAGAAGTACGCGGGCCGGATCCGCCGCACCGCGAGCTGAACCGGACCGTACGAAACGGCCGGGGCCCCGATGAGGGACCCCGGCCGTCCGCATCTCACTTCACGGGCACAGGCACAGGCACAGGCACCGGCGTCAGCGCGACGGCCAGCGGATACGCGCCGGTCGTCAGCGGCGCCCCGACGGTCCCCGACTCCGTGTCGACGGGCACCAGGGCGCCCGCGTCGGCGGTGGTGACGTACGCCGTGCCGCCGTTCCAGTCCAGCGCGACGTCGAAGGCGGACCTGCCGACCTTCACCGTCCTGCCGGGGGCGCCGGTGACCGTGTCGACGGGCGTCACGGTGTCGCCGGTGCTGGGGCTGACCCACAGGGTCCGGCCGTCCGGGGACAGCGCGAGACCGTAGGCCTGGCCGGAGACCAGGAGGGTCGGCTCGGTGTCGTTCGTGGCCGTGTCGATCGGAGTGACCGTCGAGCCACCGGAGTTGGACACGTACACCGTCTTCCCGTCCGGCGCGGCCACGACGTTGAAGGGGCTCGGGCCGACGGGGACGGCGGCAGCGGCCTTACGGGTGGTCAGGTCGACCGGGGTGACCGTGTCGTCCTTGATGTTGGGCACGTAGAGCGTCCGGCCGTCGGGCGTGATCGCCAGGTTCTCGGGCCCGTTGCCGACCTGGACGGGCGCTCCCGGGGTGAGGGAGGCCGTGTCGACGGGCTGGACCGTGCCGTCCGTGTAGTTGGCGACCCAGAGGGTGCGGCCGTCCGGCGTGAGCGCGAGCCCGGCCGGGACCTTGCCGACGGGGACCGTGGCGGTGACCTTGCCCTGCGCCACGTCGATCACGCTGACCGTGTTCGAGCCCTGGTTGGCCGCGTAGGCGGTCCGCCCGTCCGCACTCGTCACCACCTCACCGGGGTTGGCACCCACGGCGATGTCGGTGGCCTTCTTCGAGGACAGGTCGACGGAACTGACCGACGCCCCACTGAAGTTGGCCGTCAGCGCCCTCGACGAGCCCGTGCCGTCGGTGACCTGGACCGGGAGCGCACGGTCGAGCACGCCGTCACCCGAAACCCCGACCGATCGCACTCCGGCACGCGCGTTCTCCCCGGCCGTGACGGTGACCGTCGCCGACGTGCTGCCCCCGGCCGGGACCGTCGCGGTGCCCTCGGCGGGCGAGACGGTGACGCCGTCGGGGGCGGTCAGCTTCCAGGTCACCGTCCGGGCGGCGGTGGCGGCCTGGTCGGAGAAGGAGAGCGAGATCTTCGCGGAACCGCCCGGCTTCAGACTGACGGAACCCGGCGCGAACGCCGCGTCCACCCCCGGGTCGGGCGCGTTCTCGATCATCGCCGTGTAGAGGAACCGGTCCATCACGCCCGGAGAGACCTGCTGGGGTATCGCGTCCAGCTCCTTGCGCTGGGACCTCAGCCGGTTCCAGTACGTGGTGACCGCGTCGGAGTCACCGCGCTTGCCGGCCAGCAGCAGATCCACGGCCGTGCGTCCCGCCGTGCCGTAGCGGCCGAGCTTGTCCAGCCAGGCCGAGGTCTCCCGGAGGAACCCGGGGTTGTCGAGGCAGGCCCGGAGTTCACGGGGTGTGGCGGCCATGTCGGCGAAGTACGACCGGAGCGCGGCGGCGGCACGGTCGAGCCCGGAGTCCTCGTCGTACGCCTTGCGGAACGCGGCGATGAGGGCGCTCAGCGTCGGGGACTCGGTCGCGTCCAACTGGGACGAGTAGTTGTTCTCGGCGAAGATCCGCAGCCACTTGGCGGCGTCCGGCCCGGCCAGGTCGCGGACGGAGGCGAGGAACGCGGCCCGTGGGTCGTAGGCGTCCGGGTTCCACAGATAGGCCGCCGAGGTGAACAGGGCGAGCCGGCTCGCCTGACCCTGGACCATCGGATTGGCGGTCACCCCGGTCGCCGCCTTCGCCACGCCGGGCTCGCGGCCGGTGTAGGGGCCGAGCAGCAGACGGCTGGTGACGTAGTCGTTCACCGGGTAGTTGTCCCAGACCAGGATCGGATGGCCGTAGACCTCACGGGCCTTCGCGACCTGCTCGGCGGTGATGGTGGGGGCGATCACGCCGACGCCGGTCCACTCCACGACCACCGACGGGTCCAGCTTCTCCCGCAGCGCCTTCTTGTAGGGGGAGTCGGCGAGATCGGAGTACTCGGTGGGGACCATCTCCAGGGGGTGCAGGCCGGAGCGGCCGGCCGAGAAGTCCTTCCAGACCTCGTTGAGCAGATGCGCCTGCGCCGCCCCCGCCGCACCGCCGCCCGTGCCGAACTCCTTCTCGTCGGCGGGGCAGTTCCACGTCGTGTAGCTGATGTCGTCCAGCGGGATCGCGAAGGAGCGCACCCCGATGGCGTACAGCGAGTCGAATTTGCGGGTGAGGGCGGCGATGTCGGCGGCCGAGGAGTAGCAGACGGACAGCCCCGGGGAGAGGGCGTAGGTGAAGCGGACGTGGTTGGCGTCGGCCCGGTCGACCAGTTCCTTCAACTGCCGCAGTTCGGCGGGCGGATACTCGTCGCGCCACCGGTCGCGCAGGTAGGGGTCGTCCTTGGGGGAGTAGACGTAGACGTTCTGCTTGGTGCGGCCGTAGAAGTCGAGCTGGTGCAGCCGCTCGGTGTGCGACCAGGGGGTGCCGTAGAAGCCCTCGATCACTCCGCGCAGCGCGGCCGTGGGCCAGTCCCGGACCGTCACCACGGGCACGGTCCTCGTGACCAGTCGGCGCAGGGTCTGGGCGGCGTAGAAGGTGCCGGTACGGTCGGTGCCGGACAGGGCGAGGAGGGTGCGGCCGTCCTTGCGGCCGGAGGCGAGGACGTAGCCGCCGGAGGGCAGTCCGGCGGGGGAGGGGGTCTTGAGGCGCTTCAGGGCCGAGGCCGTGGCGGTGTTCTCCTCCGGGCCGCCGAGGAAGACGGTGAACCCGGCCTTCGCGGGCGGCTTGCCGGCCGTCACGATCCGCTTGGCTCCGGCGTCGCGCAGGACGGTCTCGACGAGCCGCCGGGCCGACGGGTCGGTCCCGCGCCCGACGACCGCCACGACCCGCTCGGGAACCGTGAGGCGGCCGGGCCCCGCGTGGATGCTCTTCGGCCGCGGCCACACCTGGGGCAGGGCGGCGGCCTTCGAGGGCTCGTCCGGTGCGGCGGCCGAAGGCGGCACCTGCGCGAGCGTGAGGCCCAGTGCCAGCAGCAGCGCGGCGGCGGGCAGTCTGAGACGAGTGGCTGGGAACACGGAATCTCCTTCCCGGGGAGGGATGAAGGGAGAGGTGAATGGAGCCACCGAGTGATGCTAGAGATGCTGAATCAAGCAATCAATGGGGTGTCGGAGATCGGCTCCGTCCGGAGCATTGACGCCGCCCGCCCGGACTCCCACACTGGCGTGACTACGTAGTCAAGCAGCTCTTTCCATCAGCGAGCCCCAGCCTGACTACGTAGTCCATGCCCGTGCCACCCCCTGGGAGCCCTCATGACGACGACCGGAGCGGAAGGCGGCCGTCGCCGCCGGGGTCCCGGCATGACCGAGGTCGCGCGGGCCGCCGGGGTGTCGCAGAAGACCGTCTCGCGGGTCGTCAACGGCGAGCCGCACGTCAGCCCGGAGGTACGCGACCGCGTTCTGAGGGTCATCCGCGAACTGGACTACCGTCCCAACACCGCGGCCCGGGCCCTGCTCCTCGGCCGCTACCGGCGGATCGGCGTGGTCTCCCTGGGCAGTTCGCTCTACGGCCCCTCGACCCTGCTCATCGCCCTGGAACGGGCGATGCAGCGCGCCGGGTACTCCGTCGCCCTGGCCAGCACCCTGGAAGGGCAGAAGGTCTCCGTCGCCGTGGACGCGCTGCTGGAGCAGGGCGTGGACGGCATCGTGCTGTCCGAGCCCATCGACGACGGCGTGCCGCTCAGGCTCAGCGCCGATGTGCCGGTGGTCAGCGTCGGCGAGGGCGTGGAACTCGCCCAGGGCACCTGTGCCGTGGTCGGCGGCGACGGCGTCACGGCCGCCCGGCTCGCCACCGAGCATCTGCTGTCCCTGGGCCACCGCACCGTCTGGCACCTGCCAGGACCGCAGGACTGGTGGGCCGCCCGGGACCGTCTGCGCGGCTGGCGCGAGGCTCTCGCCGCCGCCGGCGCGCCCGAACCACCCCTGCCGTCACCCGGCGACTGGAGCCCGGCCTCCGGGTACGCCGCCGGACGGCAGCTCGCCCGGCTCTCTGATGTCACGGCCGTGTTCGCCGCCAACGACGACATGGCCATCGGCGCCCTGCGCGCGTTCGCCGACGCGGGCCGCGCCGTCCCCGGTGACGTGAGCGTCGTCGGCTATGACGACATCCCCACCGCCGCCTATCTCTCCCCGCCGCTGACCACCGTCCGGCAGAACTTCGCCGCCGTCGCCGATCGCGCCGTCGACGTACTGATCGCCCTCATCGAGGGCCGCCCCGCACCGGCCGAACCCGCCGACCAGGCGGTCGAGCTGACCGTACGGGCCTCCACCGGCCCGGTACGGGACCCGGGCCTCGCGCAACCCCACCCGTAGCCGCACCACGTGAGGAGTCACGTGTGTACACCCCACCGTCCCCCGCCCCTCCGACCCGCCGCGCCCTGCTGCGCGGAGCCCTCGGCCTCGGTACGGCCGCCGCACTCTCCGCCTGCGGAACGGGTGACACGACGCCCCGCACCTCCGGCGACGTCACCCTCTCCCTGTGGACCCACGACCCGGGCTACGAGGCGTTCTTCGTGAAGGGCGTCCCGGAGGCCGATCGTGCCACCGACTTCCGCTACCACCTGAAGGTCACCCGCTCCGGACCGCCGGACATCGTCACCAAGCTCCTCGCCCAGGCCGTCGCCGGGCGCGGCACCCCCGACCTGGTGGGCTTCGAGATCGGCAGCTTCCCGCGGATGCTGCGCGGCGACATCGCCGAACGGCTGCTGCACGACTTCACGCCCGACATCGAGGCCGTGCCCGGCCTCAAGGACGACCTGCTGCCCGCCCGTACCGCCCCCTTCAGCAGGGACGGCCAGGTCTACGCCTTCGACTCGGACACCCCGATGGTCGTGTACTTCTACCGCGAGGACCTCTTCGACGAGTACGGGCTCCTCCAAGGCGACCAGACCTGGGAGGAGTTCGCCGAGGCCGGTGCCCGGGTGCACCGGGACCACAACGCGTCGATGTGCGTCGTCTCCACGGTGGGCAGCGACCCGGGCCAGGTCGTGCAGTCCTTCCAGATGCTGCTCTACCAGCGCGGCGGCGCGTTCTTCGACGCCGACGGGACGCTGCGGCTGGACTCGCCGGAGGCCGAGGAGGTGCTGCGGTTCCTCTGCGAGGGGCTGCGCAGCGGGTTCGTCATCGACGTGGCCGACTACTACGGGGCCGCCATGCAGACGGCGCTGAAGAGCGGCCGGGTCATCGGTCTGCCCATGGCCATCTGGTACAAGAACTACGGCCTGCTGCCCAACGTGCCCGAGCAGAAGGGCAAGTGGCGCGTGCGTGCCCTGCCCCGGTTCGGCGGAGGCGGCGGAGTGACCGCCGCGCTCGGCGGCACCGGCTTCGGCGTCGTCAGGGACAAGGCCAACACCCGGGCGGCCACGGAGTTCCTCTTCAGGACCTGGCTCACCCACGAGGGCCAGGTGCGGCGGTTCACCGAGACCGGCTATCTGCCCACGCGGCGGTCCGTGTACGAGGATCCGCGTCTGGGCGCGTACCGGGACGAATTCTGCGGCGGCCAGCGGCTGTTCGGCCTCTACCGCTCGCTGCTGCCGGACGTGCCGGCGTTCCATCAGAGCCCGGACCAGTCGATCCTCTACGACGTCCTCGCGGGCAACCTGTTGCGCGCCTATCGCGGCAGCCTGACCCCACGGCAGGCCCTGAAGCAGACCGCGGCGGACTTTCGTGACCAGGCCGGACGTTAGGAGGACGACGACATGACCACCACCGTCACCGGACCGTCCCGCATCACGCACCGGCACGGCGACCCGGACCGCACAGCGCACCGCCCCCGCAGATCCTGGGCGCCCTACCTCTTCATCTCCCCCTTCTATCTCCTCTACGTCCTGTTCATGCTGATCCCGGTCGGGGTCTCGCTGTGGCTGAGTCTCACCGAGTGGGTGGGGCTGGGTACCCCGCAGTGGGTGGGGCTGCGCAACTACCGGCTGCTCGCCACCGACATCAGCTTTCACCGGGCCCTCGGGAACACCGCCGTCTTCGTGCTGGTCGCGGTCTGTGTCATCGTGCCGCTCGCGCTGCTGATTGCCCAGGCGCTCAACGCCAAGGGCCTCAGGGCCCGTGACCTGTGGCGTACCGCCTACTTCGTGCCGGTCGTCGTCTCCCCGATCCTCGTCGCCCTGGTCTTCGGCCTGATCTTCGACCGGCAGTTCGGGCTGGCGAACGCGGTGCTGCGGTCCCTGTTCGGCACCGGCGGTGTCGACTGGCTCGGCGACCCGACCGTCGCCAAGGTGAGCATCGCCCTGGTCATGCTGTGGCGCTGGACCGGCTACCTCACCGTCTTCTTCCTCGCCGGGCTCCAGAACGTGCCCCGGGAGCTGTACGAGGCCGCCGCGATCGACGGGGCCGGGCGGCTGCGTACCTTCACCACCGTCACCCTGCCGGCGCTGAAGCCGGTGACGGCGTTCGTCGTCGTCACGTCCTTCATCTGCGCCGCCCAGGTCTTCGAGGAGCCGTATCTGCTGACCGGCGGCGGACCGGCCGAGTCCACCCTCTCGGTGACCATGTTCATCTACCGGGCCGCCTTCCAGCGCCAGCAGTTCGGCTACGCGGCGGCCGCCGCCGTCGTCCTCTTCGTCCTCGTCTTCGGCCTCAGCCGGCTCGTCAACCGTCTCCTCGGCATCGGGAGGGCCACCTCATGACACGCGCCCGCCTGCCCCTCTACGGCGTCCTGGTCCTGCTGTTCCTGGGCTTCCTCGCCCCGCTGCTGTGGGCGCTGAGCGGCTCGTTCAAGCCGCGCGGCGAGATCTTCGGCTACCCGCCGAAGCTCCTCCCCGACCCCTTCACCCTGGACAACTACCGCACCCTGCTCACCGAGCAGCCCTTCGGCCGCTGGTTCCTGATGAGCACGGTGGTCGCCGTCGTCGCCACCACCGTGTCCGTCTTCGTCTGCGCGCTCGCCGGCTACGGCTTCGCCAAGTTCCGCTTCGCCGGGAAGCGGCTGCTGTTCAACGTCATGTTCAGCTCGCTGTCGATCCCGTTCGCGGTCGTCCTCGTGCCGCTGTTCGTGATCCTCGTGAAGACCGGGCTCGGCAGCCCCTGGTTCGCGCTGATCGTGCCGTGGGTGGCGCCCGCGTTCGGGATCTTCATGATGCAGCAGTACATCGTGCAGTCCGTCCCGGACTCGGTGCTGGAGGCCGCCCGCATCGACGGGGCGAGCGAGTTCGGCATCTTCCGCACCATCGTGCTGCCGCTGCTGCGGCCCTCGCTGGGCGCCCTGGCCGTCTGGCAGTTCCTGCAGAGCTACAACAGCTTCCTGTGGCCGCTGGTGCTGGTCTCCGACAGCTCCCAGTACACCCTGCCGCTGGGCCTGCAGACCCTGTTCGTGTCGGAGCAACGGCAGTACGACCTCGTGCTCGCCGGAGCCGTCCTCGCCGTCCTGCCCGCCGTCGCCCTCTTCGTGCTGCTGCGCAAACAGCTTCTCGAAGGCCTGTCCACGGGCGCGGTCAAGGGCTGACGTACCGCCAACTCATCTGAAGGAGAAGCATGTTCGAGCTGCCCCGACGCGTCCTGTTCGGTGCCGCGTACTACCACGAGTACCAGCCGTACGAGCGCCTCAAGGACGACCTCGACCTGATGGCCGAGGCCCGCTTCACGGTGATCCGCGTCGGCGAGTCGGTGTGGTCCACCTGGGAGCCCGAGAACGGCCGCTTCGACCTCGACTGGCTCCAGCCGGTCCTGGACGGCGCGCACGAGCGGGGCATCTCGGTGATCCTCGGGACGCCGACGTACGCGGTGCCGCCGTGGCTGGCCCGGCAGTACCCGGAGATCGCGGGCGAGTCCCGCACCGGCGAGCGCCACGGCTGGGGCGCCCGCCAGGAGGTCGACTTCACCCACCCCGCGTTCCGCTTCCACGCCGAGCGGATCATCCGCAAGGTCGTCGGCCGCTACGCCGACCACCCGGCGGTCATCGGCTTCCAGGTCGACAACGAACCGGGCCTGCACCTCTTCCACAACCACGGCGTCTTCCAGCGCTTCACCGACGAACTGCGCGAGCGGTACGGCGACGTGGAGACCCTCAACCGCGAATGGGGCCTGGTCTACTGGTCGCACCGGTTGTCCACCTGGGCCGACCTGTGGACCCCGGACGGCAACGCCCAGCCGCAGTACGACCTGGCCTGGCGGCGCTTCCAGGCCCGGCTCACCACCGAGTTCATCGCCTGGCAGGCCGGGATCGTGCGCGAGTACGCCCGCCCCGGCCAGTTCGTCACGACCTGCATCTCCTACGACCGCCAGGGCGTCGAGGACGACCGCCTCACCGAGCGCCTCGACGTCACCGCGGGCAACCCGTACTACACGATGCAGGACGCCCTCGCCCTGCCCGACGTCAACGGCGACGGGCAGCACTGGACGACCAACGGCACCTGGGCGCTGTACCGCAGCGCCGACCGCATGTACTCCTCCCGCCAGGAGCCCTACCTGGTCACCGAGACCAACGCGCAGGCCATCAGCGGGCCGTGGGACAACCGCCCCGCCTACGACGGCCAGTGGCGCCAGGCCGCCTGGGCGCTGATCTCCCGGGGCGCCTCGATGATCGAGTACTGGCACTGGCACACCCTGCACTTCGGCACCGAGACCTACTGGGGCGGCATCCTCCCGCACAACGGCCGGCCCGGCCGTGTCTATCGCGAGCTTGCTGTACTGGGAGGTGAGTTGGAGAAGGCGGGGGACCTGGTCGCCGCCCTCACCCCGGACGCCGACGTCGCCTTCCTGTACGACGGGCCCAGCAAGTGGGCGCTCAAGGGCCAGCCGCCCCTCGCCGACGCCGACGGACACCCCGACGGGCGGTCGTACGAGAAGATCTTCGACGCCTTCTACCGCGGTGCCTTCGACGCCGGGCTCCAGGCACGTGTTCTGCATCCCGGGCAGCTCCCGGACGCCGACCTGCCGCCCGTGCTGGTCGTCCCCGGCTACTACGCCGCCGACGACTCCGTCCTCGACCGGCTCCGCGCCTACGCCGAGGCCGGCGGCCATCTCGTCCTCGGCCCGCGCACCGGCTACGGCGACACCGAGGCCAGGGCCCGCACCGACCTCCAGCCGGGCCGGCTGGCCGAGGCCGCCGGGGTGACGTACGACGAGTTCAGCAACCTGCGCGATCCGCTGCCCGTCACCGGCACCGACTCCCTCCCCCTCCCGGCCGACGCGCACGCCCTGCACTGGGCGGACGGACTGCGGCCGCAGGGCGCCGAGACGCTGGCGGCGTACACGCATCCGCACTTCGGCCGCTGGCCCGCGGTCACCACCCACCGCCACGGCACCGGCCGCATCACCTACGTCGGCACCGTGCCCGACCCGGTCTTCGCCCGGGCCCTGTTCGACCGGTACGCCCCCGACTCCGCCTGGCGCCCGGCCCACCCGAGCGTCACGGCGACCTCGGCGACCGCCCGGGACGGCGGCCGGGTGCGGTTCCTGCACAACTGGTCGTGGGACGAGGTGTCCGTGCCGGTGCCCGCCGCCCTGCGGGACGTGCTGTCGGACACCGTGTACGGCGACACGGTGCCGCTCGGGCCCTGGGACGTGAAGGTGCTGCGCGAGGAATAGACCCGGCAACCATCCTTTCCGGCAGGGGAGTTCCGGCCGTCTGTTCGCTGGGCATCGTGTCAGGGGCGTGGGCCGCGCCGCCCCGGAGGGGGGAGCGGGCGGGCCGTGTCGGCCGGCGAAGGGATGGGAAGCCATGACGTCACCGCTGCCCCCGGGAGAGACGCTGTCACAGCCGGTGCTGAACCCGCCGGCGTCGATCGCGGTGTTCCTGGTCGCCACGATCGAACCCGGCGGGGAGGCCGCCGTACGGGAGGCGCTGGGCTCCCTCGCGGGCCTGGTGCGCTCCGTCGGCTTCCCCAGCCCCGACGGCGGTCTCGGCTGTGTCGCCGGGGTCGGGTCCCGGGCCTGGGGCCGGCTGTTCGGCGGACCGCGGCCCGCCGAACTGCACCCGTTCCGCGAACTGGCCGGGCCCCGGCACCACGCCCCGGCCACCCCGGGCGACCTGTTCTTCCACATCAAGGCCGCCCGCACCGACCTCTGCTTCGCGCTCGCCGCCGAACTGGTGCGGCGGCTGCGCGGCGCGGTCACCGTACGGGACGAGACGCAGGCCTTCGCCTCCTTCGACTCGCGCAACCTCCTCGGCTTCGTCGACGGCACCGAGAACCCCGTCGGCCCGCCCGCGGCCGACGCGGCACTGGTCGGCGAGGAGGATCCCGCCTTCCGCGGCGGCAGCTACGCGATGGTGCAGAAGTATCTGCACGACGTGGACGCCTGGGAGGCCCTCGCCGTGGAGGCGCAGGAGAAGGTGATCGGCCGCACCAAGCTCACCAACCTCGAACTCGACGCGCCCGGCTCCCACAAGGACGTCAACACCGTCCTCGGCCCGGACGGCTCGGAGCAGAGGATCCTGCGCTCGGCGATGCCGTTCGGCAGGCCGGGGCACGGGGAGTTCGGCACGTACTTCGTGGCCTACGCGCGCACGCCCGGGATACCCGAGACGATGCTGCGCAAGATGTTCCTCGGCGGGCCGGGCTCGGGGCCCGACCCGCTGCTGGACTATTCACGGGCCGTCACCGGCGGCCTGTTCTTCATACCGCCGGCGGACTTCCTGGAGGCCTTGCCGGAGGGCTGACCGGCCCTTGGGCACCCGAAGGTGATCAGACGCGTTCCAGCGGCCGGTGCGGTTCGGCGGGGAGCCGCACCTCGATGGTGTCGCCGGGGCGTACGACGCCGCCTTCCCGGACGACGCTCATGATGCCGGCCTTGCGCACGATCCGGCCCGCCTCGTCGCGGCCCACGACCTGCTTCAGCAGCCCGTCCTGGAAGGCGTCGATCTGGATGCACGGGTTGCGCAGGCCCGTCACCTCCACCACCGCGGCCTCGCCGATGTGCAGCAGGGTGCCGACCGGCAGGCCGAGCAGGTCGATGCCGCGCGTGGTGATGTTCTCCCCGAGGGCGCCGGGCGTCACCTCGAACCCCGCGTCCGCGACCTCGGCGAAGAGCTCCTCGTGGATGAGGTGCACCTGGCGCAGGTTCGGCTGGGTGGGATCCTGGGCGATCCGCGAACGGTGCTTGACCGTCACCCCCGCGTGGATGTCGCCCTCCACCCCCAGCCCCGCGAGCAGGGTGATGCTGTCCCGGTTCGGCTTGGTGAACGAGTACTCGCCGTTGCTGCTGACCGCCGTCACCGTCGCGCTCATGCCTTCGGCCCCCTTCCGTTCGGCAGTGATCTCCCAGGAGCCTAACCCGCCGCCTTTGACGCTGTCCGTTCCCCGGCGGACGGGAACCCCGGCGACCGCAGGACCCGGCGCCCGGCGTCCACCGCGAACACCTCGCAGTTCTCCCGGGCCGCCGCCCACTCGACGCCCTCGGCGCCCAGCGCGAAGGCCGCCGTCGCGACGGTGTCGGCCTCGGTCAGGGTGGGGGCGACCACCGTGAGGCTGAGCAGCCCGGTCGCCGGGCGCCCGGTACGCCCGTCGACGATGTGGTCGCCGCGCTCGTAGCGGGCGGACGTCGCGACGGCCCGGTCCGTGAGATCCAGGACCGTGCACAGTTGGCCGGCGTGCTCGGGATGCCGGACGCCCACGCGCCAGGGGCCGCCGACGGCGACCACGTCACCGCCCGCGTTGAGGCAGAAGCGCCGCGCCCCGGCCGCCGCCAGCAGCTCCGCGCCCTTCTGCACCGACCAGCCCTTCACCACGGCGCAGGGATCGAGACCGCGCCCCGGCAGGCGTACGTCGAACGCGCCCCCGGTCGCGACCCGGTACTCCTCGCACAGGTCCAGGACCTCCTGAAGCGCCGGGCTCGGGTCGGACACCTCCCCGCGGTCGAGCCGCGACACCTCGCTGTCCGGCCGGAACGGGCTGAACCGCGCGTCGACCTCGTGCAGCCAGGCGAAGAGGCCGTCCACCGCCGCCTCGGAGAAGCCCTTGTCGTCGATGCGTACCGACACCGGGAACCCCATCACGTGCTCGACGCGCCGCATCCCCTCAGCCCTTCGCGTCGATGGCGGCCTGGAGCGACTCCTTGTAGCCGTCGCTGGTGACGGTGGCGCCGGACACCGTGTCGATGTCCGCGCTCTGCGCCTGGAGCGTCTCCTCGATCAGCTTGGGCACGGCGGCCGTGGTCTGCGGGTGGTTCGGCTGCTGGAGCATCCGCACCGAGGCGATCTTGTCGCCTTCGAAGGTGACCTCGACCTGCACCGGGCCCTTCTCGGTGTCGAGGGTCGAGCCCTTCACGACCGTGGTCGTGGAGCCTCCCGAAGAGGAGGCCGAGGGCGTGGACGCCGGCGCCGCGGCCTCCGTGACGGTCGACGACGACCCGGTGTCCTGGGAGGGCGCGTAGCGCCAGACCGGGATCAGGCCCGCGATGCTCAGGACCAGGACGGGTATGGCTCGCTTCACGACAATCTCCTCGTCATCCGGCCAGGCTGAAGCGTTCGAAGTGGATCTGCGGCTTGGGCACGCCCAGCTCGCGCAGGCTGCCGAGCACCGCGTTCATCATCGGCGGCGGGCCGCACAGGTAGACGTCCCGGCCGGCGATGTCCGGCACCAGACGGGTGAGTTCCCCGGGCGCCAGCCGGTCCGGCACCGGCGGGCCGGTCACCAGGTGCAGTTCGGCGCCCTTGGCGAGTGCGAGGTCGCGCAGTTCGTCGTGGAGGACGGCGTCCTGGTCCGTGGCCACCCGGTAGATCACGACCGCGTGGCCGTGCAGCTCCTCCAGCAGGGCCCGGATCGGCGTGACTCCGACGCCGCCCGCGATGAGCACGGCGTCCGGGCGGGTGCGGTGCAGGGTGGTGAAGGCGCCGTAGGGGCCCTCGGCGAACACGCGCGTGCCCACCTTCAGGTGCCGCAGGGCCGCGCTGCCGTCGCCCGCGCGCTTGGCGGTCAGCCGCAGCGTACGGCCGTCCGGGGCGGCGGACAGCGAGAACGGGTTGGCCTGCCACCAGCGGTCCTTCGTCAGGAACCGCCACAGGAAGAACTGTCCGGCCCGGGCGGGCAGCCGGTCCAGGTCGCGGCCCGTGATGTAGATGGAGACCACGTTGTCGCTCTCGGGGACGACCGCTGTCACGCGCAGTTGGTGGCGGAGGTTGCGCCACAGCGGCAGCACCAGACGGCCCACGAAGACCGAGGCGAGGGCCCCGCCCCACACGGCGTACCAGTACGTCTTCGCCGCGGACGACGAGGTGAACGTCGTGCCCGCCGCGACCTGGTGCGTGAACGCCAGCACCACCGCGACGTACGTGTACAGATGGATGAAGTGCCAGGTCTCATAGGCCAGCCGGCGCCGGGCGGAGCGGGCCGAGACCACACCCACCACGATGATGATCGCCAGGGCGGTGATCGCGCGCAGCACGCCCTCGACGGTCTCCGCGAGGTCGACCAGCTGGTTCACCGGGTCCAGCGAAGAGGACTGGGCGTAGCCGAAGACGATGAACACCGCGTGCGCGAGCAGCAGCCACAGCACCGAGAAGCCCGTCCAGCGGTGCCAGGACGTCAGCCGGTCCATGCCGATCCGCCGGTCGAACCACGGCAGCCGCGCCACCAGCAGCAACTGGAACGCCATGAGCAGCGAACCGTACAGGCCGGTCAGCCGGCCCAGCACGATGAGCGTGTTCGAGGCGAAGCCGGCCTGGACGAAGAACACGGCCACCACGACCGCGTTGGCGAGCAGCAGCGCGTACAGGCCGGTGCGCCCCACCACTCTGGGGCGCACGCCCGCGCGGGTCGCCGCGGGAGGTTCTTGGAGGGTCGTCACGGTCGGCAGCTCCTTGATCGGATCCTGGGATACCGAGCTTGTCGCGGGGGAGCTGTCGAAATACTGTCGCTCAACTTTCAAGTGTTTATCGATCGCGCGGGGAAGGGGCGGACGGCTATGGAGGCGAGGGACAGGTGAAGCACTATGAGCGGGTGGAAAAAGTACGCCTCCTCGTCGTCGACGACGACCCGCCCATCGCCGATCTCGTCGCGACCGTCGCCCGCTACGAGGGCTGGGACGCGGTCACGGCGTACACCGGTGAGGACGCGCTGAAGCGGGCCGCCGAGTTCCACCCGGACATCGTGGTGCTCGACCTGATGCTGCCCGGCGTGGACGGCTTCGGTGTCCTGGACCGGCTGCGCGCCTCCGGGACGATGGTGCCGGTGGTGTTCCTCACCGCGCGCGACGGCGTCGCCGACCGGGTCGCGGGCCTGACGCGGGGCGGTGACGACTACCTGGTCAAGCCGTTCGCGGTGGAGGAGCTGATGGCCCGGCTGCGGACCGTGCTGCGGCGCAGCGCGGGACCCGCCTTCCAGCGGTCCGTGCTCCAGGTCGGCGACCTGACGATGGACGAGGACACCCGCGAGGTGCGGCGCGGCGAGCGGCTGCTGTCGCTGACCCCGACCGAGTACGAGGTGCTGCGCTACCTCATGCGCAAGTCGCCCACCGTGCTCACCAAGGCGCAGATCCTCGACCACGTCTGGGAGTACGGCTTCGGCGGCCGGTCCAACGTCGTCGAACTGGTCGTCAGCCGGCTGCGTCGCAAGCTCGACGAGACGGACGACGGCGGCGCGCCCCTGATCCACACCGTGCGGGGATTCGGGTACGTCCTGCGGCAGGCCTCCGAGTGATCGCCAGACTGCGGCGCACCTACCGCAGGATGCGCCTGGGCACCCGGCTGGCCCTGGGCCTCGGCGCCCTGGCGCTGGTCGTGTTCGCCGTCGTCGGCACGGCCCTGACCACGTACATGCGGGACTACCTCTCGGCCCAGCTCGACACCCAGCTGGCACAGGCCCAGATCGCCCAGTCCAAGAGCATCGCGGACTACGGCACGCTCTCGGGCAAGAAGTACTACAGCTGGTTCTACGCCGTGTACGACGTGTCGGACGGCACGCCCGAGCTCCGCAGGCCCGAGGACCCCGCCGACCTGCCGAAGGACGTCGACGACTTCACCTCCCTGGCCCGGGCGCAGACCGCCGCGCACACGGAACTCCTGCGCACCGAGCACCTGAAGGGCGCGGGCTCCTACCGGCTGCGGGCCTGCCAGGTAGAGCCCGGGGTCGTGCTGGTCAGCGCCGCGCCCATGGAGGACATCGAGGACACGGTCGGGCAGCTCATCACCATCCAGGTCGTCGCCTTCGGGGCCGCGCTGCTCGCGCTGGTCGTCTTCGGCCGCAGGACACTGCGCCGCGGACTGAAACCGCTCAGCGACATGGCGTCCACCGCGCACGGCATCGCCTCGCACGACCTGACCGAGTCGGCGGCCAGGCTGCCGCTGCGCGCCGACGGCCGGGACGGCGGGCCCGAGGTGGACGAGCTGCGGACCGCCTTCAACACGATGCTGGAGCACATCGACCACTCCCTCGCCGTGCGCGCGGAGGCCGAGCAGCGGCTGCGCCGGTTCGTCGCGGACGCCTCGCACGAACTGCGCACCCCGCTGATGTCGGTACGCGGCTACGCCGACCTCTTCCAGTACGCCGCCGCCAACGCCCCCGAGGAACGCGACCGGCATCTGGCCCGGCTGCGCGCCGAGGCCGCCCGGATGGGCGTCCTCCTGGACGACCTGCTGCTGCTCGCCCGCCTGGACGCGGCGGAGGTGGAGGAGCCGCTGCGGCTGGAGGACGCCGACCTGGTCGAGTTGGTGTGCCAGGCCGCTGACGCCTTCCGCGCGGGCCGCCCCGACCATCCGCTGACCGTGCTCGCGGGACGGCGGCCGGTGCGGCTGCGGATGGACCCGCTGCGCATCCGGCAGGTCGTCGACAACCTCCTGACCAATGCCGCCGTGCACACCCCCGCCGGGACGAAGGTGTCCGTGGAGGTGTGCGTCGCGCCCGGCTCGGCCGAGGTGCGGGTCGCCGACACCGGCCCGGGCATCCCGCCCGACGACCGGGCCCGGGTCTTCGACCGCTTCTACCGCGTCGACAAGGCCCGCAGCCGCGACCGCGGCGGCAGCGGCCTCGGCCTCGCGGTCGCCCAGTCCCTGGTCCGGGCGCACGGCGGCCGCATCGAGCTGGACAGCGAGCCGGGGGCGACGGCCTTCACCGTCCGCCTGCCGCTGAACAGGAACGGGAGCGGGAATGAGCCACCGGCCGCCCAGGGTCCGGAAACCACCGCCGTCTAGACTCGTCCGGCAACAGTGCGTACGACCATGGCCAGAAGTCTCCGCCAACCCGAAGGGCCCCGGCGCCTTGATACGGATCGAATCAGTCACCAAGCGGTACCCGGACGGCACGGTGGCGGTCGACCGGCTCTCCATGGAGATACCCGACCGCTCGATCACCGTCCTCGTCGGACCGTCGGGCTGCGGCAAGACGACCACCCTGCGGATGATCAACAGGATGGTCGAACCGAGCGAGGGAACGATCCTCCTCGACGGCGAGGACATCCAGCGGCAGCCCGTCACCACCCTGCGCCGCTCCATGGGATACGTCATCCAGAACGCCGGCCTCTTCCAGCACCGCACGATCGTCGACAACATCGCGACCGTGCCCCGCATGCTCGGCTGGGGCAAGCAGAAGGCCCGGGACCGGGCGGCCGAACTGATGGAGCGCGTGGGCCTCGACGCCGCGCTCGCCAAGCGGTACCCGTACCAGCTGTCCGGCGGCCAGCAGCAGCGCGTCGGCGTGGCCCGGGCGCTCGCCGCCGATCCGCCGGTGCTGCTCATGGACGAGCCGTTCTCGGCGGTCGACCCCGTGGTGCGCAAGGTCCTCCAGGACGAACTGCTGCGCATCCAGGAGGAGCTGGGCAAGACCATCGTCTTCGTCACCCACGACATCGACGAGGCGATCAAACTCGGCACGATGGTCGCCGTGCTGCGGGAAGGCGGCCACCTCGCCCAGTACGCACCGCCCGCCGAGCTGCTGTCGAACCCCGCCGACGCCTTCGTCGAGGACTTCCTCGGCGCCGACCGCGGCATCCGGGGCCTGTCGTTCTTCCCGTCGGCCGGGCTCACGCTGACGACCGACCCGGTGATCCGGGTCGACGCCACCGCCGAGCAGATCGCCACCCCCGACGCCCCGTGGCTCCTGGTGACCGACGCCGACGGCAAGCCGCTCGGCTGGAGCGCGCCGGACGATCTGGCGGCCGGTGACATCAGGCCGGACCGGCTCCTGTCCCACGGGCGGCCGTTCGTGCCCGGCATCGACTCGCTGCGGGCCGCACTCGACTGCGCCGTGCTCTCCCCGACCGGCTGGGCCGTCGCCGTGGATGCCGAGGGACGGGTGACCGGAGTGGTCGCGCAGCAGACCATCGGCGAGGCGATCCGCAGCGCCCACGAGGCACGGCGCGACGACGAGCGCGACGACGAGAAGGTCGCCGGATGAGCGAGTACCTCCACGACTTCTTCGACATCCCGAGCGACCTCCAGCACAGCTGGTTCGGGCTGATCGGGCTGCACCTGAGGGAGGCCCTGCTGCCGGTGGCTGCCGGACTGCTCCTGGCGCTGCCGATCGCCCAGCTCTGCGTGCGCTTCCGCTGGCTGTACCCGCCCGTCCTCGGCCTGACGACCGTCCTGTACGCCATCCCGTCCCTGGCGTTCTTCGTGGTCCTCATCGACTACACCGGGCAGACCGAACTCACCGTGATGATCCCGTTGGCCGTGTACAGCCTGGTGGTGCTCGTCCCGGCGATCGTCGACGGGGTGCGCTCGGTGCCCCCGGAGACCCTGGCCGCCGCCACCGCGATGGGCTTCGGGCCGGTACGGCGGTACTTCCAGGTGCAGTTGCCGATCGCGGTCCCGGCGATCATCGCGGGCCTCAGGGTGGCGACCGTGTCGAGCATCTCCCTCGTCAGCGTCGGCATGCTGATCGGCAACCAGGGCGCGCTCGGCAACCTGCTCCACGACGCGCAGATCTACAACCGGCCCGAACTCACCTGGAACTCCGTGATCACCACGGCGCTCCTGGCGATCCTCGTCGACGCCCTGCTGGTCCTCGTCCGCGTGCTGCTGACGCCCTGGATGCCGAGCGGGACGGCCCGCCGCAAGCCGGCGCCCGCCCTTAAGGACGCTGCCCGGTGAACGTACTCAACTTCGTCAACTCGTTCTTCAGCGACAGCGCCCACTGGCAGGGCTACGACGGCATCCCCGCCCGGCTCGGGGAGCACGTCCAGTACACCCTGGAGGCGCTGCTCCTCGCCGCCGCGATCGGGCTGCCGATCGGCCTGGTCACCGGGCACTACGGGCGCGGCGGCAACGCCCTGTCCCTGGTCGCCACCGCCGGGCGGGCCCTGCCCAGCTTCGGTCTGCTGGTGCTGATGACCACCCTGCTGGGGTTCGGGATGCTGCCCGTGATGATCCCGCTGGTCATCCTCGCCGTCCCGCCGATCCTGGTCACCACCTACGAGGCGATGCGCTCCGTCGACCCCTCGCCGGTGGACGCCGCCCGCGGCATGGGCATGCACGAGTCCCGGATCCTCTTCCAGGTGGAACTGCCGGTCGCCCTGCCGCTGATCCTCAGCGGCCTGCGCTCGGCGGCCATCCAGATCGTGTCGACCGCCACCATCGCCGCCTACGTCAGCCTGGGCGGCCTCGGCCGGTACATCGTCGACGGCCTTTACCAGCGCAACTACGAGAAGGTGGTGGGCGGCGCGACGCTGGTGGCCGTCCTCGCGCTGGTCACGCTCGCCCTGTTCTGGGCGGCGGCCCGGGTCGCGGTCTCTCCGGGTGTGCGCAGGAGATGACGCCAATTGGTGACCAAGCTGCTCTTGACTGACCGAATATCCGCTGGCTTGGATCAGTGGGTGATGACTACACGGAAGAGCAGCACCCGGTCCATATCGAGGCACCCCGGCGCGGCAGCGGTCGCGCTGGCCGCGGCGGCAGCTCTTCTCGGGGGCTGTTCCTCCGGCGGCACCTCCGACGACCCGCTCAAGGGCGGCGGGGCGGAGGGCGGCGCCGTCGTCGTCGGCTCCAACAACTTCGCCGAGTCCATCCTGCTCGCCGACATCTACGGCGAGGCCCTCAAGTCCAAGGGCATCAAGGTCACCTACAAGCCCAACATCGGCAGCCGCGAGACCACGTACGGCCTGATGAAGAACGGCAGCGTCACCGTGCTGCCGGAGTACAACGGCTCCCTGCTGGCCTACCTCGACGCCAAGGCCAAGCCGAAGACGGTCGAGGAGACCACGACCGCCATCAACGGCAAGCTCGACTCCAAGCTGGAGCTGCTGAAGCCGTCGGCCGCGCAGAACAAGGACTCCGTGACGGTCAACGCGGAGACCGCGAAGAAGTACAAGCTGACCGCGGACTCGTCCATCGCCGACCTCAAGGACGTCGCCAAGGACCTGGACTTCGGCGGCTCGCCCGAGTTCCAGACCCGGCACCAGGGCCTGGTGGGCCTGAAGTCGGTGTACGGCCTCGAGTTCAAGTCCTTCAAGTCCCTCGACGCGGGCGGTCCGCTGACCCAGGCGGCGCTGAAGAAGAACACCGTGCAGGCCGCGGACCTCTTCACCACCGACCCGACCATCGCCCGGGACAAGTTCGTCGTCCTGAAGGACCCGGAGAACCTCTTCGGCTTCCAGAACGTGCAGCCGCTGGTCCGCAAGGGCGAGCTGTCCAAGGAGGGCGCCGCGGCACTCGACGCGGTCTCGGCCAAGCTCGACACGAAGGCCCTGCTCGAACTGGACGCGCGGGTACAGCTGGAGAAGCAGGACCCGCTGGACGTCGCCAAGGCCTGGCTGAAGTCGCAGGGCCTGGCCTGACACTCCGCTCCCGCGGCCCGGGCGGTGCGCACCGCCCGGGCCGCGCGATGTCTCCCTAGGCCTGTACGGCCGACGCGATCAACTGGTCGATCAGGGCGATCAGCACGTCCCGGCACGACTCCCGGTCCCGCGCGTCGCACAGCAGCACCCGCACATGCTCCGGCACCGCGAGCGCGTCCCGGATGTCCTCGGGCGGATACGGGTGCTTGCCGTGGAAGCCGTTGACCCCGACGACGAACGGGATCTCCCGGCGCTCGAAGAAGTCGATCGCGGCGAAACTGGACTCGGGTCTGCGGACGTCGACCAGGACCACGGCACCCAGCGCGCCGAGCGCCAGGTCGTTCCACATGAACCAGAACCGCTGCTGCCCCGGCGTACCGAACAGGTACAGCACCAGTTCCCGGCTGATGGTGATTCTGCCGAAGTCCAGGGCCACGGTGGTGGCCCGCTTCTCCTCGATGCCGTCGAGGTCGTCGATACCCAGACCGGCCATGGTCAGGGGTTCCTCGGTGCGCAGCGGGGCGATCTCGCTGACCGACCCGACCATGGTGGTCTTGCCCACGCCGAAGCCCCCGGCGATGAGGATCTTGACCGTGTCGGGTGCCGAGGACGCGTCCGTGACGGGGTCAGAGCCGGCCAAGGCCGTCCCTCACTTTCTGCAGCAGGTCCAGGTCCGGAGTGGTACGGGAGACGAGGCGCGGCGGGCGGACGGTGATCCGGCCCGCCTCCAGCAGGTCGCAGAGCAGGATCACGACCACGCTCACCGGCAGGTCGAGCCGGGCCGCCAGCTCCGCCACGGCGAGGGGCTCGGCGCAGAGCCGGAGGATTCGGGTGTGCTCGGGCTGGCACCGGGCCGCGGTGGCCGGCGGCGGATCGACCGCGGTCACCGTCGCGATGAGCGTGAAGTCGGCACGGCTGGGCCGGGTCCGGCCACCGGTCAGGGCGAACGGTCGTACGAGCCTGCCCGCCGAATCGCCTTCGCCCACCTCACACGCCTGGGTCGACGACGGGTCCGGCCATGCCCCGCGGTGCCGCGCTGAGGTGTTCGCCGATCTTCTTCACCAGCATGTTCATCTGGTACGCCACCACACCGACGTCCGCGCCCGGGCCGGTCAGCACGACCAGATGGGCGCCGGGGCCGGCGGAGGTCAGGATCAGATAGCTGTTGGCCATCTCGATGAGCGCCTGGCGCACCGGACCGCCCCGGAAGTCCATGCTGACGCCCTTGCTCAGGCTCATCAGACCGGACGCGGTCGCCGCGAGCCGCTCGGCGTCGTCGCGCAGGAACCCGGTGGACTTGCTGACCACCAGGCCGTCCTCGGAGAGCACCACGGCCTGGTTCACGTCGGCGACCCGCTCCACGAGTCCGGTCAGCAGCTGGTCGAGCTGGGTGTGGGTGGCGGGGATGGGGCGTGTCATTGCGGAGTCCTTCGTCAGCGGTCGGCGGGCGGAGTCGAGGGGACGGCGTCGGCGGCGGCCTGCCGGGGTGGTGCGTCCGGGTCCTCGTCACGGGCCCGGAGCGTGCCGCGCTGGAAGCCCGCCAGGGAGGAGGCGGCGGCTTCCGCGGTGAAGTCGTCGAGGGAACAGTCGTCGCCGTCGGGCACGGACTCTTCGCGCAGTTCCTCGACCAGGCTGGTCTGCGGCACGCGACGGGGGAGCGGGGCGAGACCGTCCCCGCGGGGGGTGCGAGCGGCGGGTGCGGTCCGGGCCGCGACGAGGGGCCGAGGCTCCTCACGAGCGGAACCGGCGTCCTCGGCTCTGCCGGTGACACTCTCGGACACCTTGGCAGGCGGCTCTACGCCGACTGAGTCCTGCTCGGGCGACGGGGTCTCCCGGACCACGATGTCGTGCGGTATCAGCACGATCGCCGTGGTCCCGCCGTACGGCGACAGGCGCAGGGTGGCGGCGATGCCGTGCCGGTGGGCCAGCTGGGCGACCACGAACATGCCGAGGCGCAGATCGTCGGCGAGCGCGACCACGTCGAACTGCGGGGGCACCGCGAGCTGTTCGTTGAAGGACGCGTAGTCCTCCTCCGACATGCCGAGGCCGCGGTCCTCGACCTCGACGGCCAGGCCCTTGGCGACCATCCCGGCCCGCACCGTGACGGGGCTCGGGGCGGGGGAGTACGCGGTCGCGTTGTCGATGAGCTCGGCCAGCAGATGGATCACGTCGGCGACCGCGGGCGGGGCGACGTACACCTCCTCCTCGGTGTGCACCTCCACCCGCTGGTACTCGGCGACCTCGCCCACCGCGCTGCGCAGGATGTCCATCAGCGCGACCGGCTCGGTCCAGCTGCGGCCCGGCCGTTCGCCGCTGACGATGACGAGGTTCTCCTCGTAGCGGCGCAACTGGCTGGCCGTGGAGTCCAGTTCGTACAGGCCCTTGAGGATGTCGGGGTCGCTGTGCTCGCGCTCCAGCGCGTCGAGCTTGCTCAGCTGGAGGTTGACCAGGTTCTGGCTCTGCCGGGCGATGCCCAGGATGACCTTCTGGAAGCCGCGCCGGGTGTCGGCGAGCTCGACCGCGGTGTGCACGGCCGTGCGCTGGGCGGTGTTGAACGCCTGCGCCACCTGGCCGAGTTCGTCGTGCCCGTAGTCCAGCGGGGTCGTCGCCGACTCCGGGTCGACCTTCTCGCCCCGCTCCAGCCGGGCCACCACGTCCGGCAGCCGCTCCTTGGCGAGGCTGAGCGTGGCCAGGCGCAGACCGCGCAGCCGCCGGGACAGCGAGCGGGTGATCCGCCAGGACATGCCGACGCACAGCAGCAGCGCGAGCAGCCCGCCGGCGCTCAGGGACGCCGCCTTGATCAGCGTCCCGTCCGCCTTGTCGGCGCTGCGCTCCAGCAGCCCCGTCGTCTGCTGCTCGATGAGACTCGCGTAGTGCGCGGACAGCTTGTCCATGGCGGCGTTCCACCGCTTCTGCGCGTCCGGCAGGGCGATCCGGTCCGCGTCGGTGCCGGAGTTCCGGGCCGCCAGCACCTGGTCCTCGATCGACTCCAGCGTCCTCCACTCCGGGCTCGCCAGGATCCGCTCGGTCTGTGCCTTGGCCTCGCCGGTGAGCTGCGGCACGACCTGGTCCTGGACCAGCCAGCGCCGGGTGTTCACGAGTTCCGCGTACTGCACCCACGCCTTGTCGTCCAGATGCCCGGACGGCCAGGCCAGGGTCAGCTGCGCGTCCTCCCGGGAGACCAGCTCCGCCGCGTGCTCCAGCGCGACCAGCGGGCCGGCCTGCGAGGTGAGGTCGCCGTCGTCGACCTGGGAGAGCTCCTGGAAGGCGTGGATCTGGTCGTCGATGATCGAGGAGTACTGGTCCAGCGCCTGCTGGGGGGTGATGTCGGTGGGGTCGTCCACCTGGTCCCGGTAGTACTCGAGGCTTCCCACCGAGCCCAGCACCGAGTACAGCCGGTCGGAGATGCGGGCGGGCGCCTTCTCGATCGCGTCCGCCTGCCCGACCAGCTTCGCGACCGCCTTGTCGGTCTCCTCGCGCTGCGCGTCGAGGGCGGTGCGGGAGCCCTGCGGGGAGGCCAGCCAGGCGGCCGACAGGCTGCGCTCCCGCTGCAGCGCGAGCGTCGCGTCGGTGCCCATGGCGCCGGTCGAGCGGCTCAGCTCCGTCTGGTCACGCAGCCGCAGGCCCTCCGAGAACATCTGGATCGTCGTCACGCCCCACATGGCGGCGAGGGTGACGCTGGGCACCAGGGCCAGCAGCCACAGGGAGAGGCGTATGGAACCGAGACGGCGCCGGGCACCTGTCCGTCGAGACATCGTCGTCCTAGGGGCGATCAGCGGGGAGCGAGGAACGGGGAGCGAGGAACGGGGAAGATGGGATGCGCAGGATGTTATCCGTACAAGTGGGCGTGCGAACCGGGCCTGACCGAATCTTTGGCGACACCGTCACAGGAAGTGTCCGGTCACCGGGTCCCGGCGGCGGCGAACCGTGCCACAGCGGACACGTTCGACCTGGTCACGAACGCCGGACCGGTGAGCACCGGAGCCGTCCCGCCGCCGCTGACGTTGCCGTTGGTGCGGTACAGCCACAGGGCGTCCACCGCGAGATAGCCCTGCAGATACGGCTGCTGGTCCACGGCGAACTGCACATCGCCGCCCTGGACCGCCTTGACCAGGTCCTTGTTCAGGTCGAAGGTGGCCACGTCGGCTCTGCTGCCGGCCTGCTCGACGGCCTTGACCGCGCTGAGCCCGTACTGGGCGCCCAGGGTGACGACCTCGTCGATGCTCGTGTCCTGCCGCAGCCGGGACGCGATCGTGGCGGTCACCGCGTCCATGTCGGCGCCGTCCACGTACAGGTTGTCGGTGTCGCCGCCGAACGTCTTCCGCACGCCGGCGCAGCGGGCCTCCAGCGCCACGTTGCCCCGCTCGTGCACCACGCACAGGGCGTGCTTGGCCTTGACCTCGTCCAGCTTGTCGCCGACGGCCCGGCCGGCGACGGACTCGTCCTGGCCGAAGTACTCCAGGAGTCCCGTCGGCCGCCAGGCGTCGATGCCGGAGTTGAGCCCGACGACGGGGATGCCGGCCGCCTTGGCCTGGGCGACCGGGCCGCGCATCGCCGCCGGTTTGGCCAGCGTCACGGCGATGCCGTCGACCTTGTCGCGGACCGCGTCCCGCACCAGCTCGGCCTGCGCCGCCGGGTCCGAGTCGCCGGCGTACGTCAGGTCGATGCCGTCCTTGGCGGCCGCCGTCTCCGCGCCTCTGCGCACCAGGTCCCAGAAGGCGTCCCCCTTGCCGCCGTGCGTGACGAGGGCGACCTTCATCCCGGCGCCGGACGTGTCCGCCGTGTCCGCCCCGTCGTCGGCCACGCCGAGGACGGAGCAGCCGGACACCAGCAGACACGCGGCGGAGGCCAGGGCCACGGTTCGGGAGAGTCTCACGGTGGTGGGCTGCGGGGGAGGAGTGTTCATGGGGGGTGGACCTCGCTGTGCGGCCGAGCAAGAGCAGGGTGAGAGCACAGCGGGGCCGTGAACGTGCACGACCCGATGACTCTCTCTGGCCCGGAGCCAACCGTGTGTGACCACTGGTCGTCAAGTGAGCGGCCACAAGCCGTGAGTTGATGCTGCCGCATCGTGATGATCCGTCCGACGGGCCGAACGGCGAGGTCAGGGCCCCTTCCCGGGGCTAGGGCTTGCGCGCCACCGCCCCGTACATCGCGATGTCCTCGTCCCGAATCGTGACACCGTTTCCGGCACCGCCGCTTTCCGTACCGTCCGTGCGGTTCGGGCGCCACTTGTGGACCTGCGCGATGCCGGGCTCCACCAGGTCGAGCCCCTCGAAGAACTCCGCCGCCTCGGGCAGGGTGCGCAGCCGCATCGGCATGCCGCGCGCGGCGTACTCCCGGGCCACCCGGCCGACCTCGTCGGGGGCGAAGTCGGCGGTGCCGACGGACATCGCGAGGCAGCTGCCGGGCGGCAGCGGGTCGAGGAGCCGGCGGACGATGCCGACGGCGTCGTGCTCGTCCAGCATGAAGTGCACGATCGCGATGACGGTCAGCGCGACCGGCTCCGACAGATCGAGGGTCTCCCGGAAGCCGGGGGCGCCGAGGATGGCCGCCGGGTCGCGCATGTCCGCCTCGACGTACGCCGTCCCGCCCTCGGGCGTGCCGGACAGCAGGCCCTGGGAGAGGGAGAGGACGAGCGGGTCGTTGTCGACGTAGACGACCCGGGCGTCCGGGGCCGCCGCCTGGGCGATCTCGTGCAGGTTGGGCGGGGTCGGGATGCCGGTGCCGACGTCGAGGAACTGCCGTATCCCCGCCTCGGCGGCCAGATACCGCACGGCGCGGTGCATGAAGTCGCGGTTGGCCCGCATGTGGACCGGCAGGGCGGGCCACTCGCGGCACATGGCGTCGCCCGCCTCCCGGTCGGCGGGGTAGTTGTCGTCGCCGCCGAGGATGTAGTCGTAGATCCGCGCGGAGTGCGCGCTCTCGGTGTCGATACGGTGCTCCGGCATCCGGGCCTCCCTGTACACAACTCGGCTGTCACCGGCCACAGTTGGACCGTCGCGCGCGATTCCATCACTCCCGGCCCCGCGAGGGAAGAAACGGCTTTCCGGGGCGGGTGCCGCGGGCCGCCTAAACTGGTGCGGCTCGCGGGACGACGGGCGCGACGGACACGACGGAAGGGGCGGTGACGGTGGCGGCAGCCGGCAGTGGCTTCGAGGACCCCTCCGCCGACGTGCTCGCCCAGGCGGCCGCGGCCTTCGGGCTGCTTGCCTCGCCCGCCCGGCTGCACATCGTCTGGGCGCTGGCCCAGGGCGAGAGCGACGTGACCGGGCTCGCGGAGCGGGTCGGCGGCGCGCTGCCCGCGGTCAGCCAGCACCTCACCAAGCTGAAACTGGCCGGCCTCGTCCGCTCCCGCCGCGAGGGCCGCCGACAGGTGTACTACGTCGACGACCCCGACATCGTCGACGTCGTACGGCTCCTGATGGGCCGGCTCACCGACCGCGCCGCCCCGGCGCGCCGCCGGCTCCATGGCCTCTGAGCCCGCCGAGGGCACCACCCTGGAGGTGCTGCGGCGGCTGGAGACTGGGCCCCGGGGGCTGACCGAAGCCGACGCCGCGGCGAGGCTGATCGCCTCCGGCGAGAACACGCTGCCGGAGATACGCACACCCTCCTGGCCCCTGAGGGCCGTGCGCGCCCTGCGCGACCCCTTCACCGCCGTCCTGCTCTGCCTCGGCCTGGTGTCCGTCGCCATAGCCTCCTGGGGCACCGGGATGGTCATCCTCGCCCTGGTCGTCGTGAGCTGCGTGCTGCGCGCGACCGGGGAACACCGGGCCGACCGGTCCATGTCCGCCCTGCGCGACCTGGTCGCCGGCACGGCCGCGGTGCTCCGCCGCACCGACGGCCGGGAGCCGCCGGAGTCCCGGGAGGTCCCGGTCGCCGAACTGGTCCCCGGTGACGTGATCCGCCTCGGCCCGGGAGATCTGATCCCGGCCGATGTGCGTCTGCTGCGGGCGCGGGGGCTCACGGTCCACGAGGCGGCCCTCACCGGGGAGTCGGCGCCGGTGGACAAGAGCACCGCGGACGGGACGGGCGAGTCCCTCCTGTGTTTCCAGGGCAGCACCGTCGCCTCGGGCACCGCCACCGCCGTCGTGGTCGCCACCGGCACCGGGACCCGGTTCGCCGCCGTGCACCGGCAGCCCGCCGCGCGCCGGGAGGGCGGGGCCTTCGACCGGTCCGTGCACGGGATCTCCTGGGCGCTGATCCGGTTCATGCTGCTGACCCCGCCCCTGGTGCTGATGGCCAACGCGGCACTGCGCGGACGCGGTCTGGAGACCCTGCCCTTCGCCGTCGCGGTCGCCGTCGGTCTGACGCCCGAGATGCTGCCGGTGATCGTCACCACCTGTCTGGCCCGGGGCGCCGCCCTCCTGGCCCGCACCCACGGCGTCATCGTCAAACGGCTGCCCGCGCTGCACGACCTGGGCGCCGTCGACGTGCTGTGCGTCGACAAGACCGGCACGCTCACCCAGGACCGGCCGGTCGTCGAACGGTCCCTCGACCCGGCCGGCCGGGACGACCCGGAGGTGCTGCGCTGGGCCGCCGTCGGCGCCTGGTGGACCCTCCAGCTCGCCGAACTGCCCGCCCCCGACGCCCTCGACGAGGCCCTGCTGGAGGCGGCCGGGCCGGTGGGCGAGGAGTACGACGGAGTGGAGGCCGTGCCGTTCGACCCGGTACGGCGGATCGCGACGGCGGTGGTACGAGGCTCCCTCGGACGGCACACCGTCGTCGTCACCGGTGCCGTCGAGGCCGTACTGGAGCGCTGCGCGACCGAACCCGGCGAGCGTGACCGGCTGCTGGCGCTCGCCGCCCGGGAGGCGGACACCGGGCTGCGGGTGCTGGCCCTCGCCACGGCCGACCGCCCCGCCGCCGCGAGCCCGCCGACCGACCCCCGGGGCCTGGTCTTCCGGGGCCTGGTCACCTTCCGGGACGACCTCGCCCCGACCGCCGCCGAGGCCCTGCGCGGCCTGGCCGACCGCGGCGTCACCGTCAAGGTCCTCACCGGCGACCACCCGGCCACGGCGGCCCGGGCCTGCCGGGAACTGGGCCTGGATCCGGGGCGGGTACGGACCGCCGCGGACCTGGCGGACTCCGAAGCCGCCGGGGCGACCGTGGTCGCCCGCTGCACCCCTCAGGACAAGGCCCGCCTCGTCGCCGCACTGCGCGCCGCCGGGCACACCGTCGGATTCGTCGGCGACGGAGTGAACGACGTGGCCGCGCTGCGTGCCGCCGATGTCTCTCTCGCGCCCCGCTCCGCCGTCGGCGTGGCCCGGGAGAGCGCCGATGTCGTCCTCGCCGAGAAGGACCTCACGGCGATCGGCCACGCGGTCACGGCCGGCCGGCACGCGAGCGGCAACATCGCCTCGTACCTGCGCGTCACGCTCTCCTCCAACCTGGGCAACGTCGTCGCCATGCTCGCCGCGGGCCTGCTCCTGCCCTTCCTGCCGATGCTCCCGGCTCAGGTGCTCGCGCAGAACCTGTGCTTCGACGCGGCCCAGCTCGCCTTCGCCCACGACCGTCCCGGCGCGGCGGCCCTGCGCGGCCCGGCCGTGCTGCGGCCGCGCTCCTTCCTGAGGTTCGTCACCGGCTTCGGCCTGCTCAACGCGCTCGCCGACCTCGCCACCTTCGCCGTGCTCGCCCTCGCGCTCGCCGGCCCCGACGCCGTGGACGACGAGGCCGTGTTCCACTCCGCCTGGTTCACCGAGAACCTGCTCACCCAGGCCCTGGTGATGCTGCTCCTGCGCAGCGGCCGGCGCGTCGAGGGGAGCAGGGTGCCGGGCCCGGTCGGCCTGGCGGCGGCCGGCCTCGCCGCCGTCGGCCTGCTGCTGCCGCCGAGTCCCCTCGGCACGGCCCTCGGCATGACGGCCCTGCCCGCCGCGTACTACCTGCTGCCCGCCGTGGTGTTCGGCCTGTACGCCCTGGCCCTGACGGCGGCCAGGGCCCGGCTCCGGCGGCGTCAGCCGTAGCTCAGGTTCGAGCAGACGTCAGCCGTAGCTCAGGTTCGAGCAGGGGTTGTCGTCCGCCGAACGGGCCCCGTCGGCGACCTCCGACGGTACGGCCGTCGGAGCGGGGGACGCGGACGCGGTCGCCGCCGGGTCGTCGGCGTACGACTGCCCCAGCACGACGCTGATCCCGCTGCCGGTCACCGACCGGAGCTCGGCGCCGGGGAAGGCCGCCGCGACGGTCCGGGCCCGATCCTCGAGGCCCGGGCCGTACTCGACCACTGTGGTCGTGTGGTCCTGGCTGGACGCCGTCGCCGTACCCGTGACGGTGAAGCCGTCCCCGGTGAGGGACGCGGCGGCGCGGGCGGCCAGACCGGGGACGGCGGTGCCGTTGTAGACGGCGACGTCGATGCCGTCACCGGAGACCGGCGCGGGGGACGAGGAGGCGGAGGGAGACGCGTCCGGGGTCGGGGAATCCGACGCTCCGGTCTGCTTTCCGCCGGCGTCCTGGCCGTCGATCGTGCGGTCGGCCTTGAGCGCCGCCCACAGGGCGTCGGCGTCCGGCCGCACGATCGCCACCCGGGAACCCTCGTAGCGCCAGGGCAGGGTGATGAACTTCGTGTTGTGCAGGTCGATGTCCTTCAGGGACATCGCGAAGGAGATCAGCTTGTCGGCGGAGCCCAGGCCGGGGTCGACGGTCAGGGACTCGGTGGCGGCGTCGGCCAGCGGCAACAGCCGCGTCGGGGTGAGGCCCTTGCTCTTCACCTCCTTCAGCAGACTGGCCACGAAGGCCTGCTGCCGCTTGATCCGGCCGATGTCGCTGCCGTCGCCTATGCCGTGCCGGATCCGGACGTAGTCCAGCGCCCGCTGTCCCGACACGCTCTGCTCGCCCTGGTGGAACAGCAGCTTGCCGGGGGCGGTGAGGTGCGGGTCGAGGTCGTTCTCGTACACGTCCTTCGGCAGGCACACCCGTACGCCGCCCACCACCTCCGTCAGCCGTGCGAAGCCCTTGAAGTCGACGACGACGGTGTGGTCGACGCGCAGCCCGGTGAGCTGTTCGACCGTGTTCTGGGTGCAGGCGGGGTTGCCCTCGGCGGTCCGGCCGACCGAGTACGCGGCGTTGAACATCGTGTCCGGCCGGGCCTTCGTCCAGTTGCCGTCGGGCAGTTTGCAGGACGGGACGGTGACCAGGGTGTCGCGCGGGATGGAGACGGCGAGGGCGTGCCGGTGGTCGGCGTAGACGTGCAGCAGGAACGCGGTGTCGGAACGGCCCACGTCGTGCTTGTCGCCGCCGCCCAGCGCGCTGTTGCCGCCGGTGCGGCTGTCGGAGCCGATGACCAGGATGTTCTCGCCCTTCGACGAGTTCGCCTCGGGGCGGTTGTCGGAGAAGCCGCCGGAGTCGAAGGTGCTGATGTCGCCGTCCAGCTTCAGATACAGCCAGCCGGCACCGCCCGCGGCGAGCACCAGCAGGGCCAGGCAGACCAGGAGGGCGACGCGTGGGCCGCGGCGGCGACCGCGCCGCCGCCTCTGTTCCCGGGGCGCGGCCCGGTGCCGTGGTGGTTCCGTCCTCCGCGTACTGCTGACCGTCATCGGCGTCCGCTCGCCTCTCTCCCGGGGTTGTACAGTTGCGCAATGTAGCAACTGTTGAAGAGAGGGAGGGTATGCCGTGCTGCGCAACGGACTGGAGCCCTGGCATCTGCTGATCGTGGCGATCGTCGTGATCGTCCTGTTCGGCTCGAAGAAACTGCCGGACACGGCGCGTTCACTCGGCCGCTCGATGCGGATCCTCAAGAGCGAGGCGAAGGCGATGAAGGAGGAGGGCGCCGGGGGACCGGCCTCCGGAGAGCCGGACAGCCGTGATCCGGCACCCTCCGAGGGGACCGTCAGCCCGTCAGGACCGGCAGCGTCCGATGGCCGTGCGAGATGAACGAGTCCACCGGCCGCAGCTCGTCGACCGGTACGGCCAGGGTGAGGCCGGGGAACCGCTCGAACAGGGCGGGCAGGGCCACGCGGGCCTCCAGCCGGCCGAGCGGGGCGCCCAGGCAGTGGTGGACGCCGTAGCCGAAGGCCAGATGGTCCTTCGCGGCCCGGGTGACGTCGAAGACGGCGGCGTCCGGGCCGTGTTGCCCCGGGTCGCGACCGGCGGCGGCGTACGCGGCGAGGATCGCCTCGCCCTTGCGGATCACCGCGCCGTCCGGGCCGCCCAGTTCACCGAGGGGCAGATCCTCGACGGCGTACCGCAGCGGCAGGCTGGCCACCGGTGCTTCGGCCCGCAGGGTCTCCTCGATCACATCGTCCCAGGAGGCGCGTCCGCCGCGGACGTGCGCGAGCTGGTCGGGGTGGGTGAGCAGCGCGTGGACGGCGTTGTCGAGCAGGTTGACCGTCGTCTCGTGACCGGCGCTGATCATCAGCATCAGCGTGTCGAGCAGCTCCGGCTCGCTGAGGCGCGTGCCGCTTTCCTCCTCGTGGGCCGCGATCAGCGCGGAGGTGAGGTCGTCGCCGGGTGCCGCCCGTTTCACGGCGACGAGCCGATCGAGAACGGCGTAGAACCGGTCGTAGATGTCGGCGACCTCGGCCGCGTCGGCCGAGGTGTGGAAGACGCCGTCCACCACGACCCGCAGTTCGTCCCCCAACTCCTCGGGCAGTCCGAGCAGTTCGCCGATGACCTGGATGGGCAGCGGGTAGCAGAACTCTTCCCGCAGATCGACCGCGTGGCCGTCCGCGCCGCCGCCGGCCCCGGCCTTGGCGACCCGGTCGAGCAGTGCCGCGGTGATCTCCTCGATCCGTGGCCGCAACGCGTTGGTGCGACGGGCGGTGAACGCCTTGGAGACGAGGGTGCGCAGCCGTTTGTGGTCGGTGCCGTAGGCCGTGAACATGCTCTGCACCGCGACCCACGTGAACAGCGGCCAGTCCGGCGAGACCTCGCCGTCGATCCAGCGCCGCCAGTGTCGGCGCGGGTCCTTCGACACCCGTGGGTCGGTGAGCAGCCGTTTCAGAAGCGGGGTGCTGCTGACCGCCCAGGCCGGGACACCGTGGGGGAGTTCGACGGGGGTGACGGGTCCGCGCTCGCGGATCCGGGTCGCCTCGCCGTGGATGTCGCGGCCGGTCGGGTCGATCACGATCGGGTGGGACTGATCCATCGGACTCTCCCTGGGGTGACGGCTGTTCGTACGTCGCGCCGACGCCTCGTGGGCGGGAGCGCGACACGTCCAGCCAAGTCGCCGCGGCCGGGCGACGCCAGGGGGTCGAGGATCACTGGCCTGAAGGGCATCACTGGCCTGATTCAGACGGCCTGGCCGGCCTCCCGTTCCAGGGGCCCCGCCATGGCCCGCTCGGCCTTGGCCGCCTTCCTGCGCTGCCGCCGGCTGACGCGCGGCTCCTGGTCCGGGAGCCAGCCGAAGGTGAGACAGCTTCCGACGACGCCCAGGAGCATGCCCACGAAGAAGCCGCCCAGGTTCGAGGTCAGCCAGGTCCCCAGGGAGACCAGCACCCCGATGACCGAGTAGAACAGGCGCTGGGAGGGGCTGAAGAGGATCAGTACGCCGCACAGCAGCATCACGGTCGGAAGCAGATAGCCGGCCAGGCCCTGCATGCCGACGTGCAGGATGACGTCCAGCGACGCCTTCAGGGTGAGCAGGACCTCCGCCCCGCCCAGGGCGAGCAGCAGCCCGCCCCAGAAGGGACGGCCCGCCCGCCACCGACGGAAGGCGGACCGGGACTTCCCGTGTGGGCCGCCGGGCATCAGCAGCCCGATTCGCTGAAGCCCAGCTTCAGCCCCGGCAGCTTGAACACACCGGCCGTCGTGGCGTAGTTGGTCTGCCGCAGGTTGGCGATGCGCACGGTGTCGGACTGCTGGCTGAACACGCCGATCGGCCCGCGGCCCAGGTCTCCGGCCTTGTTGAGCTTGCTGGCGTCGTTGCCGATCTCGATGTTGGTGAAGGCCGCGTCGCCCGAGAGCTGGGTGGAGTCGGTGGTCAGGTCGGTGGCCCGGACCTTCTTCGCACCTTCACCCGCCCTGATGATCAGGTTCGTGCCGCCCAGGTCCACGCTCTGGCACAGCTTGGTGAGCGTCGCGTCCTTGATCACGGACGTGACGACCAGCACCTGACCGCCCGTCTCACCCGCGTTGGGGCTGCCCTCGGCCATCTCGTCCAGACCGCCGAACTGGGCGAAGCCGTTGCCCTTCAGCTCGGTGGCGGTGACCGTGAAGGGCATGCCGGAGATGGCGAACTGCACGCCCAGCGCCCCCTCGGCGGTGAGGACCGCGAGGCCCGCGGCGACCAGGGTGGCCGGCACCGCCATCACCGCGGCCCGGCGTGCCCGGACCCGGCCGCGGCGCGCGGGAGCGTCGGTGACGTCCGCGGCGGCGGGGCCGTCCGGTCTTTCGGGGGTGTGCTCGGCGGAGGAGGTCATGTCTGCTCCAGGTGCGTGTCGGTGCGGATCGAAAACTTCGGTGGCACGTTGCCCTGGCGCGGACACCGACCGCGTACATCCGTATCCCCGCAACTCCCGTCGGTTGCAAGGGCTTTCTCGTTACGACGCGGTAGCCGACTCGGAAGTTACCGGGGGTTACATGAGGGGTCAAGGGAAGTGTGAACAAAGAGTGTTGAATGTGCGCCGTATGTGAGTCGCCTTCATTCGGGAACTCTCAGCGCACGCACAACTCCCTTGCGAAGCCTTGACGTTGACTCGCCGGTAGGTCTACAACTCTCCTCGTCTCACCGGATCCGTGGCGCCGGATCCGTCACGTGGCACCGTCCGCGCACCCCGGACCGCCCCTCCAGGACGGCGTCCCGGACGGGCATCCCGCCGCCCGGTGCGTCCGCACGGGCTTTCCATCGCCCGAGTCCACCCCCCGCCCGGCCCGGCCGGAGCCGCGCCCCCCGTGCGTGCCTCCGGCCGGTGACCGGACTGCCGTTGCCGGTCCGCCACGTACGGAGAAGGCGTGACGGACCGGCGACGGCGGACGCACCCCCTCACCCCCGCTTCCGAAAGAGGTACACCCGCATGCGTACTCGCACCCTGCTCGCCCTCACCGCCGCCGTCGCCGCCCTGGGGCTCGCCGCCCCCGCCTCGGCGGCCGACACCCCGGTCCTGACCACCACCGACGGTGCGGCCGTCGCGGTCGGCGACGTCCTCGACGCGTCCCTGGCGAGCGGTACCGCCGCCACCTTCTACTCCAGCGCGACCGGCACCAGCGGCATCTCGTGCACCTCGTCGGCGTTCGCCGCCAAGGTCACCGCCAACCCGTCCGCCCCGGGCACCGCCACCGAGTCCCTCGCCTCGCACACCTTCGACACCAGCGGCTGTACCACCAACGTCGTCGGTTCGCTCGGCGTCAGCGGCATCACCGTCGACAACCTGCCCTACACCACCAGCGTGTCCTCCGACGGCACCGTCTCCGTGACCCCGGGCGCGAGCTCCGCCATCCAGTCCACGGTCAAGCTGCGCACCCTGCTGGGCAGCATCACCTGCGTCTACCAGGCGCCGAGCCTGACCGGCACCGCGAGCAACGCCGACCACAGCATCTCCTTCACCAACCAGCAGTTCACGAAGGTCTCCGGTTCTTCGCTCTGCTTCAGCAACGCCTTCTTCACCGCCAAGTACGCCCCGGTGACGAAGGGCGGCGTGGCGATCAACGTCAACTGAACTGCCGCCACGGTTGGTTCAGCGTCGCCGTAGTCGTACGGCCAGGGCGGCGCCGCCGGTGAGCAACAGCACCGCCGCGGCGCCGCCCGCCAGCATGGGCGTGGACGGGCCCGAGCCGGGGCCGGAGGTGGCTGCCACCGGGGTGTGGTCGCCCTGCGGCTGCGCCTGCGATGGCGGCTGCGGGTCGGCGGCGTTCCCTCCCGGCTTCTGCTCCTCCGTCTCCTTCTCCTTCTCGTCCTCCGCCTTCTCGCTCTCCTTCTCCTCCGGAGATGCCGCCTCCTGCTGCGGAGCCGCCGCCTCCTTCTCCGGGAACACCACGTCCGAGCACGAGTAATAGGTGTCCGGCGTACTGCTGTTCTGCCACACCGTGTACAGCACGTGCCGCCCGGTCCGGTCCGACGGCAGGGTCGCCTTCAGACGGTAGGCGCCGTCCGTCAGGGCCGGGTCCGTCACCTCCGCGAAGGGCTTCTCGGGCAGGTCGGACCAGGACAGCGGCCCGGCCGGGTCGTAGCCGGGCTTCGTGAGGTACATCCGGAACGTGCCGGTGTGCGGGATCGTCGAGACGTACCGCATGGTCAGCGTCGCGCCGGGCGTCATCCGGGTCGAGGGCCAGTCGGCGCGGGCGAGGTCGAGGCCCCGGTAGGCGGGCAGGCCCCCGCTGCACAGCTTCCCGTCGGGGACGACCTGCCGGTCCCTGCCGTTCACGTTCGCCAGCCGCAGGTTGTCCCAGGCCGTGAAGGGCGCGCCGTTCGCGGCGACGGCCGCGCGGCACGCCGCCGAGCCGACGCGATCGCCGCCCTCGGGGGAGCAGGCCACCACCCGGCTCACCGGATCGGTCGGCGCGCCGTGCGCCCCCGCAGGGCCGGCGGCCCACAGCGGCAGCAGCAGCGGCGTCACGAGGGCGGCCGCGAGTGCGGTGCGGTGTGCGGTCCTACGAGGCATCCCTCTGCGTCTCCTCGGCCGGGGCGGCAACGTCGGTAGTGCAGTACGGGAAACCGTCCCGGCGCGTTCACCCCGCGCGGCGCGTTCGAAACGGGCCGTTCGCTCCCAACTGCCCGCCATAGAGGGTGGGGTTCCGGCCGGATCGAGGGTTTCCCCCGTATCCCGATGACCTTCCCTTTGCCTATCGTTCGACCACAGCCGACCCACAGGCAACCCCGAACGGTCCGCTGGCCTTCTCTGCGCCTGGCCGGCCATCGCGTCGCTTTTCGAACCACCCCCCTCCGCTTCGACGACGAAGCGACTCCACCGCCGCTCCGCCCAGCCCGGAGTCAGGCCACGAAAGGCAACGACCGTGCGTACCTCCCCAGAGCTCAGACGGAAGCTGATATCCGTCGCCGTCGTCTCCGCCGCGCTGCTGACCGCCGCCCCCGCCTCGGTCGCCGTCGCCCAGGAGTCCGCCCCGCGCCCCGCCGCCGTCCCCACCGCTCAGACCGAGGCCGCACCCGGCGCCCCGGCCGAGCGCCTCATCGTCGGCTACAAGTCCGGCGCCGCCGAGGCCAAGTCGAACAAGGCCGCCGCCGCCGACGCCGACACCAAGGCCGAGAAGACGGGCGAGGACATCGACTTCCAGCGCCGCCTCGGCACCGGCGCGGCCCTCGTCGAGCTGGGCACCGACACCACCCGGACGTCCGTCGCCGACGTCGTCGCCCAGTACGAGGCCGACCCGCAGGTCGCCTACGTCGTTCCGGACCGTCTGAACAAGCCGACGGCCGTCACCCCGAACGACACCGACTACAGCAAGCAGTGGGACCTGTTCGAGTCCACCGCGGGCATGAACGTCCCGGCCGCCTGGGACACCACCACCGGCAGCGGCGTCACCGTCGCCGTCATCGACACCGGCTACGTCACCCACTCCGACCTGGCCGCGAACATCGTCGGCGGCTACGACTTCATCTCCGACACCGCCGTCTCCGTCGACGGCAACGGCCGTGACAGCAACCCGGCCGACCCGGGCGACTGGTACAACGCCAACGAGTGCGGCACGGGCATCCCGGCCTCCAGCTCCTCCTGGCACGGCACCCACGTGGCCGGCACCATCGCCGCCGCCACCCACAACGGCAAGGGCATCGCCGGCATCGCCTACGGCGCGAAGATCTCCCCGGTCCGCGTCCTCGGCAAGTGCGGCGGCTACGACTCCGACATCATCGACGCCATCACCTGGGCGTCGGGCGGCACCGTCTCCGGCGTTCCCGCCAACACCAACGTCGCCAAGGTCATCAACATGAGCCTCGGCGGGGGCGGCGCCTGCTCCACCGCCACCCAGAGCGCCATCACCGGCGCCGTGAACCGCGGCACCTCGGTCGTCGTCGCGGCCGGCAACGAGAACCAGAACGTCTCCAACTCGTCCCCGGCGAACTGCAACAACGTCATCTCGGTCGCCGCGACCAACCGCGCGGGCAGCCGTGCCTCGTACTCCAACTTCGGTTCGCTGGTCGACATCTCCGCCCCCGGCGGTGAGACCCGCACCTCCTCCGCCAACGGCATCCTGTCGACGCTGAACTCCGGCACGAAGACGCCGTCGAGCGAGAACTACGCCGCCTACCAGGGCACCAGCATGGCCACCCCGCACGTCGCGGGCCTCGCCGCACTGGTGAAGTCGGCCAACTCCGCCCTCACCCCGGCGCAGATCGAGTCGGCCATCAAGGCCAACGCCCGCGCCCTGCCCGGCACCTGCTCCGGCGGCTGCGGCGCCGGTCTCGCGGACGCCGCCAAGACGGTCCAGGCCGTCAAGGGCGGTACGTCCACCGGCACGACCTTCTCCAGCACCACCGCGGTCGCCGTCCCGGACAACGGCGCGGCGATCGAGTCGCCGATCAGCGTCACCGGCCGCAGCGGCAACGCCCCCTCGGCCCTCCAGGTCGGCGTCGACATCACCCACACCTACCGCGGCGACCTGGTCATCGACCTCGTCGCGCCGGACGGTTCGACGTACCGTCTGAAGTCCGCCGCGTCGGACTCCGCCGACAACGTGAACACCACCTACACGGTGAACGCGTCGAGCGAGACCGCCAACGGCACCTGGAAGCTGCGCGTCCAGGACACCTCGGCGCAGGACACGGGCACGCTCAACAGCTGGAAGTTGACCTTCTGATCCGCGCTCACCAGCGGGCGGGTCGACCGGTGCGGATGGGCACCGGCCGGCCCGCCTTTACGTCTGCCCGCACAACCCCCACAGTTAGATACCGAACGCGCTGTTTTCTTTCACCGGTTGCGCTTGTTTTGCCGGATGTGCACCCGCACTCCGGCACACTGGTGTGATGAACGCCGTCTCAGGGTGAGTTATCGTGTACGCGGGGTAAAAACAAACGGCATGACCCGTTCATTTCCGTCCCGGGAGAGTTCAGCCGATGGCGAGGCAGTTGCGAGCCGAGCAGACCCGCTCGACGATCATCACGGCCGCCGCTGACCTGTTCGACCGTCGCGGCTACGAATCGACCAGTCTCAGCGACATCGTGGAGCACGCTCAGGTCACCAAGGGTGCCCTGTACTTCCACTTCGCGGCGAAGGAGGATCTCGCCCACGCGATCCTCGAAATCCAGTCGCACACCGCCCGCAGGCTGGCGACGGAGACCGACAGCCGCGGCCACACCGCGCTGGAGGCGCTGATGCGCCTCACGTTCGGCATCACCCGCATGTCCGTCGAGGACCCGGTCCTGCGGGCCGGCCTGCGGCTCGCCACGGGAGGCATCCAGCCGCGGCCGCCGCTGAGCCACCCCTTCACGGAGTGGCTGGACATCGTCACGAACCGGCTCGTCGGCGCGGTCAAGGAGTCCGACGTCCACCCGGACATCGACGTCGATGTCGTGGCCCACTCCCTGGTCTGCTTCTTCGTCGGCACCCGGGTCGTGGGCCGCTCCCGCGAGCCCGTCGCGCGGCAGCCCCGCAGGACCGCCGAGATGTGGAACATACTCATCCGCAGCCTGGTCCCGGTGACCCGCCGCGCCCGCTATCTGAGCCTGGCGGCCCGACTGGAGCGGGAGATCGCGCCGGTCTGACCGGTGTGACCCGGGCATGGGGGCCGCGCGCTACGGTGAGCCGCATGCCCGACACCCCCACCCCACCCGTGCTCCTCGGCAACCAGCCGGGCTCGTTCCCCCACAGCGTGCTGGCCGAGCGGCACCCCGCGATCATCCGGCAGGTCCGCGAGGCCTTCCCCTACGAACCCGGGCAGCACCGCGCGCTCGACGAACTGCTGGCCAACTGCACCAAGGGCGAGATCGAACCGCTCCCCGCCGACGCGCACGACCGGGACCTCTGGGAGACCTGGGGGCTCGGCGAGTACACCGGCCGCTCCTGGTTCGACGTGCCGTGGCTGTGGTCCGAGAGCTGGTTCTACCGGCGACTGCTCCAGGCCGTCGGGTACTTCGGCCCGGGCCCCTGGCAGGGCATCGACCCCTTCCGTCCGTTCAAGCTGGCCGAACTCGACTCCGCCGAGACCGACGAGGAACTGGCCGCGCTCGACGACCTCGTGAACCGGCCCGCCGGCGAACAGGCACAGGCCCTGCTGCACGGCTCCCTCTGGGGCAACCGCGCCGACCTCGGCTTCCGCCTCTCCGCCGAGGGCGCACGGGCCGCGGACGCCGCCCCCGGTCTGGTGGCCGACGACAGCGACGAACTGTGGTCCCTGCTCGACGGCACCGGCACCCTGTGCCTGGTCGCCGACAACGCGGGCCGCGAACTCGTGCCCGACCTGCTGCTCATCGCCCACCTCCTGGCCCACGGCCGGATCGGACGGGCGGTCCTGCACGTCAAGCCGTACCCCTACTACGTCTCCGACGCCACCACCGCCGACGTCGTCGACGCCGTGCGCCGGCTGACCGGTGCCGGGGGAGCGGCCGCCGACCACGGAGGGCACCTGTGGTCGGCCCTGGCCGACGGCCGGCTCGTCCTGCGCGCCCATCCCTTCTCCAGCGCCCCGCTGCCCTACGGGGAGATGCCCGGCGACCTGCGCGCCGAGTTCGCCTCGGCCACGCTCACCATCGTCAAGGGCGACCTCAACTACCGCCGCCTGGTGGGCGACCGGCTCTGGTCCCCGACGACCCCCTTCGAGGACGTCACCGCGTACTTCCCCGGCCCTGTCGCCGCCCTGCGCACCCTGAAGTCCGATGTGATCACCGGCCTCGACAGCCGTACGGAGGCCGAACTGGTCGCGGCGGAGGACCAGCGCTGGCGCACCAGCGGCACCCACGCGCTGATCCAGGTGAGGGTCCCCGGCTAAGCCAGATCGCCTCCAGAACGGCTGCTTTCACGTTCGATTCACGCGATGGTGTGATCATGTCCCGCCCCGCGGATGCCCCCGCGGGGGGCCGGGTAGGGCCCGGCCATGACGCAGCCGTTCGAACTCCCGCACTTCTACATGCCGCACCCCGCGCGGCTGAACCCCCATCTCGAGGAGGCCCGCGCGCACTCGACCCGGTGGGCGCGCGAGATGGGCATGCTGGAGGGATCCGGCGTCTGGGAGCAGGCCGACCTCGACGCGCACGACTACGGGCTGCTCTGCGCCTACACCCACCCCGACTGCGACGGCCCGGCCCTCTCCCTCATCACCGACTGGTACGTGTGGGTCTTCTTCTTCGACGACCACTTCCTGGAGAGGTACAAGCGCAGCCAGGACCGCCTCGCCGGCAAGGCCCATCTGGACCGGCTGCCGCTGTTCATGCCGCTGGACCTCTCGGCTCCCGTACCGGAACCGGAGAACCCCGTCGAGGCGGGCCTCGCCGATCTGTGGGCGCGCACCGTGCCGAAGATGTCGGGGGACTGGCGGCGCCGCTTCGCCGTGGCCACCGAGCACCTGCTGAACGAGTCCATGTGGGAGCTGTCCAACATCAACGAGGGGCGGATCTCCAACCCCGTCGAGTACATCGAGATGCGCCGCAAGGTGGGCGGCGCCCCCTGGTCGGCGGGGCTCGTGGAGTACGCGACCGCCGAAGTGCCCGCCGCCGTCGCCGGGTCGAGGCCGCTGCGGGTGCTGATGGAGACGTTCTCCGACGCCGTGCATCTGCGCAACGACCTGTTCTCCTACCAGCGGGAGGTCGAGGACGAGGGTGAGCTCAGCAACGGCGTGCTCGTCCTGGAGACCTTCTTCGGCTGCACCACCCAGGAGGCCGCCGACACCGTCAACGACGTCCTCACCTCCCGTCTCCACCAGTTCGAGCACACGGCGTTCACCGAAGTGCCCGCGGTGGCCCTGGACAAGGGCCTCACCCCGGACGAGGTGGCGGCCGTCGCGGCGTACACCAAGGGACTGCAGGACTGGCAGTCCGGCGGCCACGAGTGGCATCTGCGCTCCAGCCGCTACATGAACGAGAACGCGCGCGGCAGCAAGCCCTGGCCGGGCTGCAGCGGCATGGGCACCTCCGCCGCCGACGTCCGCACCCTGCTCGCCTCGGCCGGCGTCGAGCGCCTGCGCTCCTACACACACGTGCCGTATCAGAAGGTCGGGCCGTCCCGGATCCCCGACATCCGCATGCCGTTCCCGCTGGAACTCAGCCCGCACCTCGACGACGCCCGCCGGAATCTGCGCCACTGGGCGGACCGCATGGGCATCCTCGCCGAGGGCGTCTGGGACGAGGACAAGCTCAGGGCCTACGACCTCGCGCTCTGCTCGGCGGGCCTCGACCCCGACGCCACCCCGGAGGCCCTCGATCTCAGCGCGCAGTGGCTCGCCTGGGGCACCTACGGCGACGACTACTACCCGCTGGTCTACGGCCACCGGCGTGACCTGGCCGCCGCCCGGCTGACCACGGCCCGCCTGTCCGACTGCATGCCGGTCGACGGCGAGACGCCGCCGGTCCCGGCCGACGCGATGGAGCGGGGCCTGGTCGACCTGTGGCTGCGCACCACCGCGGAGATGACGCCCGAGGCGCGGCGCACCCTGAAGGACTCGGTGAACGTCATGACCGAGAGCTGGGTCTGGGAGCTGTCCAACCAGCTGCAGAACCGTGTCCCCGACCCGGTCGACTACCTGGAGATGCGCCGCGCGACCTTCGGCTCCGACCTCACCCTCAGCCTGTGCCGGATGGGGCACGGCCCGGCCGTCCCGCCCGAGGTCTACCGCAGCGGCCCGGTCCGCTCCCTGGAGAACGCCGCGATCGACTTCGCGTGCCTGATCAACGACGTCTTCTCGTACCAGAAGGAGATCGAGTACGAGGGCGAGATCCACAACGCGATCCTCGTCGTGCAGTCCTTCTTCGGCTGCGACTACCCGGCCGCGCTCGGCGTCGTGCACGACCTGATGAGCCAGCGCATGCGGCAGTTCGAGCACGTGGTCGAGCACGAACTTCCCGTCCTGTACGAGGACTTCCAGCTCTCGGACGAGGCCCGCGCCGTCATGGCGGCGTACGTCACGGACCTGCGGAACTGGCTGGCGGGCATCCTGCACTGGCACCAGCAGGTCGACCGCTACAAGGCCGGCTGGCTGGCCCGCCGCGCCCACGGCTTCCTCCCGGACCGGGCGCCCGCCGTGCCGGTGCCCGCTCTCGGCTGAGACTGCGTCCAGGCAGGCCTTCCGCTCCTCGTGATCCGCGGCTCGCACCGCATCCGGCAGTCGGGTGCGGTGCGAGCCGCGCCGTGCTTCCGGCCGTTCCGAAGGGACGTATGGCCCCTGCCGGCGCCGGTCAGTCTCACTCGTTCGTGGCTCGTCGCGTGCCGAGGTGCCGGGTAGAGCACCTGCCGTGATCGTTCCGCATCCGCCGGAGGCGATCCGTTCGGCACCATCCGGAGGCGAGCCATGGAACAGACCGCGCTGCGACCCAAGCCGATGCCCGGTCAGGAACCCGGCGGGGCGGTGCCGGCCACCGAGGCCGGTCCGGCCCGGCCGCGTCCGCGCGCCGCCCGGCGGCGCGGCAGGCGGCTCGTCAACGCGCTGTTCGCGGCCTTCCTGGGCGCGGTCCTCGTCCTCTCCGGGATCGGCCTCGGGACGGTGGGCGCCACGGTGGCCGACGCGGGCGCAGTCCTCGACCCGCGAGGGTGGCGCAAGCCGTCGTCCCCCGGGCCCTCGCCGTCCGCCGCCGCGTCCGTGCCGCCGGCCGTGACCCTCGGTGTGCAGGTCATGGACGCCGGGAAGCCGGGAGCCGTGGTCGTCGGGATCCATGTCCCCGGCCCGGGACACGCGGCGGGCCTGGAGCGCGGCGATCTGCTCCTCGTCTTCGGGAGGACCCGCATCGACACGGCCGCCGACCTGGCCCGGGCCGTCGCCCGTGCCCGGCCCGGTTCCGAGGTCCGGCTGACGGTGCGGCACCGCAGCGGTGGCTACCAGCAGCTGACGGTCGTACCGGCCGTCGTCACGTGACCACCCGGAAGTGGCTCGTGAGCCGCCCCGTGTCGTCCAGGACATGGAAGGCGAGTCCGGGCGGCGCGTCACGGTCCGCGACCTGATCGCCCTCCCAGGGCAGCCGCAGCGTCCACGTCACGCCGGGGCCGACGACCAGCGGCCGCCCCGCGAACGAGGTGGCGGTGGGGGTGTGGGCGTGGCCGGTGATCAGACCGGCGATCTCGGGCCTGCGGGCCAGCAGGCCGGCCAGCCGGTCGGGGTGACGCAGCCGGCAGGAATCCGGCAGCGGGTGGTGCAGCGCCACCGGCGGGTGGTGGAAGGCGAGCAGGGCCGGAAGGCCGCCGTCGAGTTCGTCCAGGGTCGCCTCGATCCAGTCGTACGTCTCCTCGTCCAGCTCCCCGTCGTCGCTCCCCGGGACGCTGGAGTCGCACATCAGCACGGCGCCGTCGTCGAAGACCTGCACGCTGTTGACCGGCCCCTCGGCCCCGGGCAGGCCCAGCAGCGCCTTGCGATAGGGCACGCGGCTGTCGTGGTTGCCCGGGCAGGCCAGCACGGGAAACGGGGCGTCGCCGTCGCGCAGCCCCAGCAGACGGGCCGCCTCCTCGTACTCGGACTCCGCGCCGTGGTCCGCGATGTCCCCGGTCACCAGCAGCGCGTCGACCTGACCCGGCAGTACCCGCAACCGGTCGCGGACACGCTCGGCGCGCTCCGTCGCCCGCGCGCTCCCGTCCAGATGCAGATCGCTGATGTGTGCCAGTACGAGCACGGCCGCACGCCCCCTCGTTCGAACGACTGATGGATGCCCCGCTAATGGGTGTGGTGCATCTAAGCATTAGATCTAACGGTTGGGAAATGACCTGCCGTTAGCAACGATGCTCGGACGAAGTCCGCAGACGGCTCGCGCCGCCCCCTCCGGCCGGGCAGGATGTCTGCCCGTAGCCCCTTCGCCCGTCCTGGGAGGCCCGGATGACCGGAAGCACGGCCGCGTCCTTCACCGCCGACGACTACAGGGCCCGCATGGAGCGCGCCGCGCGTGATGCCGCCGAGGCCGGTCTCGCGGGCCTGCTGGTGGCCCCAGGGCCGGATCTGGTGTGGCTGACCGGCTACACGCCCCCGGCGGTCACCGAACGGCTCACCCTGCTGGTCCTCGCCGCCGGACAGGACCCCGTCCTCGTCGTCCCCGCCCTGGAGGCCCCGGACGCGCACAAGGGGGCCGGCGCGCCCGCCCTGGCCCTGCGCGACTGGACCGACGGCAAGGATCCCTACGCCGCCACCGCCGCCCTGCTCGACGCCTCGGGCCGGTTCGGCATCAGCGACAACGCCTGGGCGCTGCACCTGCTGGCCTTGCGGCAGGCCATGCCCGGCAGTTCCTACAGCTCCCTCACCGAGGCCCTGCCCATGCTGCGCGCCGTCAAGGACGCGGCCGAACTGGAGCTCATGGCGGCCGCGGGAGCCGCCGCCGACGCGACGTTCGAGGAGATCCGGAACGTCCCGTTCGCCGGCCGCCGGGAATCCGAGGTGGCCGCGGACCTCGACCGGCACCTGCGCCGGCACGGACACGAGCAGGTCGACTTCACCATCGTCGCCTCCGGCCCGAACGGCGCCAACCCGCACCACGAGGCAGGCGACCGCGTCATCGAACGCGGCGACATGGTCGTCCTCGACTTCGGCGGCCTGCGGGACGGCTACGGCTCCGACACCTCCCGCACGGTCCATGTCGGCGAACCCACCGACGAGGAACGCTCCGTGCACGACCTGGTGCGCGCGGCCCAGGAGGCCGGCTTCCGCGCCGTGCGCCCGGGGGCCGCCTGCCAGGACGTCGACCGGGCCGCCCGCGCGGTCATCGCCGACGCCGGCTACGGCGAGTACTTCATCCACCGCACCGGACACGGCATCGGCGTCACCACCCACGAACCGCCGTACATGATCGAGGGCGAGCTGCGGCCCCTGGTGCCGGGCATGTGCTTCTCCGTGGAACCCGGCGTCTATCTGCCGGGCCGGTTCGGCGTGCGCATCGAGGACATCGTGACCGTCACCGAGGACGGCGGGCGGCGCCTGAACACCACCTCCCGCGAGCTGGTCACAGTGGAGTGACGCCACCATGCCCCCACCACGCCTCCCGAACGGCAGCGGCGCGACCATGACCCAGGCACCGACACCCACCGCGGACACCGTCCGCAAGCTGGTCCAGTCCCTCCTCAAGGACGGAAACGAGACCAAGCGGGGCAGGGAAGGCACCGGCCCCGACGTCCGGCCCGCCACCCGGGGCGCCGAACCCGCCACCTGGTGGGTCGGCACCCGCCATGTGCTGCGCCTGGCCCCCGACCGCGAGGCCACCGTGCGCCAGCGCCGCGAACTGCGCCTGCGCGACCTCGTCCGCCCGCACCTCCCGGTGGTGGTGCCGGCCAGCGTGGCGCACGGCGAGTGGGCGGCCGGGCTGACCTACACGCTCGACACCAAGGTGCCGGGCGGCTCGGGGCAGGATCACGACGTGTCCGCCGTCGGCGAGGCCGACCTCGCGGCACTGCTCACCGGGCTGCGCGAGGTGCCCGTCCGGCAGGCCGAGACCCTCGGCGTGCCGCGCGCCGCGCCGCGCTCCCTGGAGGCGCTGCGCCGGGCCGCCGTACGCGCCGCCGAGCTGTGCGCCGACGCCGACGAGTTCGACGCCGCACGCCTGCACCAGCTCACGCAGTCCGCCGCGGCCCAGCTCGCCGCCCAGTCCGGATCGGCGGTCCTCACCCACCACGCCCTCACCGGCGGCCACCTCGTGGTCAGCGCCGACGGCCGGGTGCGCGGCGTCCTCGGCTGGGCCGGCGCGGTCGTCGGCGACCCGGCCGAGGACATCGCGGGCCTCGCGCTCGCCGTCGGCTCACCCGCCGCCGTACGCGCCGCCACCCTCGCCGGGTACGGCGCCCGGCCCTGTCTGCGCGGCCTGTGGCTCGCCCGCTGCGACACCGTCGTCCATCTCGCCGAGGCCGTCACGAGCGGGGACGCGGGCCGGCTCGGCGTGTCGCGGACGCAGCTGCGCCACGCCTGGGAGCCGATCCTGCTGGAACGGGTGACGGACCTGCGCGAGACGGACGACGACGCCCTGTAGCCGAGCGCCGTCGCCGGTGCCTCACCCCTGCAACAGCACCACGCCCGACTCCCCGGGCAGCCGCACCACCCCGTCGGCGCCGGGTGTCTCGACCGGCTCCCACGCGGCCAGCACACGCGCGTGCGGCACGCCGAGCGACAGCTCCGCCGGTTCCGGTGCCAGGTTCACCGCCACGAGGACGTCCCCGCGCCGGAAGGCGATCCAGCGGCGCTGCTCGTCGTGGGCCACCTTGGTGTCGGCGAGGTCGGGGTCGGTCAGATCGGGCTGCTCGTGACGCAGCGCGATGAGCCGCCGGTACCAGGCCAGCACACGGGCGTGCGGCTCGCGTTCCGGCTCGGACCAGTCGAGGCAGGAGCGGTCCCGGGTCGCCGGATCCTGCGGGTCGGGCACCTCCTCCTCCTTCCAGCCGTGCGCCGCGAACTCCCGCCGCCTGCCCCGCCGTACGGCGTCGGCCAGCTCCGGGTCGGTGTGGTCGGTGAAGAACTGCCAGGGCGTGCCGGCCGCCCACTCCTCGCCCATGAAGAGCATCGGCGTGAACGGCGCCGTCAGCGTCAGTGTCGCCGCACAGGCCAGCAGCCCGGGGGAGAGCAGGGCCGAAAGCCGGTCCCCCTGGGCGCGGTTGCCGATCTGGTCGTGGGTCTGGCTGTAGCCGAGGAGCCGGTGCCCGGCCACGCGGTTGCGGTCCAGGGGGCGTCCGTGGTGCCGCTCGCGGAAGCTCGAGTACGTCCCGTCGTGGAACCAGCCGCCGCCGAGGGTCTTGGCCAGCCCGCCCAGCCCGGCGCGCGCGAAGTCGGCGTAGTAGCCCTGCGACTCGCCGGTCAGCGTGGTGTGCAGGGCGTGGTGGAAGTCGTCGTTCCACTGCGCGTGCAGCCCGAGGCCGCCGCCTGCGCGGGAGGTGATCAGCCGCGGGTCGTTCAGATCCGACTCGGCGACCAGGAACAGCGGCCGGCCCACCTCGGCGGCCAAGACGTCCACGGCCGCCGACAGTTCCTCCAGGAAGTGCCGCGCACGCGTGTCCACCAGCGCGTGCACCGCGTCCAGGCGCAGCCCGTCGATCCGGTAGTCGCGCAGCCACGCCAGCGCGCTGCCCACGAGGAACGCCCGCACCTCGTCCGACCCGGGCGCGTCCAGGTTCACCGCGGCGCCCCAGGGCGTGTGGTGCGTGTCCGTGAGGTACGGCCCGAAGACCGGCAGGTAGTTGCCGGACGGGCCGAAGTGGTTGTGCACCACGTCGAGGACCACGCCCAGGCCGAGTTCATGGGCGCGGTCGACGAAGCGTTTCAGCGCCTCGGGCCCGCCGTACGGCTCGTGCACCGCCCACAGCGACACACCCTCGTACCCCCAGCCGTGGGTGCCAGGGAAGGGGCACAGCGGCATCAGCTGCACATGCGTGACGCCCAGTTCGGCGAGATGACCGAGCCGCTCGGCGGCGGCGTCCAGGGTGCCCTCGCGCGTGTAGGTCCCCACGTGCAGCTCGTACAGCACCGCGCCGGGCAGCGGCCGCCCCGGCCACCGCGCGCGCCACGCGTACCGCTCGTGGTCGACGACCGCGCTCAGTCCGTCCGGGCCGTCCGGCTGCCGCCGCGAGCGCGGATCGGGCAGCACGGGCCCGTCGTCCAGCGCGAAGCCGTACCGGGAGCCGTCGCGCGCCTCTGCCTCGCCCCGCCACCACCCCGGCCGTCGCGGATCGCGCTCCAACACGTGCGCGACGTCGTCGCACCGGAGCGTCACACGGCCGGCCTGTGGTGCCCACACCTCGAACTGCACGGACGGTTCCCCTTCGTCTGCTCACCGTGATGTAGCCCGTCCATGGTGCGTCAAACGAGATCAATCCGCTGGCGCATCCTCCCTTTTGCGGCAGGTGTCGCCGGGTACGCGCGCGTGGCGGCCGTTTTCCCGTTTTCTGGACAGCCCGGCCGCGCTGCCCGACAATCACCAGCGTGACGTCGTCCTTCGAGTTCAACACGTACCCCGCGCGGCTCTCCGACGTGGAGCGCGAAAGGGCGCTGAAGGTGCTCCGTGACGGCGCCGCCATGGGGCGCCTGTCCCACGACACGTTCGTCCGTCGCATGGAACTGGCGCTGACCGCCCGCCGCCCGGACGAGCTCGCCGTGCTCACCGCCGACCTGCCCACGGAGAGCCGGCTCTCCCGGATGGTGTTCGGCACCGTCGAGGCGGTCTCCGGCTTCACCGTGCGGCTGCGCCGGGCCTGGCAGGCCGAGCGGCTGCCCAAGCTGCTGCTGCCCCACCCGGAGCACGGCCATCCGCTGCGCATAGGCCGCGACCCCGCCAGCGGGCTGCGCCTCAACCACGAGACCGTCTCCCGCGTGCACGCCGAACTCCGCCACCAGGGCGGCATGTGGGTGCTGCGCGACCTCGGCTCCACCAACGGCACGACCGTGAACGGCCGACGGGTCGTCGGCGCGGCCCTCGTCCGCGAGGGCGACCAGGTCGGCTTCGGGCAGATGACGTTCCGGCTGACCGGGGTCCGGCCCGCGTCCGGCTGACCTGAAACCGCGGCACGCCCCGGCGCCGGCCTGGGAGTTGTCGGCTGCCGCTCCGTCAGGGGTGGCTCAAATCCCGTTGCCGTTCATGGTGTTGACGTACCCCTGAAGTCGTGACTCACTGTGCGTACGCCATCTACACCTGGTGAAGTGACGGCACCGCATGGGGGAGGTGTGCCCTGCCGCCCCTCCCGCGCTACCCGACCGTCGACGAACTGGGCGCACGGGCCGCCGCCCTCGTCGCCCGCCACCCCCGTGACGCCCGGCTGCGCCGGATCGGCACGTCCCGCGCGGGCACCCCCATGTGGCTGCTCTCCGTCGGCCACGGCAGCCGCCAGGCCCTCGTCGTCGCCGGCCCGCACGCCAACGAACCCGTGGGCGGCGCCACCGTGCTGCGCCTGGCCGAGCGTGCCCTGGCCGACGTACGGCTCACCGAAGGCGCCGACGCCACCTGGAACCTGCTGCTGTCCCTCGACCCGGACGGGCTGCGCCGCAACGAGGGCTGGCTCACCGGCCCGTACACCCTCGGCCAGTACTTCCGGAACTTCTTCCGGCCCGGCTTCCTGGAGCAGCCCGAGTGGCTGCCCGACGGCGCGGCCGGCGCCGCCCTGCCCGAGACCCGCGCGCTGCTCGACGTCCAGGACGAGCTGCGCCCGTTCCTCCAGTGCTCCCTGCACGGCGTGGACATCGGCGGCGGCTTCGTCGAGCTCACCCGCGACCTGCCCGGCCTCGCCCCGCGCCTCGCCCACATCGCCGCCCGGCTCGGCATCCCCCGCGAACTCGGCGCGTACGACGCCCTGTACTGGCCGGGCCTCGGACCCGCCGTCTACCGGATCCCGCCGCCGCGCCGGGCCGGTCTCGCCGCGGCCATCACGGAGGCGGCCGTCGAGTCGACGTGGTTCCACCCGCACCGGCACGGCACCGTCACCGCGGTCGTCGAGGCGCCCATGTGGGGCGTGACGGCCGTGTCGGACGGCTCCCCGCCCGCCGACGGGGACGCGGTGCTCCGGGCCGTCAGCCGCACCCTGCGCCACGACACGGGGCTCCTGCGGCACCTGCTGGCCCGGATCCGGCCGCATCTGGCCGTCGTGCCCGACGCGGCGCGCCTGCTCGCCCCGGTCGACGACTATTTACTGGTCTGCCCCGGCCTCGCCGACGCCTGGGACCCCGAGACCGGCGACGGCGCGGCCCACCCCCTGCCGCCCCTGACCACCGCCCACCTGGCCGCCCTGCGCATCTCCGGGCGACGGCTGGTGCTGCGCACCGCGGGGCTGCTCCACCAGCTCGTGCGGGCGTCGGGCCGGGACCCGGCCGGGGCCCTGCCGGAGCTGGACCGGCTGATCGACGAGTGGTGCGCCGACTACCGCGACGGCTGCGGGGCGCGCTGGATCCCGGTGGCACGCCAGGCCGAGTACCAGGCCCGCGTGGTGCTCTCCGCCTTCGAACTGGCCGCGCGGTACACAGTCGCTCGCGAGACCGGCGCGCCGATGCGGCGCGACTGAACGCCGCGGGGGCCTACGACGCCCCCTCGCGCGCGTGCAGCGCCGCCGCGACCACCGTGCGGGACTGGTGCTCGACCTGGTTCTCCAACGGCACCCAGCGGGCGCGGAAACGTTCCGCGAAAGCGTCGCTCCAGGTCGCGACGAGCTCCTCCAACTGCTTCGCCGCGCCGTCGTCGGTACCGCGCAGCACCCGCAGCAGCATGGCCGCCGCCCGCAGCGGCACCCGCCGCACGAACGCGTCCACGCTGCCGACGTACGCCATGGTGCGGTCGGCGGGCGGGGTGTGGACCAGGTCGGAGGCCAGCCCCGGCACCAGCTCAAGACCCCACTTGGCGGCCCGCAGCAACGGCCCGTCCAGGTCCGCCAGCCGGGGCAGCGCGCCGTCGAGCACGCGCGTCACCTCCAGCGCGTCGCGCTGCAGCCGGCGCGCCAGCCGTCCGATCGCCGCCGCCGGCGCCGGATGCGGAGCCGGGTCGTCCACCAGGTCGCTCGCCCACATCGGCACCTCGACCACCGCGGTCAGACCGCCGTACCGATGGGCGTGGAACCAGGTGCTGTGCCGCACGTCGTCCGGCAGGCTCGGGTAGGCCGGACCGATCCCGGGCGCGGGCATCACATGCACCCCAGGCCCGGAGGCCGGCCAGCCCGCGGCGTCCGAGGCGCCGGTCTCCACCGGGATGTGCAGCTCCGCCGCGGACTTGGCGAACGGCTCGGCCAGCCCGGGCACGTCCTTCGTCAGCTGCACCCAGCTGCCGCCCAGATCCGTGCCGTGCAGGGTCACCTGGAGGTAGGGCCGCAGCTCGTCGATGACGCCGGTCAGGGCCAGGGTCTCGGGCGGCAGCCGGTCGGGCGGCAGCACGGACGGCGCCCACTCCGGCTGCTCCGGGCCCGCGGGGCGGAAGAAGCCGAGGTGGTAGTCGAACAGGCTGCGCGGCGCCGGCGTCACATGCAGGCTCGCCCCGTCGGGGTCCGCACACAGCAGGAAGTGCCAGGACATGCCGTCCCGCAACTCCCGCTCCGCCAGCACCCGCCGGGCGAGCGCGAGCAGCGTGCAGGAGCCGGTCGGTTCGTTGGCGTGGGCGCCGGCGACCACCAGTACGGCTCGGCGGGCGCGGCCCACGGACAGCAGGTGCAGAGGTCTGCCGGCCCGCGAGGCACCCACCTGCCGCAGGGTGCACACTCCAGGGCGGTGAGCGGCCAACGCCCGGGCAGCAGAGACCAGTTCGGTCACCGTCGGGTAGCGCAGCTCCGGCAGGACACTCACCCCCGTCACATCCGCCCGAGTTCGCAGTCGCAGTACCCCACGGCCATGGTGCGGTGTCAAGAGCACGGCCGGGGTGGCTCCAGGGGGCGCCCGGAAGCACGGACGGCGGGTGTGCGACAGGTGCCATGAACGGTGTGGTCCCCGAGGGCCCACCGGGGTCGCCTGAGCGAGGTGATTCAGCCCCGCCTCACTCGCCCACCCGCTCCAGCAACGCCACCGGCAGCCCCGCGAAGAGCTCCTCCACGCGCGCGTGCCCCGTGAACTCGCGCCCCGGCTCCAGCACATCCGCCCATCGCCCCGGGGGCAGCGGCAGCCGGGTGTCCCGCCAGCCGCCCGCCTCCGCCAGCCGCAGGGACAGCCGCGTCACGGCCGTGAGCGCCTCGCCGGAGCGGACGAAGGCCGCGCAGTACGCCGCAGCGGGGCCCTCGGCGGTCAGCGGCGTGTACGTCGCCGTGTCGCCGAAGGCGCCGGGCCGCCGTGCCCGCAGCGCCAGGGCCGCGCGGGTCACCGCGGCCTTCTGCCCGGAGGTCGCACCGGACTCCTCGGGCGGGAAGCCCACAGCCCGCCGGTTGTCGGGGTCGACCAGCGCCCGGTACTCGGCCTCCGTGCCCTGGTAGACGTCCGGGACACCCGGCATCGTCAGCTGGACCAGGGCCGTGCCCAGCACGTTCGCCCGGATGTGCGGCTCCAGCGCGTCCCGGAAGGCGGCCACCCGCTCGGCGGGCGCCCCGCACGGCCCGGCCGCCACGAACCGCGCCACCGCCTCCTCGTACGGCGGCTCCTGCTCGGTCCAGCTCGTGTACATGCCCGCCTCGCGCACATGCTTCAGCAGCGCCCCCTGCACCCGCTCCGGCGACCCCGGCTCCGGGCCAAGACCGAACACCGTCTGCCAGGCCGCCCACGCCAGTTGCGCGTCCGGCACGCCCTCCCCGGTGCGGGTCACCTCGGCGAGGACGTCCGCCCAGCGGTCCGGGCACTCGGTGAGCACGTTCAGCGCCGCCCGGACATCGCCGCTGCGCTTGGTGTCGTGCGTCGAGGCCACCGTCCCGCTCACCGGCCAGTCGCGCTGCACGCGCGCGCAGTACGCGTGGAACTCCTCGGGCGACAGCGCCGGAGAGCCCGGATTCCCGCCCACCTCGGTCGCCGACAGCAGCGGCACGTACCGGTAGAACGCGGTGTCCTCCACCGACTTCGCCCGCAGGGCCGACGCGGTCTGCGCGAACCGGGTCCGGAACTCCACCTGCGCGGGCCCGTCGCCGTACCGCCCCAGCACCAGGTCCCGTACGACGTCCACCGCGCCGGCCTCCTCGGGCACGGCGAAGGCCTGCCGGGCCTCGGCGGCGGCCTCCTCGGTGACCACGGACGCGGCGTCGGCGGACTCGTAGGGCCGGTAGACGTCCATGCGCACCAGCAGCTCCTGGAGCGCGGTGCGCAGCGCCCAGGGCGCGCGGTCGCGCAGGGCGGGCTCGGGCGAGGTCGCGCAGAGCCGGGCCGCCACCCGGGTCAGCCGGTCCATCTCCGTGGCCAGCTCGTGCGTGAGGACCTTGTACGCCGCCCTGCGCACCGTCGCCTCCCACTGCCCGCCCCGGTCCGTCTGCGGGGCCGCGAAGCGCCGGTACTGCCCGAGGAGGTCCCCGAACCCGGCCGGGTCCATGAAGAGCCCGTCGACGTGCCGCAGGGCGTCGTAGCCGGTGGTCCCGGCGACGGGCCAGGACGCCGGGAGATGCTCACCGTCGGCCAGGATCTTCTCCACGACCGTCCAGCGGCCGCCCGTCGCCTCGTGCAGCCGCGCGAGGTAGCCGTCGGGGTCGGCGAGCCCGTCGGGGTGGTCGATGCGCAGCCCGTCGAGCACGCCCTCGTACAGCAACCGGAGGATCGTGCCGTGGGTGGCCTCGAACACCTCGGGGTCCTCCACCCGCACCCCGATCAGCTCCGAGATGCTGAAGAACCGCCGGTAGTTGAGCTCGGTCCGGGCCAGCCGCCACCACACCGGGCGGTACCACTGCGCGTCCAGCAGATGCGGCAGCGGCAGGTCCTCGGTGCCCTCGCGCAGCGGGAACACATGGTCGTAGTAGCGCAGGACGTCACCGTCGACCCGCAGCTCCCCGAGCACCTCGCCCAGCGGCCCGCCGAGCACCGGGAGCAGCACCTGGCCGTCCTGCGCCTCCCAGTCGATGTCGAACCAGCGCGCGAACGGCGACTTCGGCCCCTCGCGCAGCACCTCCCACAGGGCGCGGTTGTGGCGCGGGGCCATGGCCATGTGGTTCGGGACGATGTCCGCCACCAGGCCGAGCCCGTGCTCACGCGCCGTGCGGGCCAGCGCCCGCAGCCCCTCCTCGCCGCCCAGCTCCGCACGCACGCGCGCGTGGTCGACGACGTCGTAGCCGTGCGTCGAGCCCGGCACGGCCTCCAGGACGGGGGACAGGTGCAGATGCGAGACGCCGAGCGAGGCCAGGTACGGCACCACGGCCGCCGCGGCCCCGAAGGGGAAGTCGGGCTGCAGCTGCAGCCGGTACGTGGCCGTGGGCACCACGGGGTCAGGACGCTCAGGTGTCATGAACCGTACGTACCCGCCCCGCCGCCGTTCGTGTCATCGCCCGCGCCAGGTGCGCCGCGCGTCGCCCGGACGGGTGGCTCTGTCCGGACGACGCGCCGCCGTCGCGAGGCGAGGCCGCAGGGGCGGCTACACGGGCCGCTGGAGCACCGTGAGGCTCCGGTCCGTCAGGGTCAGCCGGTCCCCGGCCTGCACCTTCTCGCCGGAGTCGGGCGGCACACCGTCGGCGCGGGCCGTGTCGACCACGACCTGCCACTGCCGCCCGTGGTCGACCGGCACCACGAACTCCAGCGTCTTCGGCGAGGCGTTGAACATCAGCAGGAACGAGTCGTCGGAGATGCGCTCCCCGCGTGCGCCCGGCTCCGAGATCGCGTTGCCGTTGAGGAACACCGTCAGCGCCGACGCCTGCGCCGAGTCCCAGTCCCGCTGGGTCATCTCCCGGCCCTCCGGAGTGAACCAGGCGATGTCGGACAGGTCGTCGTGCGTGCCCTCCACGGGCCGGCCGTGGAAGAAGCGCCGCCTGCGGAAGACCGGGTGGTCCCGGCGCAGCCAGACCATCGCGCGCGTGAAGGCCAGCAGCTCCCGCTTGAGTCCGCCCTCCTCCTCGTCGCCCTCCGGCCACTCGACCCAGGCCAGTTCGTTGTCCTGGCAGTACGCGTTGTTGTTGCCGCGCTGGGTGCGGGCGAACTCGTCGCCGTGGCTGATCATGGGCACGCCCTGGGACAGCATCAGCGTCGCGATGAAGTTCCGCATCTGCCGGGCCCGCAGCCGCCGTACGTCGGGCTCGTCGGTCTCGCCCTCGGCCCCGCAGTTCCAGGACCGGTTGTGGCTCTCGCCGTCCCGGTTGTCCTCGCCGTTGGCGTGGTTGTGCTTGTCGTTGTAGGCCACCAGGTCGTGCATCGTGAAGCCGTCGTGGCAGGTCACGAAGTTGATGGAGGCCAGCGGACGCCGCCCGTCGTCCTGGTACAGGTCGGACGAGCCGGTCAGCCGTGAGGCGAACTCCGCGAGGGTGCGCTGCTCGCCCCGCCACAGGTCGCGCACGGTGTCCCGGTACTTGCCGTTCCACTCGGTCCACAGCGGCGGGAAATTGCCCACCTGGTAGCCGCCCTCGCCCACGTCCCACGGCTCGGCGATCAGCTTCACCTGCGAGACCACCGGGTCCTGCTGCACCAGGTCGAAGAACGACGACAGCCGGTCCACCTCGTGGAACTGCCGGGCCAGCGTCGCGGCGAGGTCGAAGCGGAACCCGTCGACATGCATCTCCGTGACCCAGTACCGCAGCGAGTCCATGATCAGCTGGAGCACGTGCGGGGACCGCATGAGCAGGGAGTTCCCTGTTCCTGTCGTGTCCATGTAGTAGCGGGGGTCGTCGGTGAGCCGGTAGTAGCGCGCGTTGTCCAGGCCCTTGAAGGACAGCGTCGGGCCCATGTGGTTGCCCTCGGCGGTGTGGTTGTAGACCACGTCGAGGATCACCTCGATCCCGGCCTCGTGCAGCGCCTTCACCGCCGACTTGAACTCCAGCACCTGCTGGCCCCGGTCGCCCCAGGACGCGTAGGCGTTGTGCGGGGCGAAGAAGCCGATCGTGTTGTAGCCCCAGTAGTTGTTCAGGCCCATGTCGACCAGGCGGTGATCGTTCACGAACTGGTGTACGGGCATCATCTCCAGGGCCGTGACCCCGAGCTCGGTGAGGTGCTCGATGACCGCCGGGTGGGCGAGGGCCGCGTAGGTGCCGCGCAGTTCCTCCGGCAGCCCCGGGTGCCGCATGGTGAGGCCCTTGACATGGGCCTCGTAGATCACCGTGTGGTGGTACTCGGTGCGCGGGAGCCGGTCGTCGCCCCAGTCGAAGTACGGGTTGACCACGACCGACGTCATCGTGTGCGGCGCCGAGTCCAGGTCGTTGCGCCGGTCCGGCTCGTCGAAGTGGTAGCCGTACACCTCCTCGCCCCAGCCGATCGAACCGCTGATCGCACGCGCGTACGGGTCGAGCAGCAGCTTCGCGGAGTTGCAGCGCAGCCCGCGCTCCGGGGCGTACGGGCCGTGCACCCGGAACCCGTAGCGCTGTCCCGGCATGATCCCCGGCACGTACGCGTGGCGCACGAACGCGTCGCTCTCCCGGAGCTCGATCGCCGTCTCCGAGCCGTTGTCGTGCAGCAGACACAGCTCTACTCGGTCCGCGGCCTCCGAGAAGACCGCGAAGTTGGTACCGGCGCCGTCGAACGTGGCACCGAGTGGATACGCCTCTCCAGGCCAGACCTGCATGGATACGACTCTTTCAGGTGTGCGGCGCCGGTGGGGACGCCTTGGCCCCGAGTCTCCCCGAAAGTGAGGGAACCTCCTATGACTTATGTCCCTCTTACCGGGAGACCAGTGCATACGCGGGTATGCCAAACCAATGGGGCAAGAATGTACTCCCGGGGCCGATGGGGGAGTAGGGGGAAGATGTGCGCAAGACAGTGCACCGCCACTTAGGCAAGGTGGTGGCCGGTACGGCCATAGCCGTGGCCGGGACGGCCGTGATGGTGGGGATCACGCTGCCGGGCACGGCGGGGGCGGACGACTCGGGAACCAGGGCAGGGCAGGCCGGGCGGACGGGGCAGTCCGTCCAGCAGGAGGCCGGACCGGGCCGGGCCGTCGCGCCGGGGGTGGTGGAGGAGGCACCCGCCGAAGGGGAGAAGGGCACGGGCCGCGATCCGCTGACCGACGACGAGACGGAGCGGGTCGCGAAGATCGCCCTGAACCGGCAGCTGCTCCGGAGCAGCGAGGGCGTCGACGGGGAACGCGGCCCGCAGCGTCTCGGCGTGGACCTCGCCGAACCGGAGGCCGACGAGGTCGGCGACCCGGACGCGCCGCGGCGCGCCGACGTGACGTTCTACGACTACCGGGACGACACCCTCGTCACCAAGACCGTCGACCTCGGCACCGGCAAGGTGGTGCGGACCGGCACCCAGCGCGGCGTCCAGCCGCCCCTGAGCCGCGACGAGAAGGCCGAGGCGGCCAAGGTGCTGATCGCCGACCCGCTGGGCGCGGGCCTGAAGGCCGACTACCGGGACGCCACCGGCAAGGAGCTCACCTCCCCGGACCAGCTGCAGCTCAGCGGCGCCGTCTACCGGGCCGCTCCGGGAGCCCAGCCCGCCGTGCTCGACCGCTGCGGCGAGCACCGCTGTGTCCGGCTGTTCCCGAAGATCAAGAACGGCCCGTGGGTCGACGCGAGGTCGATCGTGATCGACCTGAGCGCCCGCGAGGCCGCCCGGCTCGACCGCTGACCCGCTCGCTCTTCTCGCTCTCACTGTCAGGGAGTCATCTCGTCATGCGTGTGAACAGACACAGCAAGGTCCGCACCCGGGCCGCCGTGGGCCTGAGCGTGGCCGCGCTCGCCGCCGGCGTCACGACCGGCGCGGGACCCGCCGCCGCCCGGCCGAAGGCCGCCCCCGCGGCGCCGGCCGCCGAGTGCAGCGCCGCCTACCGCGTCGAGCAGAAGCTCTCCACCGGCACCACCTGGCGGATGTGCTGGCGCTACGACGGCAAGGCCGGCCTCGTCCTGGAGAACATCTCGTACCAGCCCAAGGGCGAGCCCAAGCCGATCAAGGTCCTCAACAGCGCCAGGCTCGGCCAGATCCACGTCCCGTACGACGACGGGAACGTCGAGTACGACGACCTGACCGGGTTCGACTTCGCCCAGGGCCTGATGAGCCTGGCGCCCGGCGAGTGTCCCGGCGGCACCATCAAGACGGTCAAGGTCCCGGAGTCCTGGAACGAGGACCCGAACGTCAAGGGCCTGTGCACCACCACCCGCTCCCGCGGCCACGCCTACCGCATGCAGGGCGACACCGCGAACAAGGTCTATCAGGCCCAGGGCAAGGACCTGCTCGTCTACACCGTGAACCAGGTCGGCTGGTACGAGTACATGACCGAGTGGCGCTTCCAGGACGACGGCACGATCACCATGAACGTCGGTGCCACCGGCAGCCTGTCGTGGGAGGACTACGACGCCGGGGACGGCCGCGGCTGGCCGATCGGCAAGGGCGCGAGCGCCGCCAAGGCCACCAGCCACAGTCACAACGCCTTCTGGCGGCTCGACTTCGCCCTCGACGGCTCCACCGCCAACAAGATCGAGCAGTACGACTCGACCGTCACCGCCCCGGCCGCCGGCCAGCGCGCCCCGAGCACCAAGACCACCCGCACCAAGGTCACCAAGGAACTCGCCGGGGACAGCAAGAACTACCGCTGGTGGCGTGTGGTCAGCGCGACCGGCAAGAACAAGGACGAGCACCCGCGCTCCTACGAGATCGTCCCCGGCCCGACGACCAAGTACCCGGGCCGCAGCTACACCAAGCACGACGTGTACTTCACCGAGTACAACAAGTGCGAGATGTTCGCCAGCCACAACCCCGGCGACTGCGGAGCCGGAGCAGGCAACTCCGTCGACAAGTGGGTGAACGGGCAGGCCCTCAAGCACCCCGTGGTCTGGACGAACATCGGCTTCCACCACATAGCCCGGGACGAGGACCAGCAGCCCATGCCCGTGCACTGGCAGGGATTCTCCATCGCCCCGCGCGACGTCACCGCCATGAATCCGCTCACTCCGGCCGAGCTCGGCTGGCAGAACGGGCACTGGCAGCCCAGGGGTTGAGAACGACCCTGTCCATCCGGCTGCACCGCCGACCGCTCCCGGAGTACCCTTCCTTGATCGTTGGGTGGGGCCAGGCCCCTCGGGAGGCTCGGGGGAGCGGAAGGCGGTGCGCGGGTGGGCTCGGGAGGGCTGGAGCTGCCCCCTGGTGACGAGGGTCACGAGGGGAACTCCACAGACGTCCCGACCGGTGCCGTGTCCCTGGCGCGGCCGATGGACGCGACGGGCTCGATCGGCCCGGAACTGGACTGGGACACCGACGCCTGGCGCGAGGTGCGCACCCGCGCCCAGCGGGCCGGCCGCGCCTACATCTGGCTGAACCTCGTCGAACAGCGGCTGCGCTCGGTCGTCGCCGCCGTGCTGCGGCCCATCTACGAGCCCGTCCACGGCGACGACTGGGTGGTGGCCGCCGCCGGACCCGCCGGGCAGGAGTGGGTGCAGCGCGCCGTCGCCGTACGCGAGGTCAGCCGCCGCAAGGGCTATCTGCTCGACCCGGCCGACGACAACGTCCTGTCCTTCCTCACCCTGCCGCAGTTGCGCGAGCTGATGGTGCAGCACTGGCCCTGCTTCGAGCCCTACTTCGACGACCGTCGCGACGTCGAACTCGCCCTGGACGAGCTGGAGGTCACGCGGAACGTCGTCTCCCGCAACCGGGCCCTGTCCGAGGCCGTCCTGAACCAGGCCGAGCGCGCCTCGGCCCGGCTGCTGGAGATGCTCGGCGCCGACGGTGACGTGCCGTCGGCACGCCGACTGCCCGTCGACGCCGTCGAGGACCTGGTCGGCGACCGGTACGCGGACGTGGTCGCCGTCCACCCGGACCGGGTGCGGCTGATGCGGCAGTTCCCGGCCGAGGACATCTTCGGCGGCGCCCGCCGCCTCGACGCCATCGGCATAGGACTCAACCTGCTCGTGCAGAACTTCTCCGGCCGCCGGCTGGTACGGCTGGCCGAGTCGGGCTGCCGGGTGCGGCTGCTGTTCCTCAACCCCGCCTCCAGTGCGGTCAAGCGGCGCGAACGCGAACTGGGCATCAAGCGCGGCGAGCTCAGCCGGGCCGTCGAGATGAACATCCTGCACATGCGCCGGGTGCGCGCCCGGCTGCGCGACCCGGGCGCCTTCGAGATCCAGGTCTTCGACGAGACACCCCGCTTCACGGCGTATCTGGTCGACGGCGACGGAGCCGACGGCATCGCGGTCGTGCAGAACTATCTGCGCCGGACACGCGGCATGGAGGCACCGGTGTTCGTGCTGCGCAACGGCAGCAAGGTGGTCAAGTCGGGCGAGATCGACGAAAGTGGCCTCTTTCCCACCTACCGCGAGGAGTTCGAGGTGATGTGGGCGGATTCGCGGCCGGTGTCGTGAACGGTGCCCAGCGGACCGCGCTCCTCCGATTGTCAGTGGTGCGTGCGAGGGTGGAGACCACTGGGGGACACCACCGGGGGACGCACCACAAGAAGGGGGACCGCCCATGGGCTGGCACCGGGAGCTGCTGATCGGCTTCGACCTGGAGACGACGGGCACCGATCCGCGCGAGGCACGCATCGTCACGGGAGCCGTGATCGAGGTCAGGGGCGGGGAGCCGCTGGGGCGCCGGGAGTGGCTGGCCGACCCGGGGGTGCCGATCCCCGAGGAAGCGGTGGCGGTGCACGGCATCAGCAATGAACGCGCGGCGGCCGAGGGCCGACCGGCCGACCAGGTGGCGGACGCCCTCGCCGACGTCCTCACCTCCTACTGGAAGTCGGGCGTGCCGGTCGTCGCCTACAACGCGGCCTTCGACCTGACCCTGCTCTCCGCCGAGTTGCGGCGGTACGGACTGCCGTCCCTGCGGGACCGCCTGGGAGGCGTGGACCCCGCCCCGGTCATCGACCCGTACACCATCGACCGCTGGGTCGACCGCTATCGCCGCGGCAAACGCAACCTCCAAGCGGTCTGCTCGGAGTACGGCGTGGTCCTCGACTCCGCCCACGACGCCACGGCCGACGCCCTGGCGGCGGCCCGGCTGGCCGGTGCGATAGCCGACCGCCACCCCAAGATCGCGAGCCTGGGCCCGGCGGACCTGCACCACCGCCAGATCGAGTGGTACGCGGAGTGGGCGGCGGACTTCCAGGGCTTCCTGCGCCGCAAGGGCGACGCGACCGCCGTGGTGGACGGGGTGTGGCCGCTGCGGGAGTTGGCGGACGAGCCGGTCTGAGCGGGCCTGGGGCCCTCAGAACGGATACCACCGCACCGTCTCGTCGCCCTCCCGCAGCGACGCCACCCGCCGCTCGAACTCGGCCAGCGCCTTCGGGTTGACCGGTGCGTGCTGAGCCACCCACGCACAGCTGGCCGTCTCCCGGGCGCCGCGCAGCACCGAGCACCCGTCCCACTCCCGGACATCCCACCCGTACGTCCCGGTGAAGGACGCGTACGCCTCGTCCGCGAGGCCGTAGCGGTCATGGGACAGCGCCATCACCACCAGATCGTGCTCGCGCAGATCGGCGGAGACCGTCTCCAGGTCGACCAGAACCGGCCCGTCCGGGCCGACATGCACATTGCGGGGCAGCGCGTCGCCGTGGATCGGCCCGGGCGGCAGCTGCGGCGTCAGCGCCGCGGCCGCCGCGGCGAAGCCGTCCCGCCGCTCGCGCAGATACGCCGCGTCCGCGGGGTCGATCGCGTCGCCCGCGAGCCGCAGCCAGCGTTCCACACCGCCCAGCAGATCCCGGGCCGGCAGTTCGAAAGGAGGAAGAGGCGTGGCGTGCACGACCCGGAGCAGTTCGGCCAGATCCCGCGGCTCGGCGGGCCGTACGGCATCGGGCAGCCGGTGCCACACCGTCACCGGGTGCCCCTCGACCAGCAGCGCCTTCGGCTCGGCCGCGCGCACCGCGGGCACGCCCGCCTCGGCGAGCCACACCGCGATGTCCAGTTCATGGCGCGCCCGGTCGAGGAGTTCGGCATCGCGGCCGACCTTGACGACCAGGTCGCCGACGGCGAACACCGCGTTCTCGCCCAGCGCCAGCAGCCGCGCCTCGCGGGCCGCGCCGCCCGGCACGTCCGCCGCGGCCAGTACGTCCCGCGCCCGTGCCTCGTCCATCGTCCGCCTCCGTGGTCCCGGTCCTCGTGTGTCACCGTCGGCTTCTGGCCATCCGTCCGTCAGTGTCGCATTCGCACAGGTGGGACCGTGTGCGCGGTGCCTTGACGAGGCAGGCCGCCTTCACGACCATGACCTGGCCCGCCCGAGCCGTGCGAAGGGGCTGATGCCGTGACCTCGGTGACCGAGGTGAGGAAGCCGGCCGATCCGGCACCGGGCCGGGCCCGGCCCCGCCGGGCCGTGGACCACGGCGCCTGGTTCCTGGTGCTGCCCGCCCTGATCCCCATCCTCGTCCTCAGCGTCGGCCCGCTGCTGTACGGGATCCTGCTGGCCTTCACCGACGCCCAGTCGGGCCGTACCGAGCCCACGCGGTGGATCGGCGGCCTCAACTTCCGGGACCTGCTGCACGACACGCTGTTCTGGGAGTCGTTCCGGATCGGGCTGGTGTGGGCGGTCGGGGTGACCGTGCCGCAGTTCCTGCTGGCGCTGGGCCTCGCCCTGCTGCTCAACCAGGAGCTGCGGCTGCGCTGGCTGGCCCGCGCCCTGGCGATCATCCCGTGGGCCATGCCCGAGGTCGTCGTCGGCATCATGTGGCGGCTCGTCTACAACCCGGACGCGGGCATCCTCAACGAGACCCTGCGCGACATCGGCCTGGGCGGCGGCCGAGACTGGCTCAGCGGGCTGGCGACCGCGCTGCCCGCCGTGATCCTCGTCGGCGTCTGGGCGGGCATGCCCCAGACGACGGTGGCGCTGCTCGCCGGGCTGCAGAACACCCCGCGCGAACTGCACGAGGCGGCGGCGGTCGACGGGGCGGGCGCCTGGCGCCGCTTCCGCACGGTGACCTGGCCCGCCCTCAGACCCATCGCCCTCGCCATCACCGCGCTCAACCTCATCTGGAACTTCAACTCCTTCGCCCTGGTCTACGTGCTGACCAGCGGCGGCCCCGGTGGCCGGACCCGGCTTCCCATGCTCTTCGCCTACGAAGAGGCCTTCCGCTACGGGCAGTTCGGCTACGCGGCGGCGATGGGCTGCGTGATGGTGGCCGTGATCTCGATCGCCCTGGCCGTGTTCCTGGCCGGCCGCCTCAGGGGAGGTGACGACGCGTGAGGACCTCCGCACCGGCCCGCTTCGGCCAGTACACCGCGTTGCTCGCCTACCTCGTCTTCCTCGCCTTCCCGTTCCTCTGGCTGGTCTCCACGGCGTTCAAGCCGCCGCGCGAGCTGGGCAGTCTGCACCCGACGTGGATTCCGAAGGACCCCACCCTCGCCAACTTCCACCAGGCCTTCGACGAACAGCCGCTGCTGCACGCCGCCCTCAACTCCCTCGTCGCCGCGCTCGCTGCGGCGGTCATCGCCGTGCTGATCGCGACGCCGATGGCCTACGTCGTCGCCCGGCGGCGCACCCGGCTGGCGAAGGCGGTGACGGGCTGGGTGGTGGTCAGCCAGGCGTTCCCGTTCGTGCTGCTGATCATCCCGCTGTTCCTCGTGCTGAAGAACCTCCGCATGATCAACTCCGTACCGGGGCTGGTGCTGGTGTACGTGGTGTGGGCGCTGCCCTTCGCGCTGTGGATGCTCGCCGGGTATGTGCGGGCCGTGCCGACCGAGTTGGAGGAGGCCGCCGCGATCGACGGGGCCGGCCGGGTGCGGACGCTGGTGTCGGTGACGGCGCCGCTGCTCGCGCCGGGCATAGTGGCGACGGGCCTGTTCGCGTTCATCACCGCGTGGAACGAGTTCTTCTTCGCGCTGGTGCTGCTCAAGACACCGGAGAAGCAGACCCTGCCGGTGGTGCTCACCCACTTCATCGGGGCCGAGGGCGTCGCCGACCTCGGCCCGCTCGCGGCGGCCGCGTTCCTCGCGACGCTGCCCTCGCTGGTCGTCTTCGCGATCATCCAGCGGCGGATCACGGGCGGCATGCTCACCGGGGCGGTGAAGAGCTGATGCGCGCCCGTCTCCTGGCCCTGGTCCTCCTGCTGCTCCTGGCCGGCTGCTCCTCCGGCGGTACCCGCGACGACGGCCGGATCACCCTGCGCTTCCAGTCCCTGGCCTGGCAGGAGGAGTCCGTCGAGGCCAACAAGGCGCTGGTGAAGGAGTGGAACGCCACCCACCCGGACGTCCGCGTCGAGTACGTCCAGGGCTCCTGGGACAGCGTCCACGACCAGCTCCTCACCGCCTTCGAGGGCGGCGAGGCACCCGACATCATCCACGACGCCTCCGACGACCTGGCCGACTTCGCCTACGGCGGCTACCTGGCCGATCTCACCGACCTGCTGCCCGCACGGCTCAAGTCGGACATCCCGCGGCGCAGTTGGGAGACGACCACCTTCGGGGACGGTGTCTACGGCGTGCCGTTCCTCCAGGAGCCGCGCGTGCTGATCGCCAACGCGAAGTGGCTCCGGCAGTCCGGGGTGCGGATCCCGACCCCGGAGAAGCCGTGGAGCTGGGCCGAGTTCCGCCGGATCACCGAACGCCTCAGCGGCCGGGGGAAGTACGGCATCGCCTGGCCCCTGAAGGAGCCCGTCTCCGCCACGCTCAACCTCTCCCTGTCGGCGGGCGGACAGCTCTTCCACCGCGGGGCGGACGGCAAGGTGACGGTCCGGTTCCAGGCGGCCGACCAGGTGGTGCCGCGCACCATCCACGAGCAGGTCGGCACCGACCGCAGCGCCTCGCCCACGACCCTGGGCAGCGGCGGCTCCGACACCCTGCCCGGGTTCTTCGGCGGCAGATACGCGATGGTCCCGCTCGGCTTCTCCTACCGTCAGCAGATCGTGCAGCAGGCGCCGAAGGGCTTCGACTGGCAGGTGCTGCCCGCCCCCGCCGGCGCCGGAGGGCTCACCCAGGGAGTCAGCCCGCAGACCCTCTCCGTCGCCGAGGACTGCCCGCACAAGAAGGAGGCCGCCGCCTTCATCGACTTCCTCCTCAGACCGCCGAACATGGTCCGCCTCGCCCTCGGCGACTGGATGCTGCCCACCGGCACCCGGGCGCTGGCCGACCCGGCCCTGCGCACGTCCGAGCACGGCTGGGCCACCGGCACCGCCCTCGCCGGGCAGCTGCGCCCGGCGCCCGCGCAGACGGTGCGGGGCTACCCCGAGTGGAAGGACAAGGTGGCGACCCCCGCCCTCCAGGAGTACTACAGCGGAGCCATCGGACTCGGCGCACTGCGCGAACGGCTGGAGGAGGACGGCAACCTGGTGCTGGCGCGCTATCAGCGCTGACGGCGCCGCCGGTCCGGCTCCGTTCACGGCACGGCGGGTCCCGTGAGGTAGCGGCCCTCCTCGTCGTAGGGCCAGACATTGGGCGCGCAGCCGCGCATGCCCTTGATCTGCTGCATCATCGCGGGGGCCGGCTTGCCGGGGCCGGGGCAGCCGACATGGCCGTGGCCGAGGAAGTGGCCGACCTCGTGGTTGATGATGAGGGCCCGGTAGGCCTTGACGTCCTTGGCGTAGACGGGAGTTGCCAGGAGCCAGCGTTTGAGGTTGACCATCACGTTCTTGGCGACGTTGCAGTTGACCTCGCCGCCGGTGTCCAGGCCGTACTGCCCGCAGATCTTGTCCACGGTCCCGGCGGTGGCGACCTTCACGACGAAGTCGGTGGGCCCGCTCGACACCCGCCGGAAGGCGGAGCGGCCGTCCGCCGTCCAGCCGCGCCGGTCGGCCAGGACGTTCTCCACCTGCTCGGCGACGTCCGGGGCGGACAGCTCGATGCCGTCCTCGACATCGACCCGGTAGCGCAGGGTCCGGCCCTGTCCCACCTTGGGGCCCGAGCCGGGGGCGACGGTGAAGGTGCCGGGGCCCGTGGCCGGGATCTCCTGCCGGGCGGAGGCCGTGGGGGAGGGCGAGGCGGACGGGGAGGGCGGGTCCGACGGGGTGAGGGGCCTGGCCGGGGCGGTGGTGGACGGGGAGTCCTGCACGGGCTCGGTCCCAGGGCCGGGGCCGGACCCGGCCGCCGTACCTCCGGGCTCCGCCGACGTCCATTCCACCGCCGCGACGCCGGCGGCCCCGAGCAGCACCAGCGCGGAAAGGCCCGCTAACAGCGGGCCCTTCCGGCCGCGCCGCCCGGCGGAGTGCGTGGGGCGGCCGTTCCTGCGGCGGCTGCGGGACGGAGGTACGGAGTGCGCGGTCATAGTTGTTCAGATTGCGATGGTCATGTGATCGGATCTGGCGCGATCGGTAACAGAAGAGTAACGAAGATCCATCGGGAGTCTCGTGTGATCATCCGGTAACAGGAGCCCGTCCGTATCCGGGCCTGCGGATACTGAGCCCATGCCACGAGTTCTGCTGATCGAAGACGACCGCGCCGTACGTGAAGGAGTCGCCCTCGCCCTGCGCCGCCAGGGGCACGACGTCGCCGCCGCCGGGACCGGGGAGGAGGGCCTGGAGCGGCTGCGGTCCTTCCGGCCGGACGTCGTGGTGCTCGACCTGATGCTGCCCGGCATGCCGGGCCTGGACGTGTGCCGCGCCATGCGTGCCCTGGACCAGACGCTGCCGATCCTCATGGCGACCGCGCGCGGCGACGACGTGGACATCGTCGTGGGGCTGGAGGCCGGAGCCGACGACTACGTCGTCAAGCCCGTGCAGGCCCGGGTTCTGGAGGCGCGCATCCGGGCCGTCCTGCGCCGGGCGACGGCAGCGGCGGTGACCGACGGCGGCATACCGAAGATCGACACCTACGGCGAGCTGGCCATCGACCGCGCCGGGCACGCGGTCACCTGGCAGGGCGCCCCGGTCCCGCTCGCCCCGTCCGAACTCCGGCTGCTGCTGACGCTGTCCGCAGCACCCGGCCAGGTGTTCAGCCGGCAGCAACTCCTGGAAGCGGTCTGGGAACACAGCTACCACGGTGACGCGCGCCTGGTGGACGCCTGCGTCCGACGGCTGCGAGCCAAGATGGGCGAGCCCTCGCGCGAGCCGCGCTACATCCAGACCGTGCGCGGCTTCGGCTACCGGTTCGTGTCCCCGTGAGGAACCTCTCCGCCGGAAACGCCCCGATCCCACGCGTGCGCGGCCTGTTCCCGCGGCTGCGCGGGCTGCGCACCCGCCTGGTGGTGGCGTTCGCGCTCGTCGCCGCGCTCACCGCCGCGACCACCGGCGCCCTGAGCTTCCGGGAGGCGCGCACGGGTGTGCTCCAGCAGAGCCAGGACACCGTGATCAAGCTGCTGCGCACCCAGGTCGACCGGCTCGCCCCGCAGCTCTCCTTCCCACCCGCCGAGGCCGAACTGCGGCGCTTCGCCGGTGACGTGGCCCGCGCCGAGCCGTCCGGGAACTGGCGCGTGCTGGTCGCCTACGAGGATCTGAGCGGCACGTCCCTCCCCGACGACCCGTTCGACGAGCTGACGCCCGATCTGCGCGAGGCCGTGGACTCCAGTCCGGCCACCGTCTTCCAGCGGGTGAACACCGGTGACCACACCTCACTCGTCGTCGGCATGTCGGTCACCTTCGCCGGCGAGGAGAACCGCGGGATCGCCTCGGGGCTCAAGGTCTTCCTCACGGTGCCGCAGGCCACCGAACAGCGGTACGTGGACGCCCTGGTCACCGCCGTGGAGCGGGCCACCGTGCCCGCGCTGGGCGTCGCCGTGCTGCTCGCGCTGCTCGCCGCGCGCGGGGTGCTGCGGCCGGTGCGCGCACTGCGGCACGCCACCCGCAGCATCGCCGAAGGGCGGCTGGACACCCGGCTCGCGGTCAACGGCTCCGACGAACTCGCCGATCTGTCCCACACGTTCAACGAGACGGCCGCCGCCCTGGAGGAGTCGGTGGCCGAACTGCGCGGCATGGAGGCCCGGGCCCGCCGCTTCGCCGCGGACGTCTCGCACGAACTGCGCACCCCGCTGGCCGCCATGGCGGCGGTCACCGACGTCCTCGACGAGGACGCCGCCCGTCTCGACCCGGACACCGCCACCGCGGTCCGGCTGATCAGCGAGGAGACCGTGAAGCTGGCCCGTCTCGTGGACGACCTGATGGAGATCTCCCGCTTCGACGCGGGCGCCGCGGTGCTGCACCTGGACGAGATCGACCTCGCCGAGTCGCTGCGCCGCACCCTCGCCGACCGTGCGTGGGCCGACCTGGTGGACGCCGACCTGCCGCCACCGGACGCCGTACGCGGCCGCGTCGACCCGCGCCGACTCGACGTCGTGGTGGCGAACCTGGTCGGCAACGCGCTCCGGCACGGAGCCCGGCCGGTCCGTCTCGGTCTGCGCGCGGGCGGCGACCGGTCGGCGGTCATCGAGGTGCTGGACAGCGGCCCCGGCATCCCCGAGGACGTCCTGCCGCACGTCTTCGAGCGCTTCTACAAGTCGGACACCGCCCGCACCCGGACCGAGGGCAGTGGTCTGGGTCTCGCCATCACCGCGGAGAACGTCCGGGTGCACGGCGGCAGCGTCCGGGCCGCCAACCGTCCGGAGGGCGGCGCGGTGTTCACCGTCGAACTCCCGCTGCGGCGGGACGAACCGGCCCGCGGGGAGCACCGGTGACGGCCCGGCGCCGCGCCGCGCTGCTGGCCCTGCCGGCGCTGTGCGGGCTCGCCTCCTGCGGCATCCCGGCCACCGGCGTGGTGGAGGCGGGCGGTCCCGCCGGCGGGGTCGTGCCGACGGTACGGGTCTACTTCGTGGCGGACGGCAAGCCCAGGCCCGTCTCGCGTCGGGGCGTCACCCCGATCGGCGCCGCGTCGGCCGTGGAGGCGCTGCTGCAGGGGCCCACGGCGGAGGAACAGGCCTTCGGGCTGAAGTCGTTGCTGCCGCGGACGAGGGTGGACCTGCCGACGGCCGTCCCGGCCGATCCTGCCCCGTCGGCGGCCACGGAGGTCCCGCGGCCGCCCGCCACGGAGGACCCACGGGCGGCCGAAGCCACGGACTTCGCGAAGGTCACGACGCGGGGCGACCAGGTGTCCATCGAACTGTCCCTGTCCTCCGCCGACGATCTGCCCGATCTCGCGGTGGCCCAGCTGATCTGCACCGCCACCGAGGCCGCGCGGGTCGCGAACCCCGGGGACGACCCGGTGACGGTCACGGTCGAGGGCCGGGACGGCCGCCGTCTCGAGAGCACGGCGCGCTGCCCCACCACATGAGGGACATCGGCGACGACCCGAAGAAGTTGCACGAGACGTATCGTCTCGCCTAAGGTCGACGCATGACCAGTCGCGCGCACATCGCCATGTTCTCCATCGCCGCCCATGGCCACGTGAACCCGAGCCTCGAGGTGATCCGCGAGCTCGTGGCGCGCGGCCACCGGGTGACCTACGCGATCCCGCCGGTCTTCGCTGAGAAGGTCGCGGACACCGGTGCCGAGGTGAAGCCCTGGAACTCCACGTTGCCCTCGCCCGACGACGACCCCGAGGCGTGGGGGAGCACACTGCTCGACAACGTGGAGCCGTTCCTCGACGACGCGATCCAGGCGCTCCCGCAGCTGATCGAGGCCTACGAGGGCGACGAGCCGGACCTCGTGCTGCACGACATCGCCTCCTACCCGGCCCGCGTCCTCGCCCACCGCTGGGGCGTGCCCGCGGTCTCCCTGTCACCGGCCATGGTCGCCTGGGAGGGGTACGAGGAGGAGGTCGCCGAGCCCATGTGGGCGGAGCCGAGGAAGACCGAGCGCGGGCGCGCCTACTACGCCCGGTTCCATGCCTGGCTGGAGGGGAACGGCATCACCCGGCACCCCGACCCGTTCGTGGGCCGTCCCGACCGCTCGATCGTCCTGATCCCCAAGGCGCTCCAGCCGAACGCGGACCGCGTCGACGAGACGGTGTACTCCTTCGTCGGAGCCTGCCAGGGCGAGCGCCCCGCCGAGGGCGGCTGGCGGCGGCCGGCCGGTGCCGAGAAGGTCGCGCTCGTCTCCCTCGGCTCCGCCTTCACCAAGCAGCCGGGCTTCTACCGGGAGTGCGTCAAGGCGTTCGGCGACCTGCCCGGCTGGCATCTGGTGCTGTCGATCGGCAAGCACGTCGACCCGGCCGACCTCGGGGACGTTCCCGCGAACGTCGAGGTGCGCTCCTGGGTGCCGCAGTTGGCGATCCTGAAGCAGGCCGATCTGTTCGTGACACACGCCGGCGCGGGCGGCAGCCAGGAGGGCCTCGCCACCGCCACGCCGATGATCGCCGTACCGCAGGCCGTGGATCAGTTCGGCAACGCGGAGATCCTGCAAGACCTCGGCGTCGCCCGGTACCTCGCCACGGAGGAGGCGACCGGCGAGGCCCTGCGCGAGGCCGCCCTCGCCCTCGTCGACGACCCCGAGGTCGCCGGCCGCCTGAAGATCCAGGCGGAGCTGCTCCGGGAGGGCGGCACCCGCCGCGCGGCCGACCTCATCGAGGCGGAACTGCCCGCTCGACAGGGTTAGTCGGGGCGTTCGCGCGCCGGGCCGTCACACCGCGACGGCCTGGCGGGTGAGGGTCTGGCGGGCCTGGTCGAGCGTGGCGTCCATCCGCGCGGCCTGCCCCTTGGTGAACATGAACATCGCGGCGTCGTCGGTGTAGTCCATGTAGTTCATGAACATGTCGCCGTTCGGCCCGTTGCCGCACGTCACATGGGGGAAGTCGGGTGAACCGAGGTTCGGCCCCGCCTGGTTGGGGGTGTCCGACACGAAGTCGCCGCCGCTGCACCCCTCGTCGTCGTCGCCCCAGATGTGCCGCAGGTTCAGCCAGTGCCCGATCTCGTGCACGGCCGTACGGCCGCCGTCGAACGGCGCCTTGGCGGTGCCGGTGGTCCCGAAGGCGGAGGTGGTGACGACCACCCCGTCCGTGGAGGCGGCGCCGCCCGGGAACTGGGCGTAGCCCAGCAGTCCGCGGCGCAGCGGGCTGACCCAGAGGTTCAGGTAGATGTCCGCGGGCCAGGCGTCCCGGCCCCCGCTCAGGCTGAACTTGACCAGGTCGTCCGTGCCCCAGTCCGGGGTCGAGGACGGGGTCCGGGTGATGCCGTCGGTGGGGCGGCCCAGCGGGTCGGTCCGGGCGAGGTGGAACTGCAGGCGCACATCGGCCACGAGGTCCTGCCAGGCCGCCGGAACCTTGTTGACGTCCGGGTTGCCGGCCCGGAAGTCCTGGTTGAGTACATCGATCTGACTCTGGATCTGGGCGTCGCCCACATTCTGCTCGGGGGTGCTGTGCACGACGTGCACGACGACGGGGATGTCGACGAGGCTCTGCCGGCCGGTGACGTGTTCCAGCTGCTCGTAGGTGAACGCGGTGTTCTCGATCAGGGCCCGGTTCTCGGCGTACTCCGGGTTCAGGTCGAGGAGTCTGCGGTGCACCTCCATGGCACCGCACCAGTGGCTGTAGTCGGCGGAGGTGACGCGGAGATAGGACTGGGCGTCGGACATGACTGCCCCTCGGGAAGCTGAGGGTGTGCCGCGCACGCGGCTGCGGAAGTGCGCGTCTGACACGCGCCGCGAGGGCCGGGCGACGCCGGTCGGAGCGGTCGGTTGCCCGTTCCCTCCGAACCCATACAATGACAATCCTAGTCTTTTGGGTACAAGACCGGCAATGTGTACGGCTTCGGGCGAGTGAGGTGGCCGGGTCATGCGAGAGCCCTCGTCGGACCTGTTCCGTTCCTGGATCCATTCCTACGAGGAGGACCACGAGGACGTGCGGGTGTACCGGCCCGACGACCACCCCTTCCCGCCCGCGCGCGGGCGCCGCGGCATGGAGTTCGCGCCCGACGGCGCCTTCGTCGACCACCCGCTGGGACGCGGTGACGCTCCCGCTGCCGTGCCCGGCCGCTGGCGGCTCGTGGCGGACCGTCATATCGCGCTCACCTTCGACGGTGCCCGCCCGGACCGGGAGCTGGAGATCGTGCGCTGCGACGCGAGCGTGCTGCACGTGCGCCGACTCACGAACTGAGAGGGCCTGTCGGTTGCCCAGGCAACCGACAGGCCCTCTCAGGGCAGCGGCGGGGATCAGACCTTGAGAGGCTCGCCCTCGTCGTCCCGCGCCGCCGGTCCGGCGACGATCGCCCGCGGCGCCTCGTCGTGCGTCAGGTCCGGCAGCCGGTGCAGCCACTTCGGCAGATACCAGTTGCGCTCCCCGAGCAGCGCCATCACCGCCGGCAGCAGCACGCCCCGGATGATCGTCGCGTCGATGAGCACCGCGGCCGCGAGGCCGACGCCCATCTGCTTCATGGACTGCATGGACAGCGTCCCGAAGATCGCGAACACGGCGACCATGATGACCGCGGCACTGGTGACGACCCCGGCCGTGGTGACCACGCCGTGCCGGATCGCGTCCTTGGTCTCCAGACCCCGCAGCCGCGCCTCCCGGATCCGGGAGACCACGAACACGTGGTAGTCCATCGACAGGCCGAACAGGATCACGAACAGGAACAGCGGCAGCCAGGTGATGATGGCGCCGACGCCCTCCGCGCCCACCAGGGACGCGCCCCAGCCGTGCTGGAAGACCGCGACGAGGATGCCGTACGCCGCGCCCACCGACAGCAGGTTCAGCACGATCGACGTGAGCGCGATCGTCAGCGAGCGGAACGACAGCAGCATCAGCAGGAAGGCGAAGACCACGACGAACGCGAAGACCGGGACGACGGCTCCGGCCAGCTGGTCGTTGAAGTCCTTCGACCCCGCGACCTGCCCGGTGATCGGCGCCTCGACCCCGTCGACCCTGCCGAGCGTGGCCGGACGCACCTCGTCACGCAGCTTGTCCAGGCTCACGCCCGCCCGGTCCAGGTCGGAGCCGCCGACCAGCGGGACGTAGACGAACGCGACGTTCTGCGTGTCGTGCAGCTTGATCTCCACCGGGCCGCGCGAGGCGCCCGAACTGATCGCCCGGTCACGGAAGTCGGCGAGTGCGGACTTCACCTCCGGCGCGTTGATGTCGTCCGCCTTGACGACGACCTCGGCCGGCTCCGAACCGCCCGGGAAGGCGTCGTTGAGCCGGTTGTACGTCTGCACGATCGGCAGCGAGTCGCCGAACTCCTGGTCCAGTGTGAGCTGCTGCGTCTTCATGCCGAGCGCGGGGGCGGTGATGGCCAGCAGCGCACCGGCCGCCACCGTCACGGCGATCACGGGCCGGGCGAGGACGCGCCGCAGCACGGCCGTCCAGAACTGGCTGTCCTGGCGGGCGCCCGGCTTGCGCCGGCGCAGGAACGGAATGCGGCCCTTCTCCACGCGCTCGCCCAGCAGCGACAGCAGCGCGGGCAGCACCGTCACGGACCCCACCATGGCCACGGCCACCACCATCAGCGAGGCCAGGCCCATCGCCTCGAACTCGGCGAGCCCGGTGAACAGCATGCCCGCCATGGCCACGCAGACCGTGACACCGGAGACGACGATCGCGCGGCCACTGGTCGCGGCGGCGATCCTCAGGGCCGTCTGCGCGTCATGGCCGGCCTCGCGCTCCTCGCGCTCCCGGCGCAGATAGAACAGGCAGTAGTCGACGCCGACCGCCATGCCGACCAGCAGCATCACGGAGTTGGCGGTGTCGCTCATCGGCTGGAGGTGGCTGACGATGCCCATCAGACCCATCGTCGCCATGATCGCGGTGACCGCCAGCGCCACCGGCAGCAGGGCCGCCACCAGCGCGCCGAAGGCGATGAGCAGAATGCCGAACGCCACCGGCACCGCCGAGTACTCGGCCTTCTTGAAGTCGTCCCCGAACGCGTCGTCGAACGTCTTCATCATGCTCGCGCCGCCGATCTCCTCGATCCGCAGCGACGCGTGGTCCTTCTGGACGCCCTCGACGGCCTTCAGCACCGGCTCGACCCGCTCGCCCGCGGTGTCCGCCGCGCCGCGCATGTCGAACTGCACGAGCGCGCTGCGCCCGTCCTTCGAGATGGTCTTCGTGTCGTACGGCGAGGTCACGTCGGTGACCCGGCCGGTCTCCTCGACGGCCCGGACCACGGCCGTGACGGCGTCCCTGAACTCGGCGTCCGTGGCCTTGAGTCCGCCGTCCCCGGCCTGGATCAGGACGGTCTCACCGGCCGGCTCGTCGATCCCGGCGTCCTCGATGATCCGCGCGGCGGTGTGTGTCTCCCCCTTCAGCTGGTCGCTGTCCTTGACGTCGACCCGGCCCGCCGCCGAACCGAGCCCCACCGCCAGGACGACGAACAGCACCCAGATGCCGACGGCGGCCCATCGGTGCCGGGCGCTCCAGCCGCCGGCCCGGGCCGCAAAGCCCCGCACCCGCGCTTCTCCGTTCCCCATGACGGGCTCGCCCCCTCGTGCAGCGGTGACGGCCCCCTGCCGCCCCCTTCCGATTCGAAGGTAGGCGCCGGATAAAGCCATCTCGTCGTGCTGCCCGGTGAGGTGGCGGGGCCGGAACTCATCCCCATGGACCTCGTCTCCTCCGCACTGGGGAGGACCGCCGGGGACCGTGGCCCCTTACACATACTGTGTGGATCCTGAGCAGATGGTTGTGCCCCGCGGTGACCGATGAGTAATTTACGGGGCCGGGCAGCCGCCCGCCGACGGCCCTCGTGCCCACCCCCACGGGGCACGACGGCCGTCCTATGGTGTGCGGATGACGACGACGTACGCGGCACTGCTGCGCGGCATCAACGTGGGCGGCAGCAGGAAGGTCCCGATGGCGGACCTGCGCACACTCCTGGAGAACCTCGGCCACGAGAACGTGCGCACGTACCTGCAGAGCGGCCAGGCCGTGTTCGCTTCCGGCCACGGCGACGAGCGCTCCCACGCGGCCGAGATCGTGCACGCCGTCGAGAAGCACTTCGGCTTCGGCGTCGACGTGATCGTGCGCGACCACGCCTATCTGAAGGCGATCGCCGACGCGTGTCCCTTCCCGGCCGCCGACCTGGAGGCCAAGCAGCTCCACGTCACCTACTTCTCCGCGCCCGTGGACCCCGACCGCTTCGCGGAGATCGACCAGGCCGCCTACCTCCCCGAGGAGTTCCGCCTGGGCGACCGCGCCCTGTACCTGTACGCCCCGAACGGCCTCGGCCGCTCCAAGCTGGCCGAACACCTGTCGAAGCCGCGCATCAACAAGGGCGTGATCGCCACGACCCGCAACTGGAACACCGTGGTGAAGCTGGTGGAGATGACCGGTGCCTGAGCACGACCCGGCCGTCGAGTCCGCCGTCGACCGTGAACTGGCCCTGCTCACGCCGCCATCATCGCCTCCCTGGCCGCCACCACCGACCTCGAAGCCCTGCCGATCGACCCCTCCCGCATGCGCGGCGTACAGCTGGCCCACCAGGTAACGTCGTACGGCGACCGGCAGGAGTGACCCTCCGCCCGGATCCCCCCCCAACCGGCACCGCACGTTTGGCCGAATCGCCCCCACGCGGCCCGGGGCCTTGGCACCGTAGGGCCATGACGAGCACCGATGATCAGACGACTCCCTCCGGTCGTACGACCGCCGTCCAGGCCATGCGCGGCGCGGCGAGCCAGCTCGCCGAACTGCTGGGCAAGACGCCCGACTCCGTCACCGCCGTCCGCCCGACCCCGGACGGCTGGACCGCGGACGTGGAGGTCGCGGAGCTGGAGCGGGTCCCCGACACCATGACCATCATGGCGACCTACCGGGTCACCCTCGACCCGCAAGGCCGGCTGCTCGGCTACGAGCGGGTGCGCCGCTACGCCCGCGGCCAGCTCGACCGGCAGCGCTGACACCGACCCGGCTCCCCAACTCCCCCTCGCGGCAACTCTTTTGGTGTTCACGTGAACACGGCCGCCGCCGCCCCCGTACCTACGGGCGGCACGAGAACGAGTCTCGCGAGAGGAATCGCCCACGTGACCGTCATGACGCAGTCCGGCGGGATGCAACCCGCCGCCACCTCCAGCGGTTCGGGTTCCGCCGGACTCTTCGACATCCTCGAACTGATCCTGGACCGCGGGCTCGTCATCGACGTGTTCGTCCGTGTCTCCCTGGTCGGCATCGAGATCCTGAAGATCGACATCCGTATCGTCATCGCCAGCGTCGACACCTACCTGCGGTTCGCCGAGGCCTGCAACCGCCTCGACCTGGAGGCCGGCCGCAAGGCCCCCGACAAGCTCACCGACATCGTCGGCAACCTCGTCGAGAGCGGCGCCCGGGGCAAGACCAGCGGCGCGATCGGCGGGGCCATCGACGCGATCGGCGACATCTTCGACCGCGACGACAAGGACCGCGAGGACGAGCGGTGAGCGGCGTCTACGTCTACGCCGTCACCCGCTCCGACCACCCCCTGCGGCTCGACGGCCTGCGCACCGTCGGCGGGACCGACGACCCCCCGCGCGTCCTCGTCCACGGCCCGCTCGCCGCCGTCGTCAGCGTCGCGCCACCGGACCTGCGGCCCAAACGCCGTGACCTCGTCGCCCACCAGGAACTGCAGGAACGCCTCATGGCCGACGGATCGGTCCTCCCCATGCGGTTCGGCCTGCTCGCCCCGGACGACACCGCCGTCACCACTGCCCTGGAGCACAAGGGCGAGGAGTACACCCGAAGGCTCGGCGAACTGCACGGCACCGCCGAGTTCAACCTCAAGGCCGCCCGCTCCCAGGACGACCTGCTGCGCGAGGTGCTCGACGAGTCGGAGGAGGCCCGCCGGCTCAACCGGCACACCCGCGACGGCAGCGGAGCCTACGAGGACCGCCTCGCCCTCGGTGAACTCGTGGCCCGGCAGGTCGAGGCCCGGCAGCGGCACCAGGCCGACGAGATCGTCGGGCGACTGTCCGGGCTGGCCCGGGCCAGCGTCGTGGCCGACCCGTCCAAGGACGACTTCCTCAACGTCTCCTTCCTCGTCGAACGCGCCCGCGCCGACGAGTTCACCGCGGCCGGCCGGGGCCTGGCCCACGACTACGGCGCCGCCTACGACTTCCGGCTGCGCGGTCCGCTGCCCCCCTACAGCTTCGCCGCCTGACGGGAGCATCCATGGGCCTGCTCACCGGCATCCTCACCCTCCCGCTCGCGCCCCTGCGCACCACCCTCTGGGCCGCCGAGCAGCTCCAGGCCGCCGCCGAGGACCAGTACTACGACCCCGCCCCCGTCCGGCAGGCCCTCGTCGACCTGGAACGCGCCCTGCTGGAGGGACGGATCGACGAGACCGAGTACGACCGCCGCGAGGACGAACTGCTCGACCGGCTCGACGAGATCAACGCCCGGAGACGAGGCCCCCGACCATGACCCACCCGGCATCAGGCGGACTCGCCGGACCGTCCCGCTTTCCCTCCCCCTACGACCAGGGGCCCGGCGCCCAGACCGCCAACCTCGCCGACATCCTCGAACGGGTCCTCGACAAGGGCGTGGTCATCGCCGGCGACATCCGCATCAACCTGCTCGACATCGAACTGCTCACCATCAAGCTGCGCCTGCTCGTCGCCTCCGTCGACAAGGCCAAGGAGATGGGCATCGACTGGTGGGAACACGACCCCTCCCTTTCCTCCCGGGCCGCCCGCCCCGAGCGGTCCCTCGCCGACGAGAACGAACGACTGCGTGCCGAGATCGCCGCACTCAAAGCGGCCGAGAGGAGACCGGAGTCATGACCGAACCGAACCTCGTCTACACGTACGCCGTCCTGCGCCGCACCCCCGAGGCCACCGCCGCGGTGACACATCTGCGCGGAGTCGCCGGAGAGCCCGTCCACCTGGTCGACCCGGCGGCCGGCACGCACCCGCTCGCCTTCGCCGTCGGCCACGTCCCGGCCGCCGACTACGACGAGACGCCCCTCAAGGCCCACCTCGACGACCTGGACTGGCTGGAGTCCACGGTCCGCTCCCACCACGCCGTCGTGGCCGCACTCGTCGGCTGCGGCGCCGCCGTACTGCCCCTGCGCCTGGCCACCGTCTACCACGACGAGGACGGCGCCCGGCAGGCCCTCGACATCCGACGCGACTACTTCCTGTCCCTGCTGGACCGCCTCACGGGCCATGTGGAACTCGGCGTCAAGATCTACGCCACGCCCGACATCACCCCGCCCGAGGCGGACACCGGCGCCGGACAGGAACAGCCCACCGGCCTCGGTGCCGGCCGCGCCTATCTGTCGATCCGCCGCCGCAGACAACGCAGGAACGAGGAGGCCTGGCGCACGGTCGCCCAGGCCGCCGCGCACCTCACCGAGACGGCCCGCGCCCTCGCCGTCGACCGTGTGGCCCACAGCCCGCAACGCGGCAGCCTCGCGGGCCCCGGCCCCGGCACCAACGTGGGCAACGACGCCTACCTCGTCCCCGCCGAACGCGTCGACGCCTTCCGCGCCGGCATCCTCGCGGCCGCCGAAGGCGTCCCCGGCCTCCGTGTGGAGATCACCGGCCCCTGGGCCCCCTACTCCTTCGCCCTCCAGCCGGAGTCGGAGCCCGCCGCGTGAGCGTCGCCCCCTACGCCGACCGCCCGGTCGCCCTCATCGACCTGCTCGACCGGCTTCTCCAGGGCGGTGTCGTCGTCACCGGCGACCTCGTCCTGTCCATCGCGGACGTCGACCTGGTCCGCATCGACCTGCGCGCGGTCATCGCCCCCGTGGCCGCTTCGGCACTCTCCCGGATCAGTGAGGCCCCATGTCCCCGGCCACCCGCCGTCTGACCGCCGACCCGGACACGGTCGAACGCGACCTGGTCAAACTGGTCCTGACGGTCGTCGAACTCCTCCGCCAGCTCATGGAACGCCAGGCCCTGCACCGCGTCGACGTCGGAGACCTGACCGAGGAACAGGAGGAACGCGTCGGCCTGACCCTGATGCTCCTCGACGACCGCATGCGGGAACTCCGCGCGCGCTACGACCTTCGCCCGGAGGACCTCAACCTGGACCTGGGCCCGCTGGGCACCCTGCTGCCACCCCACCGGTGACGGCTGCGCGCGCTCAGGCGCTCACGGCGGTCAGCATCGGCGCCCGCGCCGCCTCGTACCGCTCCAGCACCACCCGCGCCACCTCCGGCGCCGGTCCCAGTACGTCGGCCAGGACGTCCGCCTCCGCCGCGCCCCGGGCGATGCGGTCCGGGAGGCGGCCGGGGGCGAGGACGTAGGGGGCGACGGCCACCCGGGAGCAGCCGAGGGCGCGGAGTTCGCGGACCGCGTCCTCGGTACGCGGGAGGGATGCGGAGGCGAACGCAGGCCGCACGGCGCACCAGCCGGTGTGCCGCCACTCCCGCGCGATTTCTGCGATCACTGCGATCGCCTCCGGGTCGGTGGACCCCGCCGAGGCCAGGACGACCCCGGTCGAGGACTTGTCGGCGGGCGACAGGCCCGCCTCGTACAGGCGCCGTTCCAGCGCTGCCGACAGCAGCGGGGACGGGCCCAGAACCTCCGCCTGGTGGACGCGGAGCTGCGGGGGAGCGTCCGCGAGGACCGCCGGGATGTCCGCCTTCGCGTGGAACGCCCGGGTCAGCAGGAGGGGCAGGGCCACGACGTCACGGACGCCCTGGACCGCCAGGGACTCAAGGACCCCCTGCACCGAGGGGACGTTGAAGTCCAGGAAGCCTGTCTCCACCCGTACGTCGGGACGCAGGGCGCGTACCCGCCGCATCAGGGCGTGCACGGTCGCGGCGTGCCGCGGGTCGCGGCTGCCGTGGGCGATGACGAGGAGGACAGGCTTGTTGTTCATGGGACTTCAGCTCTTCACCAACAGGCCGCGGTTGCGCAGCACCCACCGCTCCAGCGGGCTGAAGATGAGCAGGTCGATGGCGATACCGACGATCAGGATGAGCAGGATGGCCTCGAACACCATGGCCATGTCGCTGGCGTTGCGGCCGTTCTCCAGCAGCTGGCCGAGGCCCACGCCGAGGTCGGGGAAGGACGCGATGATCTCCGCGGCCATCAGGGAGCGCCACGAGAACGCCCAGCCCTGCTTCAGACCGGCCACATAGCCGGGCAGCGCGGCCGGCAGGACGATGTGCCAGGTGCCCTTCAGGCCCGTGGCGCCGAGCGTACGGCCCGCGCGCAGGAACAGCGGGGGCACCTGGTCGACGCCCGAGACGAGGCCGTTGGCGATGGACGGGACCGCGCCGAGCAGGATCACCGCGTACATCATCGAGTTGTTCAGGCCCAGCCAGATCACCGCCGGCGGCACCCAGGCGACCGACGGCAGGGACTGCAGGCCCGACAGGATCGGGCCGAGGGCCGCGCGGACGACCTTCACCCGGGCCACCAGCAGACCCAGCGGGGTGCCGATCACCAGGGCGAAGCAGAAGCCGAGCAGACCGCGCGAGACGCTGGTCCAGATGTAGCCGAGCAGCTCGCCCTCGAGCCACGCCGTGTGGACGACGTCCCACACGGCGGACGGCGCGGGCAGCTTGGTCGGGTCGTCGACGACCTTGAACGAGACGAGGGCCTGCCAGACCGCCAGCACCAGCGCGACGGCGATGACGGGCGGCAGGATCTTCTGGACGAAGGTCTGCCGGAACGGCGTGCGGTGCGTCTGCCTCGACTCCAGCGCGTCGAGGCCCGCCTCCAGACCGGCGAGATCGCTGCCGTCCTTGGCGACGGTCGTCGAATCAGTGCTGGCCATGACGGCGGATCTCCCCACGCAGTTCTTCGGTGATCTCGACGGACAGCTCCGCCACCTGGGTGTCCTCGATGCGGCGCGGGTGCGGGATGTCCACCGTCCACTCACGGGCGATCTTGCCCGGACGGGAGGACAGCAGCACCACGCGCTGCGCGAGCCGGACCGCCTCGCGCACGTTGTGCGTGACGAACAGGACGGACAGCTGTGTCTCGCGCCAGATGCGGGTCAGCTCGTCGTGCAGCACGTCCCGCGTGATCGCGTCCAGCGCCGCGAACGGCTCGTCCATCAGCAGCAGCTTGCTCTCCTGGGCGAGCGCGCGCGCCAGCGCGACCCGCTGGCGCATACCGCCCGACAGCTCGTGCACCCGTTTGCCGTACGCGCCCTTCAGCCGGACCAGTTCGAGCAGTTCCTCGGCCCGCTCGCGCCGCTCGGCCTTCGCGATGCCCCGCAGCTTCAGGGCGAGTTCGATGTTCTTGCCCGCGGTCAGCCACGGGAACAGCGCGTGCTCCTGGAACATCAGCGCCGGGCGGCCGTCCGTGGTGATCTCGCCGACGCTGGGCCGGTCCAGGCCCGCCACCAGGTTGAGCAGGGTGGACTTGCCGCAGCCCGAGGCCCCCAGGAGGGTGACGAACTCGCCGGGCGCGACATCGAGGGTGATGTCGTCCAGGACGAGCTGCTGCCCGGCGGGGCCCGCGAACGACTTCGAAACGTGTTCGATCCGGGCGGCGTGCGTGGCCGACTCAGTGCCGTCGGCGGCCTTGGTGAGGGTGGTGGCCATGGTCGTCACCTCCTGGGAACTCTTCGGGATGCGGGCTACTTGGCGCCGAGACCGGCGTCGTCGACCGTGGGCGCGCCCTCGGCCTCGAGGACCTTGTTCAGCGGCGCGAGGTCGTAGATGCCGTTCAGGTTCGGCTTCTGCAGCAGCCCCGCCTTCACGGCGTGCTGGGCCTCGGTGTTGAGGGTGGAGGCCAGCGGGTCGTCGGTGAACTGGATGGACTTCCACGCCGGGTCCAGCACCTCGGCGGGCAGCGCCTTGCCGGAGTCGGCCTCCAACTGCTTGTTCGCCGCCGCCTTCGCCGCGTCCGGGTTGGCGTTGATCCACTTGTTGGTCTCGACCGAGCCCTTGAGCACGGCCTCGACGACCTTCGGGTGCTCCTTGAGGAAGTCCTGCCGCACGATGATGTTCGTGATCACGAACTTCTTGTCGGGCCACAGCGAGGCCTCGTCGAGCAGCACCTTGCCGCCCTCGGCGACCAGCTTCGAGGCGGTCGGCTCCGGCACCCAGGCACCGTCGACGGACCCGGACTTGTAGGCGTCCGGGGTGACCTTGTTGTCGCTGCGGACGACGGTGACGTCACCCTTGCCGCTCTGCGGATCGACCTTCCAGCCCTGCTCGGCGGCCCAGTTGAGGAACGCCACGTCCTGCGTGTTGCCGAGCTGCGGGGTGGCGATCCGCTTGCCCTTGACGTCCTTCAGGGACTTGATCTTGTCCGGGTTGACCACGAGCTTCACGCCGCCGGACGCCGAACCGCCGATGATGCGCAGGTTCTTGCCGGCGGACTTGGTGTAGCCGTTGATCGCCGGGGAGGGGCCGATCCAGCCGATGTCGATGGACTTGGAGTTCAGTGCCTCGATCTCGGACGGACCGGCGTTGAAGATCGCGGGCTCGACCTTGGTGGCGCCCAGCGCCTTCTGGAAGATGCCCTTCTGCACGCCCACCAGCGCGGTTCCGTGGGTCAGGTTGCCGAAGTAACCGATCTTGACGCTGTCGAGACCGTCGATCTTCTTCGCCCCGGCGGCGACCTTGGAGGCCCCGTCGTCCTCGGCCTTGGAGCCGTAGCCGCAGGCGGCCAGGGTGAGCAGGGGAAGCGCGGCCATGACCGCGAGGGATCGGCGCAGAGCGGATGATGCAGGCACGGGAGGTGTTCCTCTCGGAGGCCCGGCGGTCACGGTCTCTCAGGTCGTGGCCGGGAGGTCGGCAGGTTTGCGTCTACGGCGGTGGGGGGTGAGGGCGCGCAGGCAGTGCGCGTACGTCAGCGCACACATCGCGCCACTCCGCCCTGCCCGCTGCCGAGAGCACCGCTGCCGACGCGGCCGCCCTCCTTCGCGAACGTGGAGAAGAAGTCGGGGGAGTTCATGTCAGAAGTCCCACCCGTCGTCGTCGGCCTCGTCCTTCACCGGCTCCGGAGAGGCGAAAGACTCGCCGACCATGCCGGCGGTGAGGGTCTGGCCGTCGTTCGGGTCGATCAGGATGAACGAGCCGGTGCGGCGCGAGTCGGAGTAGGAGTCGACCGGCAGCGGCTCGGCGGTACGGATCTTCACCCGGCCGATGTCGTTCGCGACGAGCTGCCCCGGGTGCGGGTGCAGGGACAGGTCGTCGAGCGTGAGACGGGACGGGATGTCCTTGACGATCGCCTTGACCGTGCGGGTGCCGTGCTTGAGCAGCACCCGGTGGCCGACGGTCAGCGGGGCGTCCGCGACATGGCAGACCGTCGCCTCGATGTCCTGCGTGGTCGCGGGCGCGTCCTTGGTGGGCACGATCAGGTCGCCGCGCGAGATGTCGATGTCGTCCTCCAGCAGGAGGGTCACCGACTGCGTGGTCCACGCGACGTCGACCGGCTCGCCCAGCAGATCGATGCCGGCGACCTTCGAGGTGCGGCCCGAGGGCAGCACGGTGACCTGCTCGCCGACGTGGAACGAACCGGCGGCGATCTGACCGGCGTAGCCCCGGTAGTCCGGGTGGTCGGAGTTCTGCGGCCGGATCACGTACTGCACGGGCAGCCGGGCGTGGCAGTGGCTCAGGTCGTGGCTGACCGGCACCGTCTCCAGGTGCTCCAGCACCGTCGGGCCGCCGTACCAGTCCATGTTCGCGGAAGGCTCCACCACGTTGTCGCCGACGAGCGCCGAGATCGGGATCGCGGTGACCTCGGGGACGCCCAGCTCGGTCGCGTACGCCGTGAACTCCTCGGCGATGGCGGCGAACACCTTCTCCTCGTACCCGACGAGGTCCATCTTGTTGACCGCGAGGACCACGTGCGGGACGCGCAGCAGGGCGGCGAGGGCGGCGTGCCGGCGGGTCTGTTCGACGACGCCGTTGCGCGCGTCGACCAGGATGACCGTCAGCTCGGCCGTCGAGGCGCCGGTGACCATGTTCCGCGTGTACTGCACATGGCCGGGGGTGTCGGCGAGGATGAACCGCCGCAGGGGCGTGGCGAAGTAGCGGTACGCCACGTCGATGGTGATGCCCTGCTCCCGCTCGGCCCGCAGACCGTCCGTCAGCAGCGCGAGGTCCGGCGCCTCCTGGCCCCGGCTCGCCGAAGCGCGCTCCACGGCCTCCAGCTGGTCGGTGAGGACCGACTTGGAGTCGTGCAGCAGCCGGCCCACCAGGGTGGACTTGCCGTCGTCGACGGAGCCGGCGGTGGCGAACCGCAGCAGGGTGGTCTCCGCGAGTTCCTCGGTCGTGATGGTGCTCATCTCTAGAAGTACCCCTCGCGCTTGCGGTCTTCCATCGCGGCTTCGGACATCTTGTCGTCGGCGCGGGTCGCGCCGCGCTCGGTGAGCCGGGAGGCGGCGATCTCGACGATCACCTTCTCGATGGTGTCGGCCTCGGAGTCGACGGCCCCGGTGCAGGACATGTCACCGACCGTGCGGTAGCGCACCAGGCGCTTCTCCACGGTCTCGTCGTCCTTCGGTCCGCCCCACTCGCCGGCGGTCAGCCACATGCCGCTGCGCTGGAACACCTCACGCTCGTGGGCGTAGTAGATCTGCGGCAGCTCGATGCCCTCGCGGGCGATGTACTGCCACACGTCCAGCTCGGTCCAGTTGGACAGCGGGAACACGCGCACGTGCTCACCGGGGGCGTGCCGGCCGTTGTACAGGTTCCACAGCTCCGGGCGCTGCCGGCGCGGGTCCCACTGGGAGAACTCGTCCCGCAGGGAGAACACCCGCTCCTTGGCCCGGGCCTTCTCCTCGTCGCGGCGTCCGCCGCCGAAGACGGCGTCGAACTTCTCCGCCTGGATCTTCTCGGTCAGCGGCAGGGTCTGCAGCGGGTTGCGGGTGCCGTCCGGGCGCTCCTTGAGCACACCGCGGTCGATGTAGTCCTGGACGGAGGCGACGTGCAGCCGCAGTCCGTGCTTCTCGACCGTGCGGTCCCGGTAGTCGAGGACCTCGGGGAAGTTGTGCCCGGTGTCCACGTGCAGCAGGGAGAACGGCACCGCCGCCGGCCGGAAGGCCTTCAGCGCCAGGTGCAGCATGACGATGGAGTCCTTGCCGCCGGAGAAGAGGATCACCGGCCGCTCGAACTCGCCCGCCACCTCGCGGAAGATGTGCACGGCCTCGGACTCGAGGGCGTCGAGGTGGGACAGCGCGTAGGGGCTGTCGGTCTCCTCGGAAACGGTGGCCGCGGTCGTCATGCCAGTCCCCTTTCGCTGAGCAGGGCGTACACCGACGCCGCGGACTCCTGCACGGTCTGGTTCTGCGACTCGATGCGCAGATCGGGCGACTCGGGTGCCTCGTACGGGTCGTCGACCCCGGTGAGTCCCGTGAGCTCGCCCGCCGCCTGCTTGGCGTACAGGCCCTTCACATCGCGCTCGCTGCAGACCTCGACCGGCGTGGCCACGTGGATCTCCACGTACGCCGTCCCGTTCGCCTGGTGCCGCTTGCGCACCGCCTCGCGGCTGTCCTGGTAGGGCGCGATGACCGGGACGAGGGCGAGCACGCCGTTGCGGGCGAGCAGTTCGGCGACGAAGCCGATCCGCTGCACGTTGGTGTGCCGGTCCTCGCGGGTGAAGCCGAGGCCCGCCGAGAGGAACTCGCGGATCTCGTCGCCGTCGAGCACCTCGACGCGGCGGCCCTCGGCGCGCAGCCGGCCGGCCAGCTCGTGGGCGATGGTGGTCTTGCCGGCACTCGGCAGACCCGTGAGCCAGACGGTGGCTCCGGTCGTCACGTCGGTCTCCTGAATCGTCGTCGTCATCCGTGCAGCCCGCACTCGGTCTTGTTGCTCCCCGCCCAGCGGCCGGCACGGGCGTCCTCGCCCTCCAGCACCCGGCGGGTGCAGGGAGCGCAGCCGACGGAGGGGTAGCCGTCCATCAGCAGCGGGTTCGTCAGGACGCCGTGTTCGGTGACGTAGGCGTCCACGTCGTCCTGGGTCCAGCGGGCGATCGGGGAGATCTTCACCTTCTGCCGCTTCTCGTCCCAGCCGACCACCGGGGTGTTCGCCCGGGTCGGGGACTCGTCGCGGCGCAGACCGGTCGCCCAGGCCCGGTAGTCCTTCAGGCCCTCCTCCAGCGGCTGCACCTTGCGCATCGCGCAGCACAGGTCGGGGTTGCGGTCGTGCAGCTTCGGGCCGTACTCGGCGTCCTGCTCGGCGACCGTCAGGCGCGGCGTGAGCGTGATGACGTTGACGTCCATCACGGCGTCGACCGCGTCGCGGGTGCCGATGGTCTCCTCGAAGTGGTAGCCGGTGTCGAGGAAGACCACGTCCACGCCGGGCATCGCCCGGGAGGCGAGGTGGGCGACCACCGCGTCCTCCATGGAGGAGGTCACGCAGAAGCGCTTGCCGAACGTCTCGGCCGCCCAGGTGAGGATCTCCAGCGCGGAGGCGTCCTCCAGGTCGCGGCCCGCCTGCTCGGCGAGCGCCTTCAGTTCTTCGGTGCTGCGCTCTTCCTGAGTGGTCGTCATATCTCTGCCCCTCCGGAGTCGGATCGCTTCAGTCCCTGGGACAGCAGTCCGAGGAACTTCAGCGAGAAGGCCCGGCTGCACGCCGCGCATTCCCACGCCCCGTGCCCCTCCTCGCTGGGACGCAGGTCCTCGTCACCGCAGTAGGGGCAGTAGAACGGGGCGGCGCGCTCGCTCATGTCAGGGACTCCTCGCCGGCCCGGGCGGCCCAGGCGGCGAACCGCTCGCCGTCCTCGCGCTCCGCCTCGAACCGCTTCAGGACGCGCTCGATGTAGTCGGGCAGCTCCTCGGAGGTGACCTTCAGACCGCGCACCTTGCGGCCGAAGCCCGCCTGAAGGCCCAGCGCGCCGCCGAGGTGCACCTGGTAGCCCTCGACCTGCTCGCCCTCGCTGTTGACGACCAGCTGTCCCTTGAGACCGATGTCCGCCACCTGGATACGGGCGCAGGCGTTCGGGCAGCCGTTGAGGTTGATGGTGAGCGGCTCGTCGAAGTCCGGCAGACGGCGCTCCAGCTCGTCGATCAGCTGCGAGCCGCGCTGCTTGGTCTCGACGATGGCGAGCTTGCAGAACTCGATGCCGGTGCAGGCCATGGTGCCGCGCCGGAACGAGGACGGCCGGGCGGTCAGGTCGAGCGCCTCCAGGCCCTCGACCAGCGACTCGACCTGGTCCTCCTCGACATCGAGGACGATCATCTTCTGCTCGACGGTGGTGCGCACCCGGCCCGAGCCGTGTGCCTCGGCGAGGTCGGCGATCTTCGTGATGGTCGCGCCGTCGACGCGTCCCACGCGCGGGGCGAAGCCGACGTAGAAGCGGCCGTCCTGCTGCCGGTGCACGCCGATGTGGTCGCGCCAGCGCTGCACGGGCTCGGCGGGCGCCGGTCCGTCGACGAGCTCACGCTTGAGGTACTCGTCCTGCAGCACCTGGCGGAACTTCTCCGGGCCCCAGTCGGCGACCAGGAACTTCAGCCGGGCGCGGGTGCGCAGCCGCCGGTAGCCGTAGTCGCGGAAGATGCCGATCACGCCGGCCCACACGTCCGGGACCTCGTCCAGCGGCACCCAGGTGCCGAGCCGGACGCCGATCTTCGGGTTGGTGGACAGGCCGCCGCCGACCCACAGGTCGAAGCCGGGGCCGTGCTCGGGGTGGTCGACGCCGACGAACGCCACGTCGTTGATCTCGTGGGCCACGTCGAGCAGCGGCGAGCCGGAGATCGCCGTCTTGAACTTGCGGGGCAGGTTGGAGAATTCCTTGCTGCCGATGAAGCGGCGGTTGATCTCGTCGATGGCGGAGCTGCCGTCGATGATCTCGTCCTCGGCGATACCGGCGACCGGCGAGCCGATGACCACACGCGGCGTGTCACCGCAGGCCTCGGTCGTGGACAGGCCGACGGCCTCCAGCCGGTCCCAGATCTCGGGCACGTCCTCGATCCGGATCCAGTGGTACTGCACGTTCTGCCGGTCCGTGATGTCGGCGGTCCCGCGCGCGAACTCCTGCGAGATCTCGCCGATCACCCGCAGCTGCCGGGTGGTGAGCCGGCCGCCGTCGATGCGGACGCGCAGCATGAAGTACTCGTCGTCCAGCTCCTCCGGCTCCAGGATCGCGGTCTTGCCGCCGTCGATCCCGGGGCGGCGCTGGGTGTACAGACCCCACCAGCGCATCCGGCCGCGCAGATCGTTCGGGTCGATCGAGTCGAAGCCCCGCTTGGAGTAGATCGTCTCAATGCGTGTCCGCACATTGAGACCGTCGTCGTCCTTCTTGAACTGTTCGTTGCCGTTGAGCGGGGTGAAGTGTCCCGCGGCCCACTGACCCTCACCGCGGTGACGGCTCACCTTGCGGCGGGGAGTCGCGGCGGCAGGCTTCTGCGGGGTGGCGGCCATGGTTGATACGTCCTTCGGGACAGGCGGGAAAGCGGCTCTGACCTGCGCGCGCGGGCGCACGGTGATACGGGCGCGTCATTGCGCAGGAAAGGAGACGAGAAAGGGGATGCCGGGCTGCGTGAGTGCTCTCAGCGCGCCGGACAGATGGCGCTGGACATGCGGCCGAGGTCGACGTGCCGCCGACTCACCAAGGCAATTCCAGTTCCAGACATGACGGAAGCGTGTCACGGCGATCTGGACACAGTCCAGCTTCGTCCAAGATGCGGACACTCGTGTCTCGAAATCCAAGACATGCGTGTCCTTGGTCACATTGGGTCGCCCCAGGGTGTCCGACCAGGTCAGACGGGGAACGCCCCAGGCCACGGTCCCGGAGCGGCGACGTCCGCCTCCTCCTCGACCTTGGTGTCGAACAGCTGGAACCCACGGCGCTGGTAATTGTCCATCGCGTGCTCGCCGTCCTTGCTGCAGGTGTGCAGCCAGACCCGTTTCGTCGGCGTCAGTCCCGCCCAGCGGTCCGCGAGGTCCCAGGCCCGGGCCGTGCCGTACGACAGCAGGTGCCCGCCGATGCGCCGGCCCCGGAAGCCGGGCAGCAGTCCGAAGTAGACGATCTCCACGACCGCGTCGTCCTGCGCCTCCAGCTCCACGTACCCGGCGGGCGTGCCCCGGTCGTAGGCCACCCACGTCTCCACGCCGGGCCGCTCCAGGTGCTCCTGCCAGCGGGCGTACGACCAGCTCAGCCGGTCGGTCCAGCGGATGTCGCCGCCCACCGACGCGTACAGGAACCGGCTGAACTCGGGCGAGGGCACCTCGGAGCGGACGACCCGGACGTCCCCCTCCGGCGCGACGGCCGGCAGCAGGTCGGTCGGGGCGGTCTGCTCCAGGGACCAGGTGGTCACGGCGATGGTCGGCATGAGGGTCAGGAAATCATCAGGTATGACGACCTGTCGAACGTCCGGCGTCATGACCATGGTCGGCACCCCGCCGGACGCGCCCTAGTCGAGGGCCCGGTCGACCGAGGACAGCGGCAGCGCGAACAGCATGCGGCCGGACTGGGACCACAGCTCGCCCGTCTCCTCCCAGTAGGACAGGGAACCCGACCGGCCGCTCCAGCACTGGCGGGTCTCGTCCGTCCCGCACTCCGTCGCCCGGGCGCTCTCCGGGTCCTGGCGCCACAGCGTCCCGTGCCCGCCCGGTGAGCCCGCCGCGTGGTCCAGATACCAGCCCGAGCCGTACGCCAGCACGCCCCGCACGTCGGTCGTCTTCGTCTCGAACGCCTCGACCGGGTCCGCGTGCCCGGAGGCGTCGGTGGTGAGGGGGCCGGACGGGACCGGGCCACGGCTCAGCGGGTAGCGCCACAGCCGGGTGCGCCGGTCGCCGTCCGCGGGCACCCACTCGCTCGCGACCAGACTGTCGGGGGAGGTGCTGCGGTCCAGCGAGACCGTGGCCGGGTGCGGCACGTCGTCACCGCCGGGCAGGGTGTACGAGCCGACGGCGGGCAGCACGTACCGGTAGCCGTGCGCCGCCCAGCCGCCGCGCACCCGGCCGACCGCGTCGGACTCGACGGTGGCGCGCTGGATGCGGTCCATGTCGTACACGTGCAGCGCGTCCCGGTCGCCCTCGCGGGTCGTCACCAGCAGCTTGTCCTGGTACCAGACCATGCCGGACAGCGGCGAGACCAGCCCCCGGTAGTCGTGCCCGCCGTCCACCGGGACGGCCAGCAGGGCCCAGGTGTAGCGGAGCCGCTCCGGGTCGTTCGCGTCGACGAAGGCGACCTTGGCCAGGCCCCGCTCGGGCGCCGGGCCGTCCATGGAGCCGCCCTCGGCGCCGTTGGTCCAGCCGGAGAGGATCACACGGTTCCCGCCCCAGCGGCCGTCGTCGTCCGCGTCCCCCGAGGTGGTGACCGCGCCCGGCCGCCAGCCCCGGGTGTCGGCGCCGCCGAAGCAGTACGCGCGCGTGGCCGCGGGTTCGACCGGCAGGGCCTGCTTCTCGGCGGTCGAGCAGTCGGCCGCGTTCCGCAGCGGGCGGTCGGCGCTCTCCAGTACCGTGCCGACGCCGACGGGGCGGCCCATCTCGGAGGAGAGCCGGTCGAGCCACCGCTCCGGCACCCGGCGCTCGGCCAGCGGCAGCCGCCCGAACTCCGCCGTCGCACTGAGCGGCTTCAGCGTCCCCGGGGCGTCCGTGACCTCGGCCTGAGAAGCGCTGATCAGGGTGGCTGCGGCGGTGAGCGCGAGGGCCGTCCCGGCCAGCGTCGCCCGTACCGCCCTGCCCCGCCTGCGTCGCCGGTGTCTGCCGCGATGCTTCATTACGCCCTCCTGAGGCGGGCCAACTGCGCCTGATGATCCATACGTTGACGGAGGAGCAGGTGGGGTGACCCGTAGAGGGATGCTACGGCAGGTGAGCGGGGTGGCGGACGAAGACCCCGCAAATATGCGAAAGATGTACCCCTGGGCGACAGTCGGGCGACACGTCCGGTGAACCTCAGGGGGCCGGTGCGGAGGTGCGGAGCCCGCACACCGCCGGTGCCGTCGAGTACGGCAGCAGATCGCGCGGGTCGTCCGGGAGCAGCACCTCGACCTCGGAGTCCTCGGCGAACCGGTACGGCCGGTGCTCCAGCAGCGCCCCCAGATACCGCCGTATCCGCGACAGCTCGGCGCGCACCGTCACCGTGCGGGCCGGGTCGCCGAACACGTCCCCGGCCAGGCCGGAGGCGCTGCGGCCGGTGCGGTGGACGGCGAGGAGGTACAGCAACTCGGCATGCCGGGGACTCAGTTCACGGGCCCAGGACCCGGCACCCCCGGAGACCTCCACCGACCAGCCGCGTGCCCGTCTGAGGTCCAGCACGATCCTGGTCGCCCCGGGCGGCACCGGCTCGTCGGCGCCCGCCCGCACCAGCCAGCCCCCGGCCAGCGGCTCCACCGAGCACAGCCCGAGCGCCGGCAGCCACCGCGGGCCCGCCGACAGCGACTTCGGCAGGGCGATCCGTCGGGTGTACGGCATCCCGCTCACCGCGGCGGTCCAGCCGTCCGGGTCGACCACCAGGGCGCGCCCGCCGAGCCGCGCCAGCACCGGCGCCGCCACCGCGCGCAGCCGCTCCAGCGACTCCACGTGCATCTCCCGCAGCCGGGCCTCGGCGAGCTTGGCCACCGAGTCGACCCAGGCGAGCGTGGCCGGGTGCATCGTCTCCAGCGGCCCGCTCACGTCCACCACGCCCAGCAGCCGGCCGTCCCGCGGATCCGTCAGGGGAGCGCCGGCACAGGTCCAGCCGGCCTGGGAGCGCACGAAGTGCTCGGAGGCGAAGACCTGGACGGGCCGGCGTACCACCGCCGGAGTGCCCAGACCGTTCGTGCCGACGACGTCCTCGCGCCAGTCCGCGCCGAGTTCGAACCCGAGCCCGTCGGCCTTGCGCAACACCGGCGCGCTGCCCTCGCGCCACAGCACCCGGCCCTCCTCGTCGGCGACCACCATGATGTGGTGCGCGATGTCCGCGACCGCCAGCAGACCCTCCCGCAGCACCGGCAGCACATGGCGCAGCGCCGTCGTCTCGCGCCGCCGCCGGACCTCCTCCAGGGGCAGCAGCCCCGCCCGGAAGTCGTGGTCCGGGTCGACGCCGCCGCGCAGCATCCGCTCCCAGGACTGCTCGATCACCGGCCGCGGCGCCACGGGAGCGGGCTGCCCGGCGAGCCGGGCGGAACGGACCTCGTCGAGGACCCGGGCCGCCCGCGTGGCGTTCACGGCGGCGAGCTGCGTGACGTCCATCGGCGTGTCCCCCCGGAGCCGTTTCTGACTGTCCGTCTCATAGTGCCGCCTGCCCCGGACGGACGCGCGCAGTCCGCCCACAAGTCGGCATCAAGTTGCAACCCCTCGCAACCCTGGTGAACGACCGGGCCGTGGCTGAAAATTGAGCAGCGCCGTCCCGAGCGGCGTTCGATGGCTCGAACGGGCCAGTGCTGCGGGGGTGGTGCCGTGTCGGCGCAGCACCACCCCCGCTCCCGCCCGAGCGGATCGGCACACCAGATCGGAACAGCAGGTCAGGACACCGGACGGGCCCGCTCCACCACCGCCGCCAGATCCAGCGTGTGCGGCAGCGTCCCGAAGGCCGCGCCCCCGTCACCGCCCAGCCGGGCGGCGCAGAACGCGTCGGCCACCTGCGGCGGCGCGAACCTGACCAGCAGCGACCCCTGGAGCACCAGCGCGAGCCGCTCCGCCAGCCGTCGCGCCCGCCCCTCCACGCCCTCCAGATCGGCCAGTTCGGTCAGCAGGTTCTTGATGGCCCCGTCGAGCCGGTGATCGGCGCCGCGCGCCTGCCCGACCTCCCGCAGATACGCGTCCAGCGCGCCCGGCTCCCGCTGCAACGCCCGCAGCACATCGAGGGCCTGGACATTGCCCGCGCCCTCCCAGACCGAGTTGAGCGGCGACTCCCGCACCAGCCGGGGCATTCCGGACTCCTCGACGTACCCGTTGCCGCCCAGGCACTCCGCCGCCTCCACCGCCACCGGCGGGCACCGCTTGGTCACCCAGTACTTGGCGGCCGGCACCGCGATCCGCAGCAGCGCCCGCGCCTGCTCGCCGCCGTCGTCGTAGGCGGCCGCGAGCCGCAGCGCCAGGGTCGTCGCCGCCTCCGACTCGATCGCGAGATCGGCCAGGACGTTGCGCATCAGCGGCTTGTCGACGAGCTTCCCGCCGAACGCCTCGCGGTGGGTGCAGTGGTGCACCGCCTGCGCCACGGCCTGCCGCATCAGCCCCGCCGAGCCCAGCACACAGTCGAGCCGGGTCGCCGCGACCATCTCGATGATGGTGCGCACCCCGCGCCCCTCCTCGCCCACCCGGCGCGCCCAGGTCCCGTCGAACTCGACCTCCGCCGAGGCGTTCGACCGGTTGCCGAGCTTGTCCTTGAGCCGCTGGACCAGGAACACGTTGCGCGTCCCGTCGCGCAGCACCCGCGGCACCAGGAAGCAGGTCAGCCCGTCCGGAGCCTGCGCCAGCACCAGGAAGCCGTCGGACATCGGCGCCGAGCAGAACCACTTGTGCCCGGTCAGTTCGTACGTCCCGTCCTCGGCGAGCGGCCGTGCGGACGTCGTGTTCGCCCGGACGTCGCTGCCGCCCTGCTTCTCCGTCATGCCCATCCCGAACAGCGCGCCGGCCTTCAGATGGGCGGGACGCAGCTCACGGTCGTAGACCATGGACGTCAGCCGCGGCTCCCACTCGGCGGCCAGCTCCGGGTCCGTGCGCAGGGCGGGCACCGCCGCGTGCGTCATCGACAGGGGGCAGCCGTTGCCGGCCTCGACCTGCGTCCACACGAGGAAGGCCGCCGCCCGCCGGAGGTGCCCGTCCGGCCGCGCCCAGGCCGCCGTCAGACCGGCCGATACGCCCTTGCCGAGCAGCCGGTGCCAGGACGGATGGAACTCGACCTCGTCGATCCGCTCGCCGTACCGGTCGTGCGTGCGCAGCCGCGGCGGATTCTCGTTGGCCCGCGCCCCCCACTCCTGCACCTGGGCCGAGCCGGAGGCCCGCCCGAGCGCCGCCAGCTCGCCGAACACCTCGTCGCGCAGATCCGGATCCAGATGACGTTCGACCCCGGCCGTGAGGGCCCGGTCGGCCGTGAAGACGTCGTACCCGACCAGCGGCGGGACCTGGTTGCTCACGGAGTGGGTGCTGCCAGCCATGCTGCGAACCTACCGGGTGAGTGCGCTCGGGCGCGACGGATACCGTTAGGGGGTGCAGCCAGGAAGTGAAACCCCCGACACACCCTCCGGACGCCTCCACCGGGCGCGGGCCCTCTACCGGAACGTATCCAAGCGCAGGACCGCCTGGCTGCTGGTCAAGGACACCGTCAACTCCTGCATCGAGTACCGCATCCTGGGCCTGGCCGCCGAGGCCGCGTTCTTCACGCTGCTGTCGGTGCCGCCGCTGCTGCTCAGCATGATCGGACTGCTCGGTTACGTCGACGCCTGGACCGGCGCCGACACCATCGAGAGCCTCGAGGCCAACATCCTGGAGGCCGCGCGCACGATCCTCTCCGACCAGGGCGTCAGGGAGATCGCCGAGCCGATCCTGCACGACGTGATGAAGGGCGGCCGGCCCGACGTCATCTCCATCGGCTTCCTGTTCGCCCTGTGGTCCGGCTCCCGCGCCGTGAACGTCTTCATCGACACCATCACCGTCATGTACGGCCTCGACGGCGTCCGGGGCATCGTCAAGACCCGCCTGCTGGCCTTCGCGCTGTTCATCGTGGCCCTGCTGATCGGCTCCGTCGCGCTGCCGCTGATGGTGGCCGGACCGGACGCGGTGGTGCGGATCGTGCCGTGGTCGACGACGGTCGTGCAGGTCCTGTACTGGCCCGTGGTGATACTGCTGTCGATCGCCTTCCTCACGACCCTGTACCACGTGTCCGTCCCCGTGCGCTCCCCGTGGATCGAGGACGTGCCCGGCGCGCTCGTCGCCCTCGGCATGTGGGTGCTCGGCAGCTTCCTGCTGCGGATCTACCTGACCAGCACGGTCGAGGGCCCCACGATCTACGGCTCCCTGGCCGCGCCCGTGGCCGTGCTGCTGTGGATCGGTGTGTCCGCGTTCGCGGTGCTGGTCGGGGCCGCGGTCAACGCCGCCATCGACCGGGTCTGGCCGGCCGCCGCCACGGCCGCGGCCCGCGAGGCCAACGAGCGGCTGCGGCAGGCGCAGGTCGCCGAGTACGTGGCCCGCGCCGCCGCCCAGGGGGAGGCCGACCCCGACATGCCCTCCGAGTTCCCGGAACGCTGGTCCCGCTTCCTGCCTCCGGAGGACGTCTCGGCCCGCCTGCGCACGCATGTCAAGAGCACCCATGTGAAGAGCACCCACGCGAAGAACAGCGAGGCCAACGGGGAGGCGCCGCCGCCCTCCGAGCACTGAGGGACCCGCCCGCGTCACGCCTTCCAGGTGCCGGCGGCGGCTTCCTCCCGCACGAAGTCGGTGAAGGCGCGCGGTGCCCGGCCCAGGACCTCCCGTACACCGTCCTCGAGGTGCGCGTTGCGGCCGTCGAGGAGGGTGTCGAAGATGCCGGTCATGGCCGCGACCTCCTCCGGTGGCAGACCGAAGCCGACCATCGCCTCGCCGTAGTCCCGGGTCGAGACGGCCCGGTACGTCAGCGGCCGCCCCGTCGCCCCGGCGATCTCCGCGACCGCCTCCCCGAAGGTCAGCAGCCGCGCCCCGGACAGGCTGATCGTCCGGCCCACGTACCGGTCGCCGTCCGTCAGCGCCGTCACCACCACGTCCGCGATGTCCCGCACGTCGAGGAACGGCTCCCGCACCTCGTCGGCAGGGAACACCAGCTCACCGCGCTCCCGCAGCTCCGCCACCAGCGGGCCCTCGCTGAAGTTCTGCGCGAACCAGGCGGCCCGTACGACCGTCCAGTCCGCCCCCGAGGCGTGCAGCGCCTCCTCGGTCGGCAGGGCCTGGTCCTCGCCCCGCGCGGACAGCAGCACCAGCCGTCGCACCCCGAGCCCGACCGCCTCGCGCGCCAGCGCCCCGACCGCCTCGGCGGCGCCCGGCGCGCCGACGTCCGAGGGGTGGGCGAGATAGGCCGCGTCGGCGCCGCGCAGGGTCGCCGCCCAGGTCGAGCGGTCCCACCAGTCGAAGCCGGTCGCCCGGGACGCGGCCCGTACCGTGAGCCCCGCGGCCTCCGCGGCCCGCGCCACCCGGCTCCCCGTACGGCCCGAGGCGCCCGTCACCACCACTGTCATGCCCTGCGTGTTCCGTGTCGTGTTCGTCATGCCGTCGAGTCAACTGCCGTACGCGGCACGGAACCATCGCTGAACGGCTCATTCCCATACGCCCGCGTCTAATCTGGCCCCATGGACGCAGTCGCAGGGCTACTGGACGGCCCCCGCGCGCGGGGCGCGTTCATGATCAGGGCGTGTTTCGACCCGCCGTGGGCGGTCCGGGTGGAGGACCGGGCCCCGCTCACCGTGATGCTCGTCGCGCGCGGCGAGGCCTGGGTGGTGCCCGACCGGGGCGAGCGGGCCCTGCTGCGGGCCGGGGACCTCGCCATCGCCCGCGGCCCGGACCCGTACACCTGCGCCGACGACCCCGGTACGGCCCCGCAGGCGCTGATCCTGCCCGACCAGGAGTGCCGCTACCCCGACGGACGACCCCTCAACGGCTCCATGGACCTGGGCGTGCGCACCTGGGGCGACCGGCTCGACGGGGCCACCGTGATGCTGATCGGCACGTACCCGATGCGGGGCGAGGTCGGCGGACGGCTGCTGGACGCCCTGCCGCCGCTGCTCACCCTCCCGTCCGACGTGTGGGCCTGCCCGCTCACGCCGTACGTCGCCGAGGAGATCGTCCGGGACGAGCCCGGCCAGGAGGTCGTCCTGGACCGGCTGCTCGACCTGCTGGTCATCGCCGCGCTGCGGGCCTGGTTCGCCCGCCCGGAGGCGGAGGCCCCCGCCTGGTACCGGGCCCTCGCCGACCCGGTCGTCGGCGGTGTGCTGCGTCTGCTCCAGGACGACCCCGCCCACCCGTGGACCGTCTCCTCGCTCGCCGCCAAGGCGGGAGTGTCCCGCGCCGCGCTCGCCCGCCGCTTCACCGGCCTGGTGGGCGAGCCCCCGATGACCTACCTCACCGGCTGGCGCCTCGCCCTGGCCGCCGACCGGCTGCGCGACTCCGACGACACGCTCGACGCGGTGGCCCGCCGGGTCGGCTACGGCAGCGCGTTCGCCCTGTCGACCGCGTTCAAGCGGGTGTACGGGGTGAGCCCGGTGGAGTACCGGGCACGGGCGGCGTGAGGGGGCAGGGGCGGCGTAGCCTGGCCACGTGTACGTGGAGTGGGCGTCGCGGCTGGCGGGAGCGGTCGTGTGGACCAACACCCCGGACCGGGACGGGGTGGGGCGCGTGCTGCCCGACGGGTGCATGGACCTGCTGTGGCACGAAGGGCGGCTGCTGGTCGCCGGGCCCGACACCCACGCGTATCTGACGGGCGGCGAGACCGGTGCCTGGGCCGGGGTGCGCTTCTACCCGGGGACGGCGCCCGCGCTGCTGGGCGTACCGGCGCGCGAGCTGCGTGACCGCCGGGTCGAGCTGGCGGATCTGTGGCCGGCCTCGGAGGTGCGCCGCCTGGCCGACCGGGTGAACGCGGCCCCCGACCCGGCGAGCGGCCTGGAGGAGGTGGCGCTGCGGCAGGCGGCCGGGGCCGGACCCTCGGACCCCGTGCTGCGGGAGGTCGTCACGGCCCTCGACGCGGGCCGTCCGGTCGCCGCCACCGCCGACGAACTGGGTCTGGGCGCCCGCCAGTTGCACCGCCGCTCGCTCGCCGCCTTCGGCTACGGTCCCAAGACCCTGGCCCGTATCCTGCGGCTGCGCCGCGCCCTCGCACTGGCCCGGCACGGCGTGCCCTTCGCGGACACGGCCGCCCGGGCCGGATACGCCGACCAGGCCCATCTGGCCCGCGACGTCAGGGAGTTGGCGGGGCTGCCGCTGGGCGAGCTACTCGCCGGACGCGGCTAGCGGGGCGAAGAGGTCCACCCCGTTGCCGTCCGGGTCGTGCACGACGGCATACCGCTGCCCCCAGAAGGCGTCCCAGGGCTTGAGCTCGCCGTGGTACCCGGAGCCCACCAGTTCCTCGTACACCGCGTCCACGTCCGCCGGCCCGTCGCACCGCAGGGCCAGCGAGGCGCGGCCCCCGCCGGCGGGCGGCTCCCACGCGGGGAGGAAGGAGCGGACCGTCTCCTCGGTGTCGAAGAGCAGCCGGAGCCCGCCGGGCAGTTCGGCCTCGGTGTGAGGCTGGTTCTCGGCGCCCTCCGGGAAGGCGAAACCGAGCCGGCGGTAGAAGGCGACGGAGGCGGCCATGTCGGAGACGACGAGGCCGATGGCATCGAATCGTGCGGTCATGGGGCCACCGTAGGCAGGCCCGGGGCGGCCGGTCTTGAAGGAAACGGACACCGGAACACTGGATCCCCCCCGCCCCCCACGCCCGCACCCGTGTCCGATCCGTTCAAGACCATCCCCGGGCCGCCCGCGTAACGTCGCCGCCATGACGACCACGACACAGCGATCCCGGCACCTCGGCATCCCGATCGACCGCCCCGCCCAGGAGGTCTACGACTACGTCTCCGACCCCGTCAACGTCCCCGGCTGGGCCTCCGGGCTGGCCGGCTCCATGGAGAAGGTGGACGGCCAGTGGGTGGGGGAGTCGCCCATGGGGCGGGTCGTGGTCGTGTTCACGCCCAGGAACGAGTTCGGCGTGCTCGACCACGACGTCACCCTCCCCTCCGGGCAGACCGTGCACAACCCGATGCGGGTGATCGCCGACGGCCCCGGCTGCGAGGTGGTGTTCACCCTGCGCCGGCAGCCCGGGATGAGCGACGAGGAGTTCCGCCGCGACGCCGAGGCGGTCTCCGCCGACCTCAGCGCCCTCAAGCGGCTGATGGAACGCTCCTAGTCCTCCCCAGTCCTCCCAGGTTCTCCCTAGTCCGCCGTCTCCGACTCGTAGTGGATGGTGCCGTCCTCGTCCATTGTCGGGTGCATCTTCATGGGGCCGTACTCGTCGATGTCCGACGGGCGCGGGCCTTCCGGCCCGTCGGGCCCCATGCGCAGAAAACGCTCGACGCGGCAGATCCGGAAGAGGCGGTCGTCGAAGCGGAACTCGTCGGCGCGGTCGAGTGCCTTGTACTCCTCGGCGGCGCGCGCGTACCGGGCCTTCTTGGCCTCGTCGTACTGGTAGAGCATCGCCCAGATCTCGGACATGCCGTTGTGGAGCAGCCGCCGGGCGTCGTGGGGTGTGGCCATGAGCGTGCCGCAGGGCTGCCAGCCGTGACGGCCGCGCTCGACCACGCCGAATCCGACGGGCAGCAGCACCGGATCCGGGTGCGTGACCACCGCGCGCTCGGATTCCTCGCGGACGTCGGAGGGGAAACGGGCTCCCTTGTACGCGAAGTCGCTCAACCCCAGCCGTAGCGCGCCCGCCGCCAGGCCGTCCGGGCGGGCCGGGTCGAGGAGGAAGCCGACGTCCGGGGAGGGGGTGTCCTTCGCTCGCTTGTCCCACGACCGGGAGGCCGGCTCCAGGTCGGTGGGGCGCGGCGGTTCGAGACCGTCGTCGTCGCAGCGCGCGAACTCGTCGCCGCGCACGACCCGGTAGCGCACGCCGCACGCCTCCACCTCGTTCACCGGCTCGCGTTCCATCACCGCGACGGCCGCCAGCAGTTCGCGCCGGACGGCCGGGTCGTCGGTGTCGTCCTTGGCCGAGAACCACAGGTGTGAGTGCAGTCCGTCCCGGGCCACCTGCGGCATGCCGTCCGTCACCGGCTTCAGCAGCCGCCATTCCGGCCCCAGGGCGGGATCCTGCGCGGCGACCCCGAAGACCGGCCCGCGCAGCGACAGCGCGGGATAGCGCCGCGAGGCGTCCATCGCGTCGGCCTCCCGCACCCAGGCGGCCGGGTCGTCGCGGCGGACCAGCTCCTCCTGGAGAGCGTCGATCTGTTGCTGCCAGTCATCATCCATGCACGCATTGTCCCGGTCGCGAGGAGCGCGCAGGAGGCCGGGCGATGCAACAAATGCAGTTGTTGGGAACCGGGCGCGGACGCGGGGCACCGCCTGCCGGACCGGCCCGGACCGGACCGGCCCACGCAGACCCCGCGCGTCCCACGCTCCGCCGGGACGCCGCCGCCCCGCGCCCGAGCCGTCCCTGGACGGTCCGTGGACGCCGGGAAGGCTCGCCGGGGCCGGGGGCCGGACGCCACGCTGTGCCGTGCCAAACGAGACGAGCCGCCCCAGGGGTGACCCGCGGGGGACGGCGGTTCGGAAAGGAACACCGCATGAGCATGCGCAATCGGGCCATGGCGATGGTGACGGCCGTGTTGCTGGGGGGCGGGGCCACCGGGATCGCCCTGGCACCGGCCGCGAACGCCGCTCCCTACTTCGGCATCGACGGCGGCGGTGCCGTCACCAACGACTGGGAGGACGAGGAGAACCTCGGCGTCGAGGCCTACGCCAGGGGCAACGCCATCGCCCTGTGGGAGACCGTCCTGTGGGCGGACGGCGCCCTGTGGGAGGACGACGAGGGCGAGTGGCGGCCCTTCAAGAAGAGCCAGATCGACGGCTCGTTCGGGCCGGAGACCGAGTCGGCCACGCAGTGGTGGCAGAGCCGGCACAACCTCCCCGAGACCGACGGCACCGTCGTCAGCGAGAGCTGGGACTTCGCCCAGACCCGGCTGCAGAGCCTCCCGGGCAACATCGTCCAGTACAAGGGCGACGCGCGGAACGTCAACTTCAAGCGCGTGGGCGGCAAGTACCAGGTGAAGCTCAAGAACGTCGGGCCCTGGAAGAACGCGCACTACCGCACAGTCGGCTGAATGCCCTGACGGGCGGGTGACCCCCGAGTCACCCGCTCCACCTCGGCAGGGCCCACAGCAGTCCCGCCAGCAGTACGACGATGACCGCGAAGGAGACCAGCGCCGCCGCCCGCCACCGCCGGTACTCGGCACCGGGCGGCGGCGTCGCGAGGTCCACCCCCTGCCCGGCCGGCACCATCGCACCGCGCGGCCACGTCGGGTCGGCCAGCTCCCACACCGCCAGCAGCCGCGCCTGATCCGTCCCGGCCACCCGGCACAGCGCCTGCACCGCGCCCCTCGGCGGCTGCTTGGCCCCGCTGAGATACCGCTGCCACGACGACTTGCTGTACGCCGTCCGCCGGGCCAGCTCGGCCAGGCTCAGACCCGTGCGGTCCTTCAGGGCCCGCAGTTGCTCGACCAGATGCCGTGCCTCCCTCGGCAGTGCGTCCGGAAGCGGCTGCCAGCGTGTCATGGTCGTCCCCCCACTGCCCGCCGCCACCCCGCCCCCGGGCAACGGCCCCTCCCCACCGCATCGTTCGACGCCGCCCCGTCCGGACCAGTTCCCCGTGGCGACGGGCGCGCGGCGCGCTCAGGGGGTGTGAGACGGCCGACCGAGCGACCACCGCTCGACGACGGCGCGCCGGGGCACGGCGACCGCGGGGCCCGTCAGCCGATGTCCCCCGTACCAGGGCGCACCGCCACGGCGTCGACCTCGAACAGCATGCCCGGCAACGCCAGCGAGGCGACGCCGCTCAGCGTCTGCGCCGGCAGCCGCTCCCCGAAGCGGGCGTGCAGCGCCTTGCCCAGGACCGCCAGCTTGTCGAGGTCGTGGTCCACGATGAACGTGCCGAGCCGTACGACATGTTCGTAGCCGAGCCCGACGCCTTCCAGCGCCGACTTCAGTCGGTCGAAGGCGAGTTCCACCTGTGCGGCGAAGTCCCCGGGTACCGGGGTGCCGGTCGCGTCGGAGGCGTACTGGCCGCCGATGAAGACGGTTTCGCCGGGCGCCGACACGGCGTGGCTGTAGCCGAACGGCGTGGGGTCGTGGAGCGCGGCCGGGTTGGTGATCGTGCGCGAGTCGCGCGTCATGACGAGTCGGTCCCTTCGCGGGGTACGGCCACCGCCGAACCGGCGACGACCCTGATCACTCTCGCCAACTCCCCATGTCCACCGGCGTATTCCGGCCCATCGCCCCCGTCGGACGGGCCCTAGGCAGGCGGCGCAGCCGTACTCGCCCGTTCCACCAGCCGTGTCGACAGCTCCGTCCGCGTGCTCTCCGGGCGGTTCCCGTCCATCATGCGCAGCAGTGAGCGCAGGGCCGTCGCGGCCATCTCCGACAGGGGCTGGCGGACCGTGGTCAGGGCGGGGGAGGCCCAGCGGGCCTCGGGGAGGTCGTCGAAGCCCACCACGCTGACGTCGTGCGGGACCTTCAGCCCTCGCTCGGCCAGGGCCTGGTACACCCCCAGCGCCATCCGGTCCGAGCAGACGAAGACGGCCGTCGGCGGCTCGGGCAGGTCGAGCAGTTCCAGCATGCGGAGGCGTGCCAGGCTCTCGTCGAAACCGGCGTACCGGAGGTACTCGGCGCGGTGCCCGGCCCCGGCCGCCGCGAGCGCCGAGCGGTAACCGGCGACCCGGGCGCTGCTGCACAGCGTGCGCCGGTCGCCCGCGATGACGGCGACGCGCTCATGCCCCAGGGACAGCAGATGCTCGGTGGCCGTCAGACCGCCCTGCCAGTTCGCCGCCCCGACCGAGACCACGCCCTCCGGCGGCTCCTGGACCGGGTCGATCATCACGAACGGGATGCGGTGCTGCTCCAGCCAGGCGTACTGCGAGTCGCTCAGCTCGGCCAGGTTGAACAGGACCCCGGAGGAGCCCCGGGCGACCAGCTTGTCCAGCCAGCCGCGCTCCGGGCGGCCGACCCGGGAGCGGGTCAGGGCGGCCGACACCACGACCTCCAGGCCCGCGTCGTGCGCCGCCTCCTCCACTCCGTGCAGCACCGCGCCCGACCAGGAGCTCTCCAGCGAGTGCACGACCAGGTCGACCAGCCGGGGCGCCTTCGCCGCGTCGAACCGGGGTCTGCGCACATAGCCGAGCCGGTCGAGCGCCTCGGTGACCCGGCGGCGGGTCTCGGGCGCCACGTCCTCCCGGCCGTTGACCACCTTGGACGCGGTCGGCACCGACACCCCCGCCTCACGGGCCACGACCGCCAGCGTCGGACCTGCCGCCACGCTCGCACTCGCCGTACGGACCATCGGGAACCCACCTCTCCACCGGGCAGAAAGCGCTTCCTACTCTAGGCGCGGCGCAGGACGGCGGGTAGACAGGCGACTGAATGCCGGCCGATCACGCCCGGGCGGGGTGCCGTCGGCGGTGGCGGCCGATCCGGAGCAGGACTCAGCCGACGGGCGGCATCTCCGTCGGGTCGGAGTCGAGGCCCGGCCGCCTGCCGGCCCAGGCGCCACGGGTGAAGTCCGGGATCTCGACCGGGCGGCCCCGCCTCGCCAGGGACGCCGCGCTCAGCGGCACCGCCGCGCACCAGGCGGCCGAGTCGTACACGTCGATGTCGGGCACCAGCCCGGCGCGCATCAGCTGGACGGTGCGCCACTGCAGGACGTAGTCCATGCCGCCGTGACCGCCGTTGTTCGCGGCGTCGTCTCCGACCTTCCGCCACAGCCAGTGGTCGTACTCCTTGCGGTAGTCGGCGAAGTCGCGCCAGGTGTGGCCGCCGTGGTCCGGTTCCAGGTAGACGCGCGCGCCGGTCGGGGCGGGCCCGGTGTAGTCCTCGACGATCCCGCGGCTGCCGGCGAGGGTGTTGATCCTGCTGTACGGCCGGGGTGAACTCACGTCGTGCTCGGCCCGGACGATCCTGCCCCGTTCCGTCTCGATGAGACAGGTGACCAGGTCGCCGTTGATGTACGTCTCCTTCCAGGACGGATGGTCCCGGGGGACGAAGCGCTCGCGGTAGTCGGCCAGGCCCTTCGGGGCGGTCGCGGTGGCCGTCAGGGTGGCCAGCCGGTCGCCGCGGTTGATGTCCATGGCCGCCGCGATGGGCGCCAGCCCGTGCATGGGGTAGAGGGACGCGGTGCTGCGGGTGTGCCACAGCCGCCGCCAGGAGTCGGTGTAGTACGTGTCGGAGAAGAGGAGTTCACGCAGGTCGTGGAGGTAGCCGCCATGGCCGTTGGTGATGTCGCCGAACACCCCGGCGTGCGCCATCCTCAGCATGGCCAGTTCATTGCGGCCGTAGCTGCAGTTCTCGGCGAGGAGCAGGTGCCTGCGGGTGCGCTCGGAGGTGTCGACCAGGTCCCACAGCTGGCGCAGTTCGGTCGCGACGGGGAGTTCCACCACGGCGTGTCTGCCGCTGAGCAGCGCGGCTCTGCCGTGCTCGTGGTGGAACTCCCAGGGCGTCGCGACATACACCAGGTCGATGTCGTCGCGCCGGAGCATCCGGGCGTAGGAGTCGGCCGATCCGCCGTACTCCGCGGGGCGGGGCTCGCCCTTGCCCACCAGCCGGTCGGCGACGCGCCGGGCGCGGTCGGCGCGGATGTCGCAGACGGCGGTCACGGTGCAGCCGGGCACGGCCGCCCAGCCCTCGACCATGCCGCCGCCGCGGTTGCCCAGGCCGATGACTCCGACGCGGACGGTTCTGTGGGCCTCGAACGGCACGCCGATCATCGACTTCTGCCCGGGCCGGCGGCGGGGCGCCTGCCCGGTCGCGGCGGAGGCGGCCGGGGCCGCGGCGGTCATCCCGGCCGCGAGCGCACCGGTGGCGACGGCTCCGCCCAGAAGCAGTCGGCGTGAGACAGCGGGTGTTTCGGACATGACGGCAACACTCCTCGATGAGGTGGCTCGCATCACTGCCGGGGCACTGTCGGAACTTTCGGGGCATGACTCTGCGGGCTTCGACCGTGACATGTCAATACGTGCTCGATGGGGAGCCGTTCCGAGCAGAATCGAGCATCGGCTGTCGATACCCCGAACGTGCCGCCGCGCTCAGCCCGGAGTGCAGGTCAGCCGAAACCCCGTGAAGTCCGCCGTGAACGCCGCGTCGACGAGGTCCCGGGCGTGGATGCCCGCCATCGCCCCGGTGAAGCGCAGCCGGGAGCCGTGGTCGTCGGACAGCCGGCTGAAGTCCAGGGCCGCTCCGACCGCCGTACGCACCCCGTCCCGTACGTACCAGAAACGGGCGTCGGCACCCTCGACCGTCACACCCAACGTCACCGGTTCCGCCACCGGCACGTCCACCACCGCGACCTGCCGGGCACCACCCTCATCCCGCTCCACGAGGCTGAGCACCGTACGGCCACCCCCGCTCCACTGCTGCCCGCACTGCGGCTCGCCCTCCGGCTCCGACCAGGTCAGATCCAGGCTGAGATACGCCTCCGGGTTGTACCAGAGCACCAGCCCCGCAGCCTGGGTGAAGGTCACCGGCCTTGCTTCGACGGTGATTTCGGCCTCCGCCTGGTGCTCGGTGACGCGCTGGGCCAGCAGGCTGGTCGCCCAGCGGGACTCCGGCCCGTGCCGGCCGCGCAGCCGGATCCAGCCCGGGCGTGCCGTCGTGTCGGCCCAGGACGGGTCCGGCGCCTCGCGCGGGGTGCTCCACGGCCAGGACAGGTCCTCGGGCGGTGCGGCGGGCGGCAGCGGGTGCGGCCTGGTCGGCACATCGACGTCCACCGCCGGGTGCCAACCGCCCTGCCGCAGCCGGGGCCAGCCCTCCGCGTCCCAGGTCACCGCCTGGATCGCGGTCTCCCGTCCGAGCGTGCAACGGCGGCCGTGCGACGTGTGCAGCGGACGGGCCGTCAGATGACCGAGCAGCCACTGCCCGTCCGGCGTCTCGACCAGCTCGCCGTGCCCGGCCTTCTGCAACGGCACGCCCTCGTCGTCCCGTGTCGTCAGCAGCGGCCGGTCGTCGAGCACGTACGGCCCGGTCAGCTCCCTGCCGCGGGCCACCCGCACCCCGTGCTCCCAGCCCGTGCCGCCCTCGGCGAGCACCAGGTAGTACCAGCCCTCGCGGCGCAGCAGCTTCGGCCCCTCGATCAACCGGTCGTGCTGAAGCAGCAGACGCGTCTCCCCGACGGGTGCCAGCGTGTCCCGGTCCAGCTCCGTGGCGACGATCCCCGCGAATCTGCGGCCCCCCGGCCGGTGGTCGTTCTGCAGGTTCAGCAGCCACAGCCGCCCGTCCTCGTGGAACAGGGCCGGATCGAAGCCGTGGCTCGCGACCCGGCGCGGGGCACTCCACCCGCCGCCCACCTCGGCGGCCGTCGAGACGTACGTGTCGAGATCGAAGTACGGCGTGCCGACCGACCGTACGACGGTGTACGTCACCCAGAACCGCTCCCCGTCCCAGCTCAGCGACGGAGCCCAGATGCCGCCCGAGTCGGGCACCCCGGCCAGCGAGCCCCCGGGCGCCGCCCCCTCGACGTGCCCCGCGTACTCCCAGTGGGCCAGGTCGCGGGAGCGGTGCACCGGGATCGTCGGGAACCACTCGAAGGAACTGGTCGCCACGTAGTACCAGTCGCCGACCCGGATCAGTGAGGGGTCGGGGGCGAAGCCGCGGAGGACGGGGTTGTGCAGGACGGTCACGTGAGGGCTCCCCGGGGAGTTGATCACTTGAGGGCGCCGAGCGTCACGCCCGACCGCCAGTAGCGGCGCATCGCGACCATCATGATCGCCATTGGCACGATGGACAGCAGCGCTCCGGTCAGCACCAGACCGGTCAGGTCGATGCCGGACTCCAGCCGGGTGCCGGTCCAGTTGTAGAGGCCGAGGTTGAGCGTCCAGTTCTCCTTGCCGCGCAGCACGGTCAGCGGCAGGAAGAAGGCGTTCCAGGTGTTCACGAAGGCCAGCAGGAACACCGTCGCGCCGCCCGTCGTCATCATCCGCAGCACGATGCTGAAGAAGATCCGCAGCTCGCCGGCGCCGTCGATCCGGGCCGCCTCCAGCAGCTCGTAGGGGATCGTGGCCTCGGTGTACACCTTGGCCAGATACACGCTGAACGGGTTGATCAGGCAGGGGATCAGCATCGCCCAGGGGGTGTCCACCATGCCGATCGCCGAGAACAGCAGATACAGCGGGAGCGTGAGCAGCGCGATCGGGATCAGGAACGAGCCCACGACACACGCGAAGATCGCGTTACGGCCCGGGAAGTCGAAGCGGGCCAGTCCGTAACCGGTCGCGAGGGCGATCAGCGTGCCGCCGAGCGAGCCGACACCGGCGTACAGGAACGAGTTGGCCGTCCACCGCAGGAAGATGCCGTCCTGGTACGTGAACACCTGCCGCAGGTTGTCCCACAGGTGCCAGCCCGAGAACCACAGCCCGTTGCTCTGGTACAGCGCCGTGCGGTCCTTGGTCGCGGCGACGATCAGCCACCACACCGGGAACAGGCTGTACACGCTCGCCAGGGCCAGCCCGACGAGAAGGAAGCGCTGGCCGCCCCGCCCGCGCGAGGCCGGATCCGGACGGGACAGACGCCGGACGCCGCGGACTTCGGACCGCTCGGTGGCGGTCCGCTCGGTCAGCACCATCAGTCGGCCTCCTTCGAGGTGAGCCGGTAGAAGAGGAAGGAGGCCACGCCCAGGATCAGCGCGAGCAGCACGGACAGCGCGGCGGCGTAGTGGTATTCGCCCGCGTTGAAGGCCTGGTTGTAGATGATCATGATCGGGGTGAAGCTGTCGCTGACCGTCTGCGGAGTGATGTTCCGGAACAGCGCCGGCTCGTTGAAGATCTGCAGCATCTGGATGATCGACAGCAGCCCCGTCAGGACCAGCGCCCCGCGCACGAACGGGATCTTGATGCTGCGCGCGATCCGCAGCTCGGAGGCACCGTCCAGCCGGGCCGCCTCGAACAGCTCGCGCGGCACGCCCTGCAGCGCCGAGTAGATGATCACCATGTTGTAGCCGATGCCGTGCCAGGTCAGCAGATTGCCGATGGACGGCCACACCATCGACGGTGCGAAGAAGTTCCAGTCGAAGCCGAGGGTCTTGCCGATCGGGGTGAGCGGACCGACGTCCGGGCTGTAGAGGTTGACCCACACGATCGCCGCGACCACCCCGGGGATCATGTACGGCACCAGCAGCAGGATCCGGAACCGGCTCGCCGCCCTGGAGGTCAGCGCGTCCAGGAACAGCGCCAGCAGCAGGCTGATCAGCAGCATGAACGGGATCTGGACACAGGCGAAGAGCACCACCCGCAGGATGGAGTTCATGAACGCCGAGTCGGTCAGGCCCTGGGTGTAGTTCTCGAGCCCGACGAACTCCGTGGTCGCGCCGCCGAGGCCGAGCCCGGACTGCTTCTCCGTGAACAGCGACTCGTGGACGGCGTAGCCGATCGGGAGCAGATACAGGAAGACGAAGCCGAGCTGGAAGGGCACCGTGAACGCGGCGCCCTTCCAGCGCAGGGAGCGAGTCATCGATGCCTCAGCCCTTGACGCTGATACCGCGGGACTTCAGGTCCTTGACCGTCCACTCCTGCATGTGCGCGAGCAGGTCGGTGACCTTCTCCTGCTTGTTGACCACCTTGGCCCAGCCCGCCTGGAGTTCGGTGAACATCGCGGTCCAGTTCGGGCCGTAGGTCCAGTCGGTGGTGACCGTGCCCAGGCTGTCCGTCACGACCTTCTGCGCCGGCGCGTAGTTCTCGCCGAGCAGCTTCCGCGAGATCGACTCACCGACGTAGGCCTTGCTGTCGGCCAGCGCGGGCATCACGCCGTTGCCGGTCTCCGGGCTCGCCATCGTCTTGACGGCGTCCTGGTTCGTCGACATCCACAGCGCCGCCTTCGCCGCCTGCTCCTGGTTCTCGCACTGCTTGGTCACCAGGGTCACGCTGCCGGTGAGGTTGGTGCCGGCCGGCGTCTTGGCCGCCTCGCCCTGGTACGTCGGCCAGGGGGCCAGGGCCCAGTCGCCGAAGGACTTGGTGAAGTTCTGCACCATGCCGGCCATCTGCCAGGTGGAGATCTGCCGGGTCGCGGTGGCACCGGTGTCGTAACTGCGCTGCACGGCCGCGTAGTCGGCGAAGGACAGCTTGGCGTTCAGGTCGTTGTCGATGATCTCCTGGATCACCTTCGCGGCCTTGAGGGTGCCCTCGTCCTGGAAGTCCACCTTCCAGGCGTTGCCGTCGATCGCGTACCAGTGCGCCCCGGCCTGCATCGCGAGCACCTCCAGCGTGCTCGGGTCCTCACCGGCGTAGTTGGTGATCTTGATGCCGTGCTTCTTCAGCACCTTGCCGGCGGCGATGAACTCGTCCCAGGTGGCCGGGGGCTTCAGGCCGTACTTCTCGAAGATGTCGGTGCGGTAGATCGTGAACTGGGGCGCCGAGCTGGTGGGAACGCCGTAGAGCTTGCCCTGCACCTGCGCGCTCGCCCAGGCGCCGGTGTTGAACTTGTCCTGCTCGCCCTCGACGTACCGCGTGATGTCGGCGAGCGCGTCCTGCGACACCCAGCTCGTCACGTACTCGGCGGTGTTCTGCACCAGGCAGGGCGCGTTGCCGGCCTTCACCGCGTTGGTCAGCTGCTTCTGCATGGTCAGCTGGTCGGTGACCTTCGTGTACTTCAGCCGGATGTCCTTGTGTGACGCGTTGAACGCCTTGACGACCGCTTCCTGGCCGTTGGCCCAGCCCCAGAAGGGGAGGGTGACCGGACCGGACTTCGACGCGGCGTCGTCGCCCGAGCCGGATCCGCCGCAGGCGGAGAGCAGACCTGTCAGCGCGATGCCCGCGACAGCGGCGGAGGCGAACCTTCTCCGGGGGCTGGTGAAGTTCATCTGACCGTGATCCTTCGGAATAGGACGTTCTCAGAACGAGAGGACGGCGGCGGCTCGGTGATGCCGGCCGGGAACGGCGGCCGGAAAACCGTCGGCTCGCGGTTGCGGGGGGTCGGCCAAGCAGAAGCTGTAGTAAGCGGTTGCTGGGACGGTAGGCGGACGGATCCGCTCAGAGCAAGAGGTGCGCGTCAATTTGTTACGGCGGATTGTCCGGTGGGTTATCGCCGGGTGCGCGGGGTCGCCTCGCGTCCGGCTCGGTATACGCACAGGTCAAGGCGCTGTCGGAGCCGCCGGTCCGCGCTGCGGCGGGCACGCCGACGGCACCCGTGAGGGGCCGTAAAGTCTCGGGAAACCGGTTACGTAACGACTCGACTTCGCGTCAGCGTCAGCGGTCAGACGCGTGTAGCCGGTGGCCGCACCGAGTTGCGGACCACGACATGCGTGCCCAGCACCAGATGATCGCCGTCGGCGCTCTTGCGACGGCCCGCGCCGCCCTCGCGCCGGTCGGCCACGGCGCGCAGCGCGACCCGGCCCATCTCCTCGTACGGCACGTGCACGGTGGTCAGTTGGGGCGTGAGCTGGGAGGCGAGCGGGATGTCGTCGTAGCCGACGATCGAGACGTCCTCGGGTACCCGCAGGCCCGCCGCGCGCAGGGCCTGCGCGGCGCCCGCGGCGACCACGTCCGTGCCGGCGAGCACCGCGGTGAAGTCCGGAGCGTCGTGCAGGGCCGCCTCGACCGCCTCGTAGCCGTGCTCGTAGTCGTACGGGCCGTGCCGGACCATGCCCGGGTCGAAGGGCACGCCGTACGCCTCGAAGGCCCGCTGCGCTCCCTTCAATCTGCCCTGGGCGGTGGTCAGTTCGGCATGCCCGGGCAGGACGAGGACGCGTCGGTGACCGGCCGACAGCAGGTGGCTGGCCATCGCGTGGGCGCCGCCCTCGTTGTCGTAGTCGACCGTCGTCGCCGGGACGTCGCCCTCCAGCGGGGGCCTGCCCACCAGGACCAGATGCGAGCCGGCCGCGTCCAGGGAACGGGCGAAGCGGGCCATGCGCAGCTGGTACTCGTCGTAGTCGTAGGCGCCGCCGAGCAGGATCACGGCGGCCACGCCCTGCTGCCGCATCATGTTCACCAGGGCCAGCTCACGCTCCGGGTCGTCACCGGTCGTGCCGACCAGGGAGAGCCAGCCGCGCAGGGTGGCGGCGCCCTCGACGCCCTTCGCGACGTGCGCGAACGCGGCGCCGGTGATGTTGTTGATGAGGATCGCCACCGTCGGTGTGCCGCCGCCGGCGAGGGAGCGGGCGTGGGCGTTGGTGACGTAGTCCAGGTCCCGGACCACCTTCATCACCCGGCGGCGCAGTTCCTCCGACACCGGGTAGTTGCCGGACAGCACCCGCGAGACGCTGGCCACGGAGACGCCCGCGCGCTCCGCGACATCGCGGATGGTCGCCCGGCCGGCGTCACTCGTCGCCTTGCGCTGACTCACCCTTGCGGCTCCTTCACGGTAGTGGCCCGGCCCGTTGCCGTCCGGCCGGTGGCGGGCCCGGCCGCGCCGACTGCATCGGTCGTTTCGGCACTGTGCGGAAACCGTATCCCATCGTTACTCCAAGGCCGGAGGGCCTGTGGACAGCGGTGGAACGCCCCTGCCCGGCATGACGCGTGCCGGAATCGCCCGCCGTGCGGTGACGACCCGCGTCGCGTTCCCACGCCGCCGGTCACCGAGCCGCGACGCGGTCTGTGGCGGCGTCCCTCCGGCAGGCACACTGAGTGGCTGTACGGAAGCGCCGGCGGCACGGGGGAGGCGCGATGGACTCGGCTGTGGCGGGCCTGCTGGTGGCGGTTGTCGGCGTGGGCGGCACGCTGGGGTCGGCGTGGCTGACCCAGCGCCGCGGGGACGTGTCCCGCCGCGAGGAGTGGGAACGGCTCGAAGGGACGCGCCGCGCCGAGATCGCCGCCCGGCTGGCGGAGTCGGGCCGGGAGACCCGCAGAGCGGCGTACACGGAGTTCAACGCCGCCGCCCGCCACTATCTGGCGACCCTCAACGACCACTCCCACGTACTGCGCATCGGGTACGACCCGCAGGAGTCGCTGGCCACGGTCGAGGCGGCCCGCGTGGACTACCGTCGCCGATACGCCGAGGCCCAGATGATCGTGCCGGACCTCGTGCTGACAGAGGTGAAGCGGGTCGACAGCGACCTGAATTCCGTCTACGGCGTCCTGGCCCGCCTGACCCGTGGCACCACACGGGAAGGCGACGACATCGAGGGCGTGCGGGATGAGATCAGGCAGGGCTGGCAGGACCTGTCCAGAATGCGCACTGCGATGCGTGAGGACCTGGGAGTGACAAGGCCGTCCCCGGACTGAGGCCGCTTCGCCGGCCGACTTCGAGGTCCTTCCGCGTCGCCCGGTCGCCCGGCCGTCGACGCCCGGCCGGAGCGCACGCGGGTTCCCTGCCGCGTCGCCGAAAGGCCCAGCTGTCATGGCGTGTCCACCAGGGCGGGGGGCCGGTCCCGCCCGGCTTGCCGTAAGTCCGGGTCGCCCGCCCGCCATGGCGTCACGCCACCCGCGCCAGATCCGCGTGCCGTACCTCGTGAACCGGCGGCACACCCGCCACCAGCCGCTCCAGTTCCTCCACCACGATGCGGCCGAGCCGCTCCAGTTCGTTGCCGAGGGAGCCCGCGATGTGCGGGGTGAGGAACACGTTGGGCAGGTGGTACAGCGGCGAGCCGGCGGGCAGCGGCTCCGGGTCGGTGACGTCGAGGACCGCGCTGAGCCGGCCCGAGACCAGCTCGTGGGTGAGCGCCTCGTGGTCGACCAGCGCACCGCGGGCGGTGTTGATGAGCACGCCCCCGTCCCGCACCAGGGCGAGCCGGTCGCGGTCGAGCATGTGGTGGGTCTCGGGGATGTCGGGGGCGTGCAGGCTCACGATGTCGCTGCGTCTGAGCAACTCCTCCAGCGACAGCGACTCGGCACCGAGCGCGGCGGCCTCGGCCGGGCTCACATACGGGTCGTGCAGCAGGACGGTGAGGTCGAACGGCCGCAGCAGCTCCAGCAGCCGGCGCCCCACCCGGGACGCGCCGACGACCCCGACGCGGCGGCCGACGTTGCCGGTCGCGGCGGTCTCGGCGGGGCCCGGGTAGGCATGGGTACGGCGGAAGTGCTCGCGGTGGTCGAAGGTGTCCTTGCCCACCAGCAGGATCATCGCGAGCGTGTACTCCGCGACGGGCAGCGCGTTGCCCGTCACCGCGCTGGAGACGGTGACCCCGCGTTCCCACAGGGCCTCGCCCACCAGGGAGCGGACGGAGCCGGCCGCGTGCAGCACGGCGTCGAGCCTCGGGACCGCCGAGAGGACACCGGCGTCCAGGTGCGGGCAGCCCCAGCCGGTGATCAGCACCTCGGCACAGGCCAGGGCGCCGGCCGCGGCCGGATCGGCGAAGTCCCGCACCACCAGTCCGGGGTCGACGTCGGCCGTACGCCTCAGTCGCTCCATCAGCGGCGGAGGGAAGAGCAGCGGGAGGTGCACCGGGTCCATCGCGAACACGGTCCGCGGCAGCTGAGGGCTGGGCATGACTCTCCTGGAGCAGAGGACGGAGAACGGAAACTGTTTCAGAAAGCGCCTTCTACCGTAGATCCGCCGGGAAGCGGCGGTCAATCGGCTGGGCGGGGATGGTGGAGGGAGGTGCCGGTTCGGCGCAACGCCCGTGATGAGAGCAGGTTGTGGCCCGACTGGCGAGGGTGAGGTCGGTGGGGTGGGGGAGTGGGGTGGGTGCGGTCGGGCGGATCGGGCCGGGGTGGCGACCCGTCCGCGCGGCTCGCCACGAGACTCGCCGTGGAAATCGATTACTGCGGTTTCGGCGAGGGTCGGCGGGGCCTGGGCGCACCGCCGTCGGCGTCGCGACGGCCAGATGGTCTGTTCGGCAACCGGTTCCCGAGCCGCTGCCGACTGGACCTCGCGAACATCCCCTGGTCATGACGGTCGGGGCACTCTTCGATGGCTTGATCACGTCGACCGAAAGCAGGGTCTGACCCGCCCTCAAGCTGATGACGCCGAGGTTACACAGTCTTTTCGAAAATTCGTCAAGGCCCTTGACGCGCCATGCCGACCGGAAGAAGCTCTGCCCCACGCACAACAACCGGTTGCTATGCATGCCGGAAACGCAAGGAGGTGTGCGTTCATGCACCCACGTGCTGGTGCTTCCCTGAGCCGCCGCCGATTCCTCGCCCTCTCGGCAGCGGGCGCCTGCGCGGCGACGCTGAGCGGCTGCGCGATGCAGGTCTCCATCGGTGTCAGCGGCGGCGAGACCGTCACGCGCCCCGCTTCCTGATCGCCCAGCGCGGCTTCGTCGCCGGCATGTCCACCACCGGCCTGAAGTGACCTCGGCCGTCTCCCGTCTTCGTATCCGCAAGGAGCTCACCATGACCCCGTCCCTGTCCCGCCGAGGCGCCCTCCAGGCGGCCGGCGCCACCGCCCTCGCCGCAGGCCTCACCGACCTCACGGCCACGGCCGCCCGGGCCGACGCGTCCGCCGCCGCGCCGAAGCTGGTGACCTACCCCCGCCCGGCCGCCATGCCGACCAACACCAACTTCAGGGTGCGGGTCCGTACCGCCCCCGACGGCGAGTGGCAGACGCTGGACATCTGGCGGCCCCAGCTGGGGGAGATCAACCCGACCACGGGGTCGAGCAAGATCTACAACTCGTCACTGGCGTACTTCGACTTCCAGGGCTCGGTCGAGGTGGAGGTCACCTACCTCAAGGGCGGCACCACCAAGGTCCGGGTCAGACCGGACTCCTACGGCATCAAGCCCGAAGTGGGCGGCGACACCCTGCGGTTCACCCTCGACCGGCCGCGCAACGTCGTCGTGCAGATCAACGACGACATCTTCGACGTCCTCCATCTCTTCGCCCGCGCGATCGAGAAGAAGATCCCCGCGCAGGACGACCCGAACGTCCTCTACTACGGCCCCGGCGTCCACACCACCGCCGACGGCTATCTGAACGTCCCCTCCGGCAAGACCGTGTACCTCGACGGCGGCGCCGTCCTCAAGGCGACCATCGTCTTCCGGAACGTCGAGCACGCGGGGATCGCCGGCCGCGGCGTGCTCGCCGGGACGGCGGCGGGCGGTGCCCTGGTGGAGAACTCGCGGAACATCTCCATCGGCGCCGTCACCGTCCTCAACCCCAACGGCTACGCCGTCCAGCTCGGCGAGGCCACCGGCGTCACCATCAAGGGCCTCGGCTCCTTCAGCTCCAAGGGCTGGGGCGACGGCATCGACGTCTTCTGCAGCAGCAACGTCGTCATCGACGGCGTCTTCATGCGCAACTCCGACGACTGCATCGCCCTCTACACCCACCGCTGGGAGTACTACGGCGACACCAGCAACATCACCGTCCGCAACTCCACCCTCTGGGCGGACGTCGCGCACCCCATCAACGTCGGAACCCACGGCAACACCGACAACCCCGAGGTACTGAAGAACCTCACCTTCAGGAACCTCGACATCTGCGACCACCGCGAGCCCCAGATGGGCTACCAGGGCTGCATCGCCCTCAACCCCGGCGACAGCAACCTGATCAAGAACGTGAAGGTCGACAACGTCCGCGTCGAGGACTTCCGCTGGGGCCAGCTCATCCATATGCGGATCATGTACAACACGAAGTACAACACCTCGGTTGGCCGCGGCATCCAGAACGTCCACGTCAAGGACCTCTCCTACACGGGCAAGCCGCTCGCCACCTGCCTGCTGCTCGGCTACGACGCCAAGCACGCCATCAAGGACGTCACCTTCGAGAACCTCGTCGTCAACGGGACGGTCATCGCCGACTCGATGAAGAAGCCGACCTGGTACCTCACCACCGACACCGTCCCGATGCACGCCAACGAGCATGTGCTGAACCTCAAGTTCCTCACCACCGCCGAGGCGGCCGCCGCATCATGAGCACCAGCCCCCTGAGACCGATCGCACCGAGCCGCCGCGGCTTCCTCGGCGGTGCCGCCGCCCTGCTGCTGGTGTCCGGCGCGAGCGGCCTGCTCGCTCCCGGCACCGCCCGGGCCGCCACAGCCGCCGCTCCTCGGGCATTCACGCACCCCGGACTGCTGCACAGCGCCGACGACCTGGCCCGGATGAAGACGGCGGTCGCCGCGAAGGAAACACCGGTCTACGACGGTTACCTCGCCTTTTCCGCCCACGCGCGCTCCAAGTCGACGTACACCATCCAGAACACCGGCCAGATCACCTCCTGGGGCCGGGGCCCCTCCAACTACCAGAACCAGGCCGTCGCCGATTCGGCCGCCGCCTACCAGACCGCGCTGATGTGGTGTCTCACCGGCGAGCGTGCCTACGCCGACAAGGCCCGGGACATCCTCAACGCCTGGTCGGCGTCCCTCACCGCCGTCACCGGAGCGGACGGGCCGCTCGGCGCGGGCCTCCAGGCCTTCAAGTTCGTCAACGCGGCCGAACTGCTGCGCCACAGCGGCTACGACGGCTGGGCGAAGGAGGACATCGCCCGCTGCGAGGAGTCCTTCCTGCGCGTCTGGTATCCCGCCATCTCCGGCTACATGCTCTACGCCAACGGCAACTGGGACCTCACCTCCGTCCAGTCGATCCTGGCCATCGGCGTGTTCTGCGAGGAGCCCACCCTCTTCGAGGACGCCCTGCGCTTCGCCGCCGCAGGGGCCGGCAACGGCAGCGTCCCGCACCGCATCGTCACCGACGCGGGACAGGGCCAGGAGTCCGGCCGCGACCAGGGCCACGAGCAACTCGCCGTCGGCCTGCTCGCCGACGCCGCGCAGGTCGCCTGGAACCAGGGCGTCGACCTGTACGCCTTCGACGACAACCGGCTGCTGAGGAACGTCGAGTACGCCGCCCGCTACAACCTCGGCGGCGAGGTCCCGTTCGTCCCCGACCTCGACCGCACCGGCAAGTACATAAAGACGTCGGTCTCGGCTGTCGGACGCGGCACCCTGCCCCCCATCTACGAGATGGCGTACGCGCACTACGCCGGTGTCCGCGGCCTCGACACCCCGTACACCAAGGCGGCCGTCTTCCGGGGCGCCGACGGTGCCCGCGTGGTCGAGGGCAGCAACGACGACCTACCCAGTTGGGGCACCCTCACCTTCGCCGGTACGAAGGCCCCGGCCCCGTCCGTGCCCACGGCCCCGGCCGGTGTCACCGCGGTCGGCGGCGACGGGTCCGTCACCGTGGCCTGGCTGCCCTCGACGTGGGCCGAGTCGTACACCGTCCTGCGGGCGAGCGGCGCCGACGGGCCGTACGAGAAGATCGCCACCGGGGTCGGCAGGACGACGTACACCGACCGCCGTGCCCGCCCGGGCCGCATCTCGTACTACACCGTGGAAGCCGTCAACTCCCATGGTTGGAGCGGAAGTTCCGCATGGGCCTCCGCAGTGCCCGGCCTGCCCACACCCTGGTCCACCCGGGACATCGGCGACGTCAGGATCCCCGGCTCGGCGGCGTTCGACGGCGAGCGGTTCGTGCTGGAGGCCTCCGGCACCGCCGACACCCACCGCCTGGCCCATCTGCCGCTGCGCGGCGACGGCACCATCACCGCGCGGATCGTGTGGCCGCTCAGCTCCCAGTACTCCAGGATCGGCGTCACCGTACGGGCCGGCCTGGACGCGGACGCGGCCCACGCCGCCATGCTGATCCAGGGCCTGCCGCTGCACACCTGGAGCGGCGTGTGGAGCGTACGGGCGAAGGCGGGGGCCGGGGTCAAGGGCACCGGCAGTACGCCCGTGCCGCCGTCCCAGCAGCAGACGATCACGACCGGCGCCGCCTTCCCGATCTCCTCCCTCGGCGAGCTGCCCGAGTCGGCGACCCCGCTTCAGGCCCCGTACGTCGAGGGCGCGGGCGACGGCTACCGGCTCCGCATGCCGTACTGGGTCCGTGTGACCCGTCGGGGCGACCACTGCACCGGCGCCATCTCCCCGGACGGCGTCCGCTGGACCGAAGTCGGCTCCAGCCAGGTGGAGTTGGGAAGGACCGTACACGTCGGACTCACCCTCACCTCCTGCCTGGGGGTGGCAGAGAACTACGCCGAGACCGGCACCGGCGCCTTCGACAACGTCAGCGTCACCTCCCTCACGGGCGGTGACCTCTGGTCCGTGCCGCGCCCGGCCCGGGCGACGGGTGACCTCCGGGCCGTCGCGGGCGCCGACGCGGTCGAGCTGGCCTGGACCGACCCGGATCTGTCGGCCCGTTACACGGTGCTGCGCTCCGCCTCCGCCAAGGGGCCGTTCGAGACGATCGCGACCGGCATCGGCCCCGTCGGCTTCGGCACCCGCGTCCGGTACGCCGACGCCACGGGCAGGCCCGGCACGACGTACCACTACGCCGTCGCCAAGACGAACAGCTCCGGGCGCGGGCCCCTGTCCGACGCGGCGAAGGTCGTGATGCCGACGCCGTCGGCGCCCCGACTCACCTCACTCACCGCGGCGTTCGCGAACAAGGGCGTCCCCTTCCAGCACCTCCTGCGCGCCGCGCACGAGCCGATCCGGTTCACGGCGAAGGCACTCCCCGACGGGCTGCGCGTCGACCCGCGCACCGGCCTGATCTCCGGAACCCCCACCCGGACCGGCGTGTTCACCGTCACCACCGGCGCGGGCAACGCCGCCGGAGACACCACCGGCACCCTCACCGTCACGGTCGACACCCCGACGCCCGCGCCCTGGAGCTACGGCGACCTGGGCGATGTCATCCTCGACGACCGCGCCTACGGCACCCTCGGCGTGGTCGCCGTCCAGACCCCCGGCTCCACCGCCCACGAGGACGGGACCTTCGTGGTGCGGGGCGCCGGGACCGACCTCACGGTCAACAACCAGGGCATGACGGGCCAGTTCGTACGACGGCCCGTCAGCGGTGACTGCGAGGTCACCGTCCGGCTGGTCTCCCGCACCGGAGCCACCGGTGACCGGGTCGGCCTGCTCATGGCCAAGTCCCTGTCGCCGTTCGACCAGGCGGCCGGGGCGATCGTCACCGGCGGGACCAGCGCCCAGCTGATGCTGCGCCCGACCGTCGCCGGAAAGTCCACCTTCACGGGCAACGCGGCCGTCGCCGCCCCCTGCCTGCTGCGGCTGAGGCGCACCGGGACGCACTTCACCGCATCCGCCTCGACCGACGGCGGCGCCACCTTCACCCCCCTCGCCGAGGGAGACCTCCCCGGCTTCGGTGACGCCCCCTATCACGTGGGCCTCGTGGTCTGCTCCCGCGACCCCCTGGCCCGCAGCACCACCGAGTTCGACGAGGTGAGCATCACCCCCCTGTAGGCCTCCACCGAACGGAGAAGCCCCCACATGAGCCGCACTTCCCCCCACACGCACCACGAGGGCGGCCAGGTGAGCCGCCGCGGTCTGCTCAAGACCGCCGGCGGCCTCACCGCGGCCCTCGCCCTCGGCGCCGGAGCCACCGCCACCACGGCGGACGCCGCACCCGGCACCTTCACCCACCCCGGCATGCTCCACAACGCCGGCGACATCAACCGCGCCAAGGTCAGGGTCGCCGCGGGCGACGACCCCTGGCTGTCCGGCTGGAACAAGCTCGTCGCCAACTCCCACTCCCAGTCCACCTGGACCAACCGCGCCACCGCCACGATCATCCGCGGCGGCACCGGACAGAACTACGGCCTCCTCTACAACGACATCGCCGCCGCCTACCAGAACGCCCTGCGCTGGAGGGTCGGCGGCACCGAGGCCAACGCCCAGTGCGCCGCGCGGATCCTCAACGCCTGGGCGACGACCCTGACGACCGTCACCGGAAACGCCGACCGCTTCCTCGCCGCCGGCCTCTACGGCTGGCAGTTCGCCAACGCGGCCGAACTCATGCGGGACTACGGCGCGTTCGACCTCGCCGCCTTCCAGGAGATGATGACCAACGTCTTCTACCCGCTCAACAACCAGTTCCTGACCGGCCACAACGACGCCTGCATCACCAACTACTGGGCCAACTGGGATCTGTGCAACATGGCCTCCGTGCTGGCCATCGGCATCCTCAACAACGACGGCGCCAAGTACGACCAGGCCGTCACCTACTTCAAGAGCGGCGCCGGAAACGGCTCCATCAAGAACGCCGTCCCGTTCCTGTACGGCAACGTCGAGGGCTACGACCTCGGCCAGTGGCAGGAGTCCGGCCGCGACCAGGGCCACACCGTCATGGGCATGGGTCAGATGGGCGCGATCTGTGAGATGGCCTGGAACCAGGGCGAGGACCTCTACTCGTACGACGGCCGCCGCTTCATGAAGGCCGCCCAGTACGTCGCCAAGTACAACCTGAACATGGACGTGCCCTTCACCACCTACAACTGGGGCAGCGGCCAGAACTGCTCCCCGCAGTCGCAGACCGTGCCCGGCGCCGGGTCGCGCGGCCAGGTCCGACCCGTGTGGGCGATGCTCCACTACCACTACGGCAGGCGGCTGCTCCTCGACGACAAGTACATCTCCCAGATGTGCTTCTCCGTGGCCCCCGAGGGCGGAGGGGGTGACTACGGCAGCGACAGCGGCGGCTACGACCAGCTCGGGTTCGGCACCCTGATGTACGCCAAATAGCCGTCGAACCGGCTCGTGCACCGGAATACCCGTGAGCGATGTGGTGCTCTGGTGATACCGGTGCACGAGCTCGGCGAAGGGCTGGTGGGCAGATGACGGCAGACCAGACGGATCCCGTGGTCAGGAGCCCGTACGGGGCCGTGCGGGGCAGGTTCGAGCGGGGAGTCGCGGTCTTCCGCGGCATCCCGTACGCGGCGCCCCCCTTCGGCCCCCGCCGCTTCCGCCCGCCCGTCCCCCTCCCGCCCTGGGACGGCGTCCGGGACGCCGGCGCCTTCGGCCCCACCCCGCCGAAGCCCCCGTACTCCGGCGCCTTCGCCCACTATCTGTCCGACCCGGTCGTGCCCGGCGACGACTGCCTCAACCTCAACGTCTGGACTCCCGAGCCGGCCCCCGGAGCCCGCCTCCCGGTCCTCGTCTGGCTGCACGGCGGCGCCCTGACCAGGGGTTCCTCCGCCGTACCCGTCTACGACGGCCATGCCTTCGCCCGTGACGGCGTGGTCTGTGTCTCGGTCAACTACCGGCTGGGCGTCGAGGGCTACGGACTGTTCCCGGACACGCCCCCGAACCCCGGCCTGCGCGACCAGATAGCCGCCCTGACCTGGGTGTACGAGGCCATCGAGGCCTTCGGCGGTGACCCCGGCCGCATCACCCTCGCCGGCCAGTCCGCCGGGGCGATCAGCATCGGAGCCCTGATCGCCGCCCCGCAGACCCAGGGGCTGGTCCGGCGGGCGGTCCTGCAGAGCGGGCCGCCCGAGGCGTCCGAGCGGGCCAAGGTACGGCGGATGGTGCGCCGTATGGCCACCCGGCTGAAGATCCCCGCCACCGCCGAGGCCTTCGCCGCCGTCGACCGCGACCTGCTGCTGAGCACCCAGGCCGAGGTGGGCAGGCTGAGCAGCCCGGTCGTCGGCGGCCCCGCCTTCGGCATCGTCGTCGACGGCGACACCGTCCCGCGCGACCCCCTGGAGGCCCTCACCGAGGGCGGCGCGGCCCCCGGGGTCGAGCTGCTGACGGGCTGGACCCGGGACGAGTACCGGCTGTGGCTGGTCCCGGGCGGCCTCCTGGAGCGCGTCGACCGCCTCGGAGCCGTCGCCCTGGCCGGTGCCATGGCCCGCTGTCACTGCGGCAGCGAGGTCCCGCGCGGCTACCGCGCCCTGCACCCCGGGGCGGGCACGGCGGACCTCGTCGGCCAGCTCGTCACCGACCACCTCCTGCGCATCCCCCTGCACCACCTGGCCGACGCCCGGACGGAACCCTCGTACGTCTACGAATTCGCCTGGCCCTCGACCCTCCCCGGCCTCGGCGCCTGCCACGCCCTGGAGCTCGGTTTCGTCTTCGACACCGGCGAGGTCCCCGAGTCCCGCAAACTGGCCGGTGAGGGCGCCCCGCAGGACCTGGCCGACGCGATGCACACGGCCTGGGTGCGCTTCGCCACGGACGGCGACCCGGGCTGGGAGCGCTGGGACGCGGCCCATCCGGTGCGCGTCTTCGGAGACCGCGCACCGGACGCCGAGGACGCTGTGGCCTATACGGCGTACGGCCCCCGGGACCGTGAACTCGCCCTCTGGGCGACCGACGCCGCCACACCCGAGGAACCCACGCTCGCATCGGTCCCCGCCGACGCTTCGCCCCCACGCGGTACGGAACTGCGCTCAGCCGTACGACGACTCCGCCGCTCCGGGGCGCTCCGCCGGCACTGACCGTCCCGCCACCGGACGTTCGTCGTCCACCGCGTACGTCTGGCCACCGCGCCCGATATTGGCCTGGGCGCGCCGGTAGGCGCGTCGGCCCGGGGGATCCGCGGCCCGGTTCTGTTCGTCCCGGCGGGCGGTCAACTCCGCCAGCACGACCCGGGCTTCGTCGACCGGCATGACGGGCAGATCCACGGTCCGGGCCTGCCGGGCGGCTGTCTGCACCTCGAGATAGGCGTTGGCGCAGCCCGTGGCGTGGGACATGCGCAGCGGCGCGTTCACCGTGGTCATGACGGCGCTGATTCCGGCCGACACCAGCGCGAGAATGCCGGCGGCGATCCGCCCCGTCGACTCCACCAGCGCGGTCGTGCCGGCCACCGCGGCCAGCAGACTGGTGGGGATGCCCATCATCAGGTGCACGCCCCGCCAGTGCTTCGCCGTCTCGAACTGCGTCTGGGCGCTGTACATCGCGCTCTCCTCGAGCCTGCGCAGCTCGTCCGCGATCGCCGCCCGCCGGGCCTGCGTGTCCGGCTCGGGGTTCTCTGCCACGTGTGCCTCCTCGTCGTCGGTCACCGGCGGGCGATGTCCTCCCGGCGGAGCCGGAGGGCCACGGGAACGGCGTGGTCGGGCGGCAGGGTGCTCGCCGCCGCCTCCCACAGGCGCAGGGTGGCGTTCGAGGACGCGTGCAGCGAGGGCACCAGCTCGATCGCGGGCACGGTGCGCAGCGCGGCGAACGGCACGGGGGGCTCGTCCGCGACCAGCTCGAACCGGTCCTGCGGGGCGAACAGCTCGACGACACCGAGCAGGGCGCTCTCCCGGCTGCGCAGGGCGACCCAGTACCGCCGGGGTGCCGCGTCGGCCGCGCGGAGCACGAACGGCGCCACGATGCCGTCCGAGGCGTCGATCCAGCTCTCCTCGGCCGTGCGGAGGGGTTTCGGCAGCGTCAGCGTCACGCGGACCCGGCCCCCGGGGGTGTGCTCGGCGGAGGCCTCGAACAGCTCGTCCTCGGCAGTGGTCCCGTAGGAACGCTCGGTCCGCCTGGCCGCCGCGGGCAGCACGGCCTCCAGGCGGAGGGACAAGGACGGCGGGCGCCCGGTCCGGGGCCCGGGGCGCAGCCGGGAGGCGACGACCCGGGCCGTGTGCCGGAGCAGCGGGTCCCGTCTGCCGAGCCGGTCGGCCAGCAGGGCGAGCCGCTGGGAGGTGTGGCCGGGGATCCTCTCCGCGGGGGCGGACAGCAGTCCCGTCAGCAGGGAGACGGCCTCATGCCGCAGAGCGGCAGGGTCCCGCCCCTCCCGCATACCGCGTTCCAGGACCGCCAGGGGCCCGGCCAGCCGGGTCGCCGCGGGCGTGAACCAGTGGCGGAGTTCGAGCCCGGGCGGCTCCACGGACGTGGCCCCGTCGAGCACGGCCAGCACATTGCCCGTGACGGTGTCCAGATCGCTCCAGGGCAGCGCGTGGAAGAGCACGGGGGGCGCGGCGGTCTCGGAGGCGAGCCGGTACAGCAGGGCATGCCTGAGGTCGAGGCTCTCCCCGGCGAGGACCCGCAGGACGTCCGGCTCCGAGGGCGGGGCCGCCCAGCGTTCCTCGATACGGGCGACCAGTTCCGTGCCCTCCGCGCTCGCGGGCAGGGGCCGGCCGAGGTCGTCCAGCTCCACGTAGGAGATGCCGCGGCCGGGGTGGCTGAGCGCGAGGGCGTGTACGTCCGGGCCGCCGTCCCGCCGCGCCACCAGGCCCGTCCTGCGCCACGCCGGGTCCTGGAACAGGGGGAGCGTGCGCGCGTCGGTCCGTTCGGCTCCGTCGTTCACCGGCCCGGTGACGCGGTGCGACCCCGCTGCGGATCCAGGGGCGCCGAGGCGGGCGACCCAGCCGGAGAGGGGCCGGTGCGCGGGGCCGTTCATTCGGGGCTCCCCAGCAGCGTCCTCAGCAGCCGCTCCACGCCCGCTCCGAGCATGCTCGCCACCGCCGTCTGCCGCTGCGCGGGGACGCCGCCCAGGCATTCGTGGTGCAGGGCCAGCAGCTGGTCCCATGCCTGGTCTCCTCGCTCCCGGACGTGGTCGGCCAGGTCCTCGGGGAACTCGTCGGTCCACGCGCGCAGTTCGCGTGTGTCCACTTTCCCGTCGGCCTGCCAGCGTGCGAGGAACTTCACCGCCCGCACTGCCAGAGCGGCCTGCACCAGCGGGTCGCCCGAGGGGCTGACGGGGACGAGGGCGCGCCCCGGTACCGACAGATGCGGCAGGCCGCGCTCGCTCGGGTCGAGGACGAGGTGCCGCTCGAAGTCGTAGAGGACGCTGTTGACGGTGAAGTCCCGTTGCAGGCTGTCGGCGACGAGGTCGGTGCCGGTGGCCGGGAAGCGGAAGCCGCCGACCCCGAGGCCCCGGTACTCGATGAGCGGGGTGGGCCGGTCGTCGCGGTGGACGGTGCAGACCAGGGTGTCGGGGCTCACCTTGGCCCTCAGCTCGTACGTCTCGCCGTCCTCCTCCAGGGTCCGGCGTGCCAGCTCCGCGAAGCGGCCCGCCGGCGCGGTGCCCGTCAGGTCCAGATCCCGGACCGCCTCACGGCCGTTGCCCGCCAGCAGTTCCCGGGGCGCCCCGCCGCTCAGCCAGAGCTCGTGCCCGGCCTCCCGTACCGTCCGGGCGATGGGACCGAGGACCCGCGCCCAGGGAGCGGACCCGTCGGCCAGCAGGCCGTCCACCGCCGCCGGCAGACACCGGGACCGCCGGGCGGCGGGCACCACCGCACGCGCCGACAGCCGGTCGTGGGGGAGCCGTTCGTCGCCCGGACCCGGTGGCCTGACCGTGGGCACCGGGCGCTGCGGAGGCGCATCCGGCTGGTGATCGGCCTCGGTCAGGAGCCGGTCGTCCCGCGCTTCGGGCAGGCGACCGTGGGGCGGCTGCGTGTAGGCGAAGCCGACGACGCGTTCCCCGCGCAGCACGTCCCCCGCCATCACCGGCCCGTGCGAGGCGCGTGACTCCACCGCCTCGGGGCCCGGTGCGTACGGCGGACAGCCGCGGCCGCAGAGGCAGTCCGTCGCCTCCGCCGCCGAATCCGCGCCGTCCTGCTCCGGGCCCTCGATCTCGTCGGCGCACGTCACGGCGCCCACCTCCCCACCCACAGCGCCTTGCCGCCCGAACCCGTCCGCAGTTGCAGCCGCTGCTCGAAATCCGCCTCGTACACGGTGCCCTCGTAGGTGTCCTGGTCCGCCTCGGGAATGTCCAGCAGCGCGATGTCGTGGATCTGCGCGGCGGTGCAGGTGATGTCCTGCGCGGGGTGGTCGACGCAGCGGTGGGCCGCGAGCCCCGGAAACACGATGCCGCCTTCCTTCAGGCCCGGGTGGCTGCTCAGCAGCCGCACCAGTTCGCGGCGGCCCTCGGCGCTCCGCAGGGCCGCCCGGGTCTCGTCGTCGCAGTGGTCGCACAGCGCCCGCAGCGCCGCCACGTCGTCGTCCTCGGCCGCGTCCCTGATGCGCTGCGCGAGCGCCCGCAGATGGGCCGGGACCGGCTCCCCGCGGTCGGTCGTCCTCGCCACGCCGGTCCGTGCGGGCTGGGGTGCCGCCTCGGGTACGGCGGCCCCGGCGCTCTCCGCCGAGGTGAACACGAACGACGACACCCGGGTGCCGATGACCCGGCGCTCACCGTCCCCGTCCGTGAACTCCAGGTCGCCGAGCGGCGGATGATACGTCTCGTCGGGATTCTCGGGCCGGGGCCGCTCGGGCGCCAGGAGCCGCGCGGCCCGGCCCTTCGCGCCGTAGCCGACCGCGAGCATGCCCGAGCCGATGTAGCGCCACGCGCCGTCGCGCAGGTAGTACGACACGAAGCGCTCGGGAGGCACGGCCTGGCACCCCTCCATCGGCCCGAACGTCGCGGTGAGGCCCTCGCCCGCCCAGGCGAGACCGGTCACGTGCAGCCGGTCCTCCAGCAGGGCGCGGGTCATCGCGACGTAGGCGGGCCGCTCGGGCTCCTCGCGGCCCTTCTGCCCGTAGGCCGCGACCCGCACGTTCCCGACGTTCCAGCAGGCTCCGCCGGAGTCGTGCGAGGACCAGCCGATGCGTCGCCCGTCGGGGGACTGCACGCCCTCGCTGAACGCCGTGGGCGCACCGGCCGGCCGGAACGGGCGGACCGTTCCGGACCGGTCGACCGCCAGCATCTGGAACTGGCCGCGGCCCGCCTTCTCCTCGGGCAGCAGGTCGGCGATCGTCACGGCGTCCCGGCCGCCGGCGGCGACCCGGGCGTAGGGCGACACCGGGGTGCTGAGCTGTGCGCGCCGGACCCGCCCGTCGGCGGTGTAGAGCAGCAGCGCGTCGCCGCTGGTGTTCACCGTGGCCGCGGCGTCACCGAGGAAGCCGACTCCCCGGCAGGCACAGGGCGTTGTCCGCTCGCGCCCCGAGGCGATGTCGAGGCGGTGCAGGCGCCGTCCGTCGGGGCTGTCGTCCTCGTCGTCGATCCAGGCCAGGGCGGAGCCGTCGGGGGACCACCGGACATCGTCCGCCCGGGCGGTCAGCTTCGCGCCCCGCCAGGTCCGGCCGGCCGCGTCCGCCAGGACGATCTCCCGGGCCACCGGCCGGACGAAGGCGAGCACCGGCGCACCGTGCGCGGCGTTCGGCCGGTTCCCGTCGTCCGACGCGTCGTCCCCGCCGCCCGGCACGTCACAGCCCGCGCCCAGCAGCGCTGCCGCCACCACCAGGGCCGCCGCCCGTCTCACCCCCGCGCCGAGCCGCTTCACCCGCTCACGTCCTCGCACAGCTCGATGTACGACACGGACTCGTCCACGTGTTTCTCCCACTCGTCGCGCGACAGACCGCCGTCGGTCCAGTCGCACATGCGCTTCTCGAGGGAACCCTCGGTCATCTTCCAGATGTTGACGGCGCCCGGCTGCTTGTGCTCGCGCTGCGGAGGCAGGGAGGCCCCGGCGAGATAGGTACCGTCCGGTGACCACTTCACCTGCACCACGTCGGTGCCGTTGACATCGCGCAGTGGCGGCATCGACTGCTGCCCGGAGTCGAGGTTGTGGACGAGGACGCGGTCTCCCATCGCCGTCGCCACCAGCCGGCCGTCCGGCGAGATCGCGCTGTCGACGGCGAGTTCGCCCTCGGGCATACGAAGGGGGTCGCCCAGCGCGGTCAGTTTCCTGCCGTCCAGCAGCCGCACGGTGCCGCTGGTCATGTCGAGGGTGACGAGCCGCGAGCCGTCCCGCGAGTACGACACCCGCATGACGCCGGGAGCGGCGACCGAGCGCAGCTTCCGGCGGGTGACGAGATCCACCATGACGAGCCGGGTCCTGTCGCCCTCGCCCTCGGTGAAGACACCGGTCCTGCCGTGGATCGCCATGTCCGAGGTACCGGCCGCCAGGTCGATCGTGCCCAGGCGCCGCCAGGTCCCGGTCCGCCAGATCCCCACGTCTCCGCTGACGTGCCGAGCCACCAGCAGGTGGTGCTTCGGCACGAAGTCGACCTGGGAGACGATGCGTTCGGGAAGCTGTGCGCGCTTGCGGTCCTCCTCGGGGGACATGTCGAGTTGCTGGAGATACGTGCCGTCCCGCTTCCACAAGGTCACCGTCCCGATGCCTCGGCTCTGGCCGACGGCGGCCACGAACTTGTCCGACAGCGCGAGGGCGTTGATGTACGAGCCCGAGGCGGAGTACTCGGTCACGTGCTCGTAGGAGGCTCCCGCGGCGCTGATCGTCTCGGGCACGGAGTCGAGGTCGATCGAGTAGGCGCCGTAAGAGGTGTTCGTCATGAAGTCGGTGAGCAGCAGGATGTTCCCCGGGCCGAAGACGGAGCCCGTGGACGGCTGCGCCGGGGGCAGGGCCCGGTGCACCGGGGTGTTGCCGAGCACGGTGACGCGGCCCTCTCCCGCCGTGACGACCGTTCCGTCTCCGGCCCGTACGGCGGCGACGGTGCGCCCGCCGCTCGGCACGGACAGCGGTGCCGAGGCGCCGTCGGGGGAGGACCGTACGGGAATCACGGCCGTGCCGCCCGGGCCGGCGATCACGACGTCGTCGCCGTCCAGTTCCATCGCCGTGGGCCGGGTGGACAGTCCGCCCAGGGGATAGGTGCTGCGCTTGCGGGTGCGGTCCCAGGCCAGGACCCCGCCACTGGTGGCCACCGTCACCACGTCCTGCGACGCCTGGACCAGTGAGGCGCCGCCGGGGACGTCCTCGGCGGGGAGGAGTGTGGCCGCCTTCTTCGTGCGGAGGTTCACCGACACCACCTCGTTCGTGGTGAGCAGCAGGACGGCCTGGTCCGCGCCGCCGCCGGGGCCGGCATAGGAGGGCACGACGTCCGCGCTCATCGCCAGCCGGTTCGTCGTCGGCAGCCGTCCGAGCAGCGTCTTTCCCGCGACATCCCTGAGCCGCGTACAGCCGGTCAGCGTGCGACTGGCGGGTTCGATCTCGCTGACGGCGCCGTCGTCCCAGACGGTGGTGAGCCCTGACCCGTTGTCGGTGAAGCCCATCCCCACGATCTCGCTGTAGGCACCGGTACAGGACGGCGCCTTCACCGTCCCCAGCTTCTCGGGCTTGTCGCCGGAGGCGTCGAACAGCCTCACGTCCCTGCCGTCATGGGCCGCGAGGATGCCCGATTCCACGCCCCGGACGAGACCGGCCGCCCGCCCCTTCACCTCGGCCAGCTTCCGCCCCGACCCGGTGTCCCACACCTGGATCGTGTCGGCGATGCCCGAGGTGTACGCCCGGTGCCCGGCGTCGTCGACGGCGAGGACGTTGACGGTCCGGTCGGCCTTCCAGCTGCGCACGGTGTTGCGGTTGGTCTCCAGGACCTCCTGGATCGCGTTCTCGGCGTCCTTGTTCCCGGGATCGATCCGGTACCCCGCGAGGGCCAGCAGACCGGCCGTGCGCGGTTCGCTGCCGCGCATGCGGACCGCCTGCGCGGCGAGTCCGGCCGCCACCGCCCGGCGGTTGTTCCGCTCGCTCTCGCCGCTGGCGAAGCCCCACGCCACGAGGGAGGCGACGAGGCCGGTCGCCAGCACCCCGGCCACCAGCCGTGAGGCCGCGCGCACGTCGAGCCGCCGGGCCGCCTTGGCGGCCTCCTCGACGGTGGCCGCGCCGACGACACTCGCGCCGCCGCCGAGGTCACGGACCTGCCGCTCGTCCCGTTCCGGTACGACGACGCGTTCGCCGTCCTGCACCGCGCTGAGCTTGGCCCGGTACCCGGTCACGGACTGGATGACGCGGGTGTTCTCGGCGGACATCGCCCCGACGACGGACGTACGGGGATTGACCCTGCTCAACCGCAGCGGCCCGAGCGGGTTGCCCCGGGTCCTGCCGAGTTCCGACAGCAGGACGGCGAAGGCCGCGCCGAAGGAGGAGTCGCCGACGTGGTCCACGGGGCCGTCCCCGGTCCGCAGCGACCAGAGCACGGCGCCTTTCGGTTTCGCGGGGCGCGCGATCCGCCAGGCGTCTTCCAGCGCACTGCGAAATCCCTCGTCGCCGAGGAACCCCGACATGACGCGTGGATCCGGCAGCAGCCCGGCGGGCAGCCCGCGGACCAGGTCCAGCCGGAGATGGAAGCGCGCGCCGACATCGCCCCGTTCGGCGAGTACCGAAAGGCGTGGCCCGCTCAGCGGTTTGGGCAGCGCCCCGTCGAGAGCGATCAGCATGAGGGCGAGATGGCTCCGGAGCGAGTCGTCCACGCTGTCGGAGGCGATCAGCGAGGCCAGCCGCTCGCCGTGCCGCGAGCCGTCCGGCGCGGTCCACTCCGCCGCCTGAGGGCCGTTCGCCCGCGCGGCGGCGAAGCTGCGCGCCAGCCAGGACGTTCCGATGCGCAGATGGTGCCCGGCGGCGTCGGCGTCCCCGACCAGGGCGAGCCCGAGAGCGGCGTAGGCACGTAACGCGCGCGCCGCGGCCGGTTCGCCCACGACGAGGGGAGCGTTCGCGGCTTCTTCTATTCGGGTGTAGGAGTGGGCCTCGTCGAGGATGTCGTGCAACGGCGTCTGATCGGCCAGAACCTGACGCAGCGTCGCCTCGTCGTCCCTCGCGACACAGTCGGTGAGGAAGCCCCACAGCGGCTGATGTTTGCCGGTGAGGGGGTCTCTGAGATCCCAGGTGTTGGTCCCGGGCGGCAGGCGGTGCAGCAGTGCGCGGACCGCGGAGGGGAGCAAGGGGTCTTCGGCCACGACTGCCTTTCATGACTGCACTATTTGTGGGAGGTCATCTTGGCAGCAAACAAGGGCGGAAAGCAGCCAGAAACCCTGAATTCGAGAGGGAGTTGGATTCTCGGACGCTTGCGCGAGATCGCAGACGCATCATCAGAAGCACGAGAAACAGGAGTTTCAGGGGCGCATTGATTCGTCCTCACGTGCGAGAGAAGTCGAACTCCCTGTCGTGTGTACGGAGATGCCGCAGGAACTCCGAAGCTCTGTCATCCTTCCTTTCCCGGAACGGCACCCCGACCGAAGGAGAGCAGTGGCCACCACGCCCCCGACCCGGCGTCCCCGGCAGCTTCTGTGCCTGTTCACCGCCGTGCTCCTGCTCTCGTCCTGTCAGGGCGGAGGCGGCGACGACCGGCCCGGCCCCGATGTGGCCACCGCGCAATGGCGTCAGATTCCCCTCGCCGACCTGCCGCCCGCCTTCTTCGGTCTGTCGGACACCGCACTCGTGGCGGCGAAGGACGGATTCCTTCTCGCGGCCCGCCCGCAGAGCGGCAACGCGCAGTTATACCGCTCCACGGACGGAATCGCATGGCGCCGGTCCCGGCCCTCGGAGCAGCAGATGTCGGCGAGTGTCCTGGCCGAGCACGAGGGTGAGGTCATCGCCGCCGGGTCCCTCTTCCGGGACGGTGAGACTTTCCCCGTGGCCATCCGCTACCGCGGAAAAGGCCGGTGGGAAAAGGCGGAACAACTGCCGAAGGCGGACTCCTCCGACATCGTGCTGGCGGCGGCCCGGGGACCGCACGGCACCGTAGTGGTCGGACACGACGGCGGGCCGTTCGAACCGAACACCGAGCAGAAGAGGGGCCGCAGCCTGCGCGTCTGGAGCGCCACGGACACGGGCGCCTTCGCCGCTCCGCACGACGTCGGCTGCCCCCAGTGGCCCGACCAGGCACCCGAGGTCGCCGCCCTCGCCGACGAGGACGGGTTCACGGTGTGGGCTAAGTGCACGGATCCCTGGGGCACTTCGGCCTCCTTCACCCTGCACAGCGCCGACGGCGCGACCTGGCGCAGACAGGCCGGCCCGCCCCGGCCCCTGGCCCTGCGCGCGGGCACGGCCGGCCCGTCGGACGGGGCCCGGGACGAGGGCAGGACGGTCAGCGACGTCGTCGCGGTGCGCGGCGGATTCCTGGCGCTGGGGTCGGCCGAGACGCCCACCAGAAGCACCGGCGCCCTGTGGTCCTCGGCGGACGGCCGGAACTGGACCAAGTCGACGGGCGGCAAGGACGGGTTCCGGCAGTCGGTACGGGTGGACGCCGCCGCCGAGTACGACGGCACCCTCCTGGCCTTCGGCACCGACCCGGAACCGGACGGCCACCCGCCCGTCCGCACCCGGGTCTGGATCGGCACCCCGGCAGGCCGCGCCCCGAAGCCGATCCCCACGAAGGGCGAAGGACTGAAGGCCGTCACCGGCACCTGGACCTGGGCCCAGGGCTCACTGAAGATCACCGCGCAGGGCGGTTTCACCTACCGCTACCGGCTCCTGCGCGACTGCGCCACCGAGGCCCCGCCCTGCGACGACCAGGCCACCTCCACCTGGGGCGGAGTCGTCACCGGCACCCTGAAGGAAGGACCCCGGGGCGCCCTGCGCGGCAAGGTGCTCAGCTCCAACACCCACGAGCGGGGCCACACCCCGGGCGACGCGGTCACCGTCGCCCGCGTGCCCTACGGCGCGGTCAGCCTCGGCATCGGAGACTCGGTGGCGGGCATCTTCTGCACACCCGGTTCCTACGACAACCGTTGCAGCGACGTGCACGGCTGAGGGAGTCACCGGGCCGGGGGCGGGCCCACCGAGTCCCGTACCACCACGTGCGTGCCCAGCAGCAGGTGTTCGTCCGCGGCGCCCGGGGTGTGTTCGAGGGCCGTGCGGACGGCGAGACGGCCCAGTTCCTCGTAGGGGACGTGGACCGTCGTCAGGGCGGGGTGGAGATCGCGGGCGAAGGGGATGTCGTCGTAGCCGGCGAGGGAGACATCGCCCGGGACGGACAGGCCCGCCTCGTGCAGGGCGGTGAGGGCGCCCGCCGCGACCATGTCCGTGGCGGCCACGACGGCCGTGAAGCCGAGATCGTCCTCGAGCGCCTGCCGCATGAGGCGGTGGCCCGCGTCGCGCGTGAAGTCGCCGTGCAGGACGAGGGACTCGTCGGGGGTGAGGCCGCGGGCCCGGTGGGCGGCGAGGTAGCCGCGTTCGCGGCCCAGGGCCGTGGTGTGGTCCGCCCGGCCGCCGAGGAACAGCACCCGGCGGTGCCCCTGGGCGAGCACATGGGCGACCAGCGTGTAGGCGCCGCCCTCGTTGTCGTACTCGATGACCGTCACCGGGGCACCGGGGTCCAGCGGCGGCCGGCCGCACAGGACCAGGCGGGAACCGGCCGAGGCGAGGGAGTCCGCCATGCGATGGGTGCGTTCGCGGTACTCGGGGGTGTCGGCGCTGCCCCCGACCAGGATCACCGCGGCGGCCCGCTGGGCGCGCATCATCTCGACGAACTCCAGCTCGTGCCGGACATCGCCCTCCGTGCTGCACACCAGGCAGAGATGGCCCAGGCGGGTCGCCTCGCGTTCCACGCCATGGGCCATGTGCGCGAACGACGGGCCGGTGATGTCCTCCAGCACGAAGGCGAGGGTGGGCGTGCCGACACCCGCGATCGCCTTCGCCCGCGCGTCGGCCACATAGTCCAGGTCACGGACCGCCCGCATCACGCTCCCCCGGGTCGCCGCGCTCACCGGGTACACACCGCCCAGCACCCGTGACACCGTCGACGCCGAGACGCCCGCGCGCAGCGCCACGTCCCGGATGGTGCTGCGGCTCGCGTCCCCGCTCTTCCTCGTCATGCCCGCCTCGTCTCTCCCGGGCACCGGCCCGCACCCGCCCCCTCGGGAGCTGCGGCAACACCATGGCAACCGGTTCCCATGGGCGGAGGCTAGCAGTGGCCGGGGGAGGGAAGGAGGGGCGTGCGCGGACTGGTGCCGGGCTTCCGGCTACGCCGCGCCCAGCGTCCCCGCGATCCCCGAGATCGCCTCCGGCCCCACCCGGCAGCACCCGCCGATCAGCCGGGCCCCCGCCTGCTGCCAGCCCGTCACCTGGTCCGCGGTGAACCGGGAGCGGCCGGTCCAGGCGCGGGCCTCGGCGTCCCAGGTCTCACCGCTGTTGGGGTAGACGACGACCGGCTTGCCGGTGACCCGCGCCGCGGTCGCCGCGGCGGTGTCCACGTCCTCGGGCGCGCAGCAGTTCACGCCGACCGCGATGACCTCGTCCACGTCGGCGGCCAGGGCGAAGGCCTCCTCCAGCGACTGCCCGGCATGCGTGCGGCCACCGGCCACGGAGTACGTCAGCCAGGCCGGCACCCCGAGCCCGCGCACCGCCCGCAGCAGCGCCGCGGCCTCGTCGGCGTCGGGGACCGTCTCCAGGGCGAGCACGTCCGGGCGGGCCGCCGCCAGCACCTCCAGACGCGGGCGGTGGAAACGCTCCAGTTCGTCGACCGTGAGCCCGTAGCGGCCCCGGTACTCCGAGCCGTCCGCGAGCATCGCACCGTAGGGGCCGGCCGAGGCCGCCACCCACAGGGGCCGGGAGGCGCGTGCCCGGCGGGCCGCCTCCCGTGCCAGCTCCACGCTGAGCGTCATGAGTTCGGCCGCCCGGTCGTGGCCGATCCCGCGTTTCTCGAAGCCCTCGAACGTGGCCTGGTAGCTGGAGGTGATCGCCACGTCAGCGCCCGCCCGGAAGTAGGCCAGGTGCGCCTCGGTGATCGCCTCCGGCTGTTCGGCGAGCAGCCGCGCCGACCACAGCTCGTCGCTCAGGTCGTGCCCGGCCGATTCGAGCTGGTTGGACATGCCGCCGTCGAGGACGACCGTTCCGGCGGCGAGGGCTTCGGCGAGGGTGATGGTGCTCGTCATAGGCACGACGGTAATCGAGATCCGGCGGCGGAACCCAGCCGATTGTGTCCAGTACATGAACAGGTCGACCACCATGTGGGATGGCGGTTACGATCAGGACCCTCCCCCTCCGCTTGTCAGGAACCCTCATGACCGTCCCCAGCCCCACCGAGGCCGCCGAGCCCGCCGAGCCGGCCACCGCGGCGGCCCCCGCTCCCCGCCGCACCTTCGGCCTCGCCGCCGCCACGGCCCTCGTCATGGGCAACATCATCGGCGGCGGCATCTTCGCGCTGCCGGCCACCGTCGCCCCCTACGGCACGATCAGCCTGCTCGCCTTCCTCGTGCTCTCGGTCGGAGCCGTGCTGCTCGCGCTGCTCTTCGGCAAGCTGGCCCGGCGCAGCCCGGTCACCGGCGGTCTCTACGTCTACCCGCGCGACGCGTTCGGCGAGTTCGCCGGGTTCCTGTCGGCCTGGTCGTACTGGACGATGTGCTGGGTCAGCATCGCCGCCCTGGCCGTCGCGGTCGTCGGCTACGTCGACGTGCTCATACCCCTGCACGGCAACCACGCCCTGCAGGCCGCCGTCGCCATGGCCGCCCTGTGGCTGCCCGCCGCGGCGAACTTCGCGGGCACACGGTGGGTCGGCGCGGTGCAGGTCGTCTCGACGATCCTGAAGTTCGTACCGCTGCTCCTGCTCGCCACGATCGGCCTGTTCTTCGTCGACGCGGACAACTTCGGGCCGTTCAACGCCTCCGGCCAGAGCGTCTCCGGCGCGCTGGCCGCCTCCGCCGCGCTGCTGCTGTACAGCTTCCTCGGGGTCGAGTCGGCCGCCGTCAGCGCGGGCGAGGTCCGCGACCCGGAGCGCACGGTCGGCCGGGCGAGCGTTCTCGGCACCCTGGCCTCGGCCGTGGTCTACATCCTCGGCACGGTCGCCGTCTTCGGCCTCGTCCCGCACGACCGGCTCGTCGACTCCGGCGCCCCGTTCGCCGACGCCGTCAACGCCATCACCGGCAGCTCCTGGGGCGGCACCGCCATCGCCCTGGTCGCCGTCGCCTCGATCACCGGCTGCCTCAACGGCTGGATCCTCATGGCCGCGCAGATGCCGTACGCCGCCGCCCGCGACGGACTCTTCCCGGCACCGTTCGCGAAGCTCGGCAAGGGCGGCGTCCCCGGCTTCGGCGTGTGGGCCTGCGCGGTCCTCGGCTCGCTGCTCATCGCCCTCAACTACACGGCCGGCCCGGACACCACCTTCCGCGTCCTCGTCCTGATCACCACCTTCACCGGCTGCGTGCCGTATCTGCTCTCGGCGGCGGCCCAGCTCTACTGGCTGGCCCAGGGCTCCCGGGACCGCGTCCGCCCCGCGGGCCTCACCCGCGACCTGATCGTCGCGGCCCTCTCCTTCGGCTTCTCCTTCTGGCTGATCGCGGGCGCCGGGTACGCGGCCGTCTACCAGGGCGTGCTGTTCCTGTTCGCCGGGATTCCGGTGTACGTGTGGCTGCGCGGACGCAAGGACACTCCTTCGGCGCGGGCCTCGGCATAGCATCGGGGGATGCCCGAGGTCGCTGTCGCTGTCGCTGATGCCGAAGTCCGTGAGGTCCTGGGAGTCCCGGCCGGGAGGGCGGTGTTCGAACCGCTCACGCACAACCCGTGGAACGGCGTCACGGCCGGAGTGTGGCGGGTCACCGGCGGCGGGCGCTCGGCCGTTCTGAAGGTGCTGACGCGGACGAAGGAGACCAGCGTCGCCTGGGCGGCGTCGAACGACCCGAGCCACTGGAACTTCTGGCGCCGCGAGGCGTACGTCTACCGCTCCGGGCTCGCCCAGGTCTGGCAGCGGCACGGCTTCCGCGCGCCCCGGCTGCTGGCCTGCGTCGACCGCCCCGACGGCGATGTGGCGCTGTGGCTGGAGGACGTGTCCGGCGCACCCGCGACGGCCTGGCCGCTCGACCGGCACGTCGAACACGCCCACCGGCTCGGCGCCGCGCAGGGGGCCGTCGCCGCGGGGGAGGACCACCCGTGGCTGTCCCAGAACTTCCTGCGCGACTACACGGCCGACCGGACGACGGGCCAGGACCTGCTCGACGACGACGAGGCCTGGCGGCACCCCCTGGTCCGGGAGCACTTCCCGGCGGGCCTGCGCGCGGACATGGTCCGCCTCCACCATGACCGCGAGTGGTTCCTCACGGTCATGGAATCCCTGCCCCGCGCCTTCTCCCACCTCGACCAGTGGCCCGCCAACGTCCGCTCCGACGGCCGCGACAGCGTCCTGTTCGACTGGGCGTTCACCGGCGACGGCGCGCTCGGCGAGGACCTCGGCAACTACCTCCCCGACTCCGCCTTCGACCTGTTCGTCCCCGCCGCCGACCTCCCGGGCCTGGCCAAGGCGGCCTACGACGCCTATGTGCACGGCCTGCGCCACAGCGGCTGGCACGGAGACGAACGCCTCGTACGGCTCGGCGTCTGCGCCTCAGCCGTGAAGTACGACTGGCTCACCGCGCTGATGCTGGCCCGCGCGGACGACGAGCAGACGGACTACGGCGGCGCGGGCACCGTCCCCGCCGCACTCCGCTACCGCGAACGCGGCCTGACCCTCGCCTTCCTCGCCGACTGGGCGGCCGAGGCCCGGCTGCTGGCTCCCCTGCTCGGCTTTCCCGAGGCGCCCAGCGGACGCTGACGGCAGACAGAAGGGAAACGCATGGCCCGCGTGGTCGAGTTGACGTACTACCCCCTCAAAGGGTGTGCCGGGACTTCGGTCCAGGAGGCGCTGCTGACCCCCGCAGGACTGGCACACGACCGCAGCTTCATGGTCGTCAGCGAGGAGGGCGTGTACCGAACCCAGCGCCGGGACCCCCGCCTTGCCCTCATCCGGCCGGCCGTCACGGCCGACGGCGGGCGACTCACACTCCGGGCACCGGGACGGGAGGTCCTGCACCTGAGCGTGGACACCTCCGGCGCCCGGCAGAAGGTCGACCTGTTCGGGGACGCCTTCCAGGGCATCGACCAGGGCGACGCGGCAGCCGCCTGGCTCTCGGACGTGCTCGGCGCCCCGAGCCGGCTCGTGCGCGTACCGCCGGAGCACGACCGGGTGACCGACGGCATGACACCGGGCACCTCCGGCTACGCCGACAGCTGCGCGCTGCACCTCGTCTCCCGCTCCACCCTCGACCTGCTCAACCGGAGACTGACCGAGCGCGGCACCCGCCCACTGCCCATGGACCGCTTCCGCCCCAACCTCGTCATCGACGGCTGGGACGACCCCCACACCGAGGACCGCGCCCACCACATCCGCATCGGCGACACCGAACTGGGCTACGCGAAGCTCTCCATCCGCTGCGCGGTCACCCTGGTCGACCAGCACTCCGGAACCAGGGCGGGCCCGGAGCCCCTCCGCACCCTCGCCGCCTACCGGCGTGCGTCCCAGGGCGGCATCGCCTTCGGCACGAAGTACGCGGTGCTCCGGCCCGGCAAGGTGTCGGTCGGTGACGAGGCGGCCGTCATGTCGTGGGGCGAGTCCGAGGTGTGAGCCTCACCGCCGCGCCCGGCCCGCATGACGCCCGCCGCCCCGGCCCCGTCGCGCCGCCATGGGTACGGCGAGGCTGACCACGAGGGCCAGTCCGAGTGCGTAGGGCCACCAGCCGAAGCCGATGTTCTCCGACGCGCCGGCGCTGCGGGGCGTCGCCGCGTCGGATGCGGGCGAGCCGGACGCGGTGGGGGACGGGCTCGCGGCGGCGTTGGCCGCTGTCAGGGCGATGTCGTTGCCGTCGCCGGCGCGGTAGCTGATCCGGTACGTGGTGCCGGCCAGCTTCAGGCGGGCGCCCTCCTTCAGGCCGGTGAAGGTTCCCGAGGGCTTGGAGCGGCCCTTGTTGTCGAGCACGGGGATGACGCGAGCGGGCCGCCTCCCGGCCGCCGACACGTCGAGATCTCCGGACAGGCGCACCGCGCCCGTCACCGTCAGCGGCTCGTCCCGCAGGAGCAGGGAGCCTTTCGCGCCTTGCGTGTAGGGGCCGTTGACGGTGAGCCCGGCCGTGACGGTTCCTTCGTTGGTGACCGCCCCTCGGACCGTGCCCTTGCCGCTCAGGGCGGTCGACACGCGCAGGCCCGCCCGGCCCGTGTCCAGCCGGGCTCCGGCCGAGGGGAGCCGGATCGCCTCGCTGTGTGTGAGGGTGGCGCCTCGGCGCAGGGCCAGCGTGCCCCTGGAGACCGTGGTCGTCCCGGTGTACGTCACCGCGCCGCCCGTCAGAGTCGTCGTGGCCGCGCCCGACTGTGTGAGCGAGCCGCTGCCGCCGATGCGGGACAGGGTGAGGGGCCTGTCCGTGTTGCGCAGGACGAGCGAGCCATTGTTGACGACCTCGGAGCGGGCGCCTCGCGTGTACAGCCCGCCGTCGCCGCCGCGCTTGCCGCTGCCCAGCCGCAGGACCGCGCCCTTCTCGACCGTCGTGGAGCCGTCGTAGTACTGGACGGCCGCGAAGGTCACGTCGTTGCCGGGGGTTCCGGCGATGACGATGTCGCCGGCGCCGGGGGCGGAGAGCGTGTCGTGGAACCGGCCGCCGCCGATGGGGGCGCCGAGCGTCACCGGGCCGTTGTAGTCGAAGGTCAGCTTCGAACGCTCCCGGGCCGCGAGGAGGTTGATGTACACGGTTTCCGCGGTGCCCGGCATGAAGATCTCGCGCGTGGTGCCGTCGCCCCACTGGACGTTCGCGCCCTTGATGTTGGTGCCGCGCTTGTTGACGTTCTTGCGGGCCGGTGTCCAGTTCAGGGCGGGGTCGCTGAGCGAGGGGTCGGTGTCGCCGCCCCGGTCCGACCAGCTGTACTGCCCGGTCAGGACGACCTTGCCGCCCGGCCGCGACTGGACGTTGATGTCGCTGCCGTACTCGTGCTGGTAGAAGTCCATGCCCATGGTGACGGTCCTGCCCAGCGGGGTGTCGACCGTCCAGGTGCCCTGGTTGAGGATCTTGCGCACGCGCGGCAGCGAGGTCGCGTACTCCGGTCGCCCGGCGTTCGCCTGCGTGCCGTTGTCGATCACCCCGGAGAAGGAGTGGGTCCCCGACAGGTCCCAGGTGCCCCAGAGGAAACGCGGCTGGGTGATCAGCCCGGAGCCGCTGACGGTGCCCAGGTTGTAGGCACTCTTCAGGGCGAGCCGCAGGGTGCCGTCGACCCGGATGTTGTCCTGGTTGAGCCGGAACGCCGGTGTGCCGTACGGGAAGTGGCCGATGAGCCCGGTCGTGCCGCCGTCGCCGTACTGGAGGGTCGCCCCGCGCTCCACGGTGATCGCGGGCGGGTCGGGGCGGGCCACGGTCACATACGGGTGGTTCCCGCCGAGCGTCCGCACCGTCTGCCGCTGCCGGGACCGGGGCAGCGTGAAGTCACTGTCCCCGGTGAGGACCAGCGTCCCGCTGCCCCGCACCGTGAGCGTCCCCTCACCCCGGAACACGCCGCCGTACGTCGTCGTCCCGGGCGGCACGGTGACGGCCGTGTCGCCGGTGAGCGTCACATCCCGCCCGGCGAGCACGGCGGCCGTGACGTCCCGGGGACCGGCGGCCGCCGCCGGGGGAGCGGCGACGAGGGACACGACCGCCGCGAGAACGCCGACGGCCGCTGCTGTGGTGTGGGTGGTGGGGCTGCGCACATGATCGGAGACGTCGGGGAGAGCGGCCGATAACAGAAAGTCGGCGAGCCGCCCCGTCTTCGTCCCGTCAGACCCGTTGACCTCTCCGTGACACACCCTTACCTTTTCGGCGTTCGTAATGACAGATGGTGTTCGAAATATCAGACAACGCCAGTGAGAGGCAGCCCCCCGCATGAGCCGCGACCGCGACCACGCTCTGCCCGAACCCCCCAGCCGCAGAATGCTGTTGAAGGGTGCCGCAGCCGCCGGTGCCCTGGCCGCCGTTCCCGCCGTCCCCGGGGTGGCCCAGGCCGCCACACCGGGCAGGCACCCCAAGCCGGCCCCCTTCGCGAACCCGCTCGTCCCCAACCGGGCCGACCCGCACATCCACCGGCACAAGGACGGCTTCTACTACTTCACCGCCACCGCCCCCGAGTACGACCGCATCATCCTGCGCCGCTCCCGCACCCTGAACGGCCTGGGCACGGCCGCCGAGTCCGTCATCTGGCGCGCCCACCCCACCGGGAACATGGGCGCGCACATCTGGGCGCCCGAACTGCACCGCATCGGCGGCAAGTGGTACATCTACTTCGCCTCCGCGCCCGCCGAGGACGTCTGGGCGATCCGCATCTGGGTGCTGGAGAACGCCCACCCCAACCCCTTCAAGGGCACCTGGGTGGAGAAGGGCCAGATCAAGACGGCCTGGGAGACCTTCTCCCTGGACGCCACCACGTTCACCCACCGGGGCTCCCGCTACCTCGCCTGGGCGCAGCACGAGCCCGGCATGGACAACAACACCGGCATCTTCCTGTCCGAGATGGCGAACCCCTGGACCCTGAAGGGCCCGCAGGTGCGGCTCTCCACCCCGGAGTACGACTGGGAGCGCATCGGCTACAAGGTCAACGAGGGCCCGTACGTCCTCAAGCGCAACGGCCGCCTCTTCATGACGTACTCGGCCAGCGCCACCGACTTCAACTACTGCGTGGGCCTGCTGACCGCCGACGCCGACAGCCACCTCCTGGACCCCATCAGCTGGTCCAAGTCGCCGACCCCGGTCTTCACCAGCAACGACACCACCAAGCAGTACGGCCCCGGCCACAACTGCTTCACGGTCGCCGAGGACGGCCGCACCGACGTCCTCGTCTACCACGCCCGCCAGTACAAGGAGATCAACGGCGACCCGCTGAACGACCCCAACCGCCACACCCGTATCCAGAAGCTCGGCTGGAAGCCGGACGGCACCCCGGACTTCGGCATCCCGGTCGCCGACGCCATAACGGCGGGTGACTGAGATGAGACGTGCCTACGCCACCCTGCTCGCCCTGTGCCTGGCCCTGGCGGGCGCCCTCGCCACCGCCGGCCCCGCCCAGGCCGCGCCGCAGACGATCACCAACGGCACCCAGTTCACGGACACCTCCGGCAAGCCCGTCCATGCGCACGGCGGCGGAGTCCTCAAAGTGGGCTCCTACTACTACTGGTTCGGCGAGCACCGCAACGCCGACAACACCTTCCGGTACGTCGACGCCTACCGCTCGACCGATTTGAAGAACTGGGAGTTCCGCAACCACGTCCTCACCGAGGCCAGTGACCCGGAGCTCGCCACCGCCAACATCGAGCGGCCCAAGGTCATGTACAACGCGTCCACCGGCAAGTTCGTGATGTGGATGCACAAGGAGAACGGCACCGACTACAGCGAGGCCCGCGCCGCCGTCGCCGTCTCCGACACCGTCGACGGGAACTACACCTGGAAGGGCAGCTTCCGGCCGCTCGGCCAGCACATGTCCCGGGACATCACGGTCTTCGTCGACACCGACGGCGCCGGGTACATGATCTCGGCCGCCCGCGAGAACTACGACCTCCAGATCTACCGTCTCACCGCCGACTACACCGGCATCGCGAGCCTGGTCGCCAACCCCTGGCCCGGCGGCCACCGCGAGGCCCCCGCCCTGTTCAAGCGGAACGGCGTGTACTTCATGCTGACCTCGGGCGCCACGGGCTGGAACCCCAACCAGCAGCAGTACGCCACGGCCACGAGCATCGGCGGACCCTGGTCGGCCATGAAGAACATCGGCGACTCGACGACCTACGGCTCGCAGACCGCGTTCGTCCTGCCCGTGCAGGGCACCTCGGGCACCTCGTACCTCTACCTCGGCGACCGCTGGGGCAACTCCTTCGGCGGGACCGTCAACGACTCGCGGTACGTGTGGCTGCCGCTGACCTTCTCCAACTCGACCACGATGTCCATGTCCTGGTCGCCGGAGGTCACCATCGACACGGCCGCCGGGACCGTCTCCGGCACGAGCGCCACCTACCACACCCTCATCGCCCGCCACTCCTCCAAGTGCGCGGACGTGACGAGCCAGTCGCTGTGGGCCGGTGCCCAGCTCAAGCAGTACGACTGCAACGGCGGCACCAACCAGAAGTACTGGTTCAAGTCCGTCGGCGGCGGCTACTACCAACTGGCGGTCCGCAACAGCTCCCTGTGCGTGCGGGAGAACGCGAGCACGGTCACACAGGAGAACTGCGACGTCTCCGCGACGAGCCAGCAGTGGTCCCTGACCACCACCGGCTCGTACGTGAACGTCAAGTCCCGGGCCTCCGGCGAGTGCCTTGACGTGAACGGCGCGTCCACCGCCGACTCCGCCGCCCTCATCACGTACACGTGCAACGGAGGAACCAACCAGCAGTGGACGCGCGGGACATGACGGCCCCGAGGGCTGCTAGGCCAGCAGGTCGATCGCGTCGATCGCCGTCCCCGCACTGAGGAACCCGGTCGCCCCCGACCCGCTCACCACGTCGATCCTGAGCACGTTGTACTGACTCGTGTCCGTCTTCCAGGCGGATGCCGGGACGCTGTACGTGAACGTGTGGTTGTTGCCGCGGTAGGAACCGTTGGTCAGCGACCGGGTGTTCGGCTGGGTGGGCGGGGAGGGGATGGCGGATGTCCAGGTGTCGTTGACCGTGATCTGGGGGCGGCCGTTCGCGTGCGCCGTCGTCACGCCGATGCGCAGGGTGTGCGCGGCGGCGGCCTGCGCGGCGGTCAGCTTGAAGTACACGAGCAGTCCGCTGTTGACGTCCTTCCAGAGGTAGCAGGGGAAGGCCGCCGTCTCACCGCCGCCGCCGATCACCACGTTCCCGGTCCAGGACGCGGCCCGTACGTCCGACGGATGCGCGTACGTCATCAGGTCCGCGTTCTTGAACCCGCCCGGCGTGCCGTTCCAGTCCCCGATCCGCCAGATCGCGCCGGCGTTGGCGGGGTCGTTGGAGGACGGCAGGGCGATCGTGTTCAGCGTGGTCGTCCCGCCCGCCGACACGCTCACCGACGTCGTGTACACCGCCAGCTCGCCCTTGAAGACGGTCAGCGTGTACGTCCCCGGCAGTACGCCCGCGAGGGAGAAGTATCCGTCCGAGGAACGCGCCGAACCCCAGTACTGAGCGGCCGAGTTGGCCAGTCCGACGGTGTACGGATACGCCGAGTTCCGGCCCGATATCCCGACGCCCGCCACCTTGCCCCGGCCGCTCGCCGGCACGTATCCCGAGATGCCGAGCGAGTCGGCCCACGGCGTGGTCAGCGTGCCCGGGAACAGTGCCGAGGAGGGCGCCCCGCCGTCCGTGAAGGCGATGACGTACGGGCCCTGGAGGCCGAAGCGCTGGGCCTCGGTCTGGTTCTGGCCGTAGTAGAGGATCTCGTAGAGGCCGCCGCCGTCGGCGCTCTGGTGGCGCAGCAGGGAGCGGTAGAAGGGGCCGCCGGAGGCCTTCTCGTGGTTGCTGCGCACGACCCACAGGCCGACCCCGCCGGCGGACCAGCCGACGTAGTCGTAGTCCATGACGCGCCGCTTGGAGTAGTGCTTCGAGCGGGTCTGCCCGTCGGACTTCCGGAACACGTCCGAGGCCTCGATGGTGGTGGGCGCGTAGGTGTACGAGTCGGGCTCGTCGTTGAGGAACGCTCCCTTCTTCACCCGCACGATGTACCGGGTCGCGGAGACGGACGTGTCGGCCTTGTCGGTCCACAGGTAGATGTTGTTCTCGCCGCTGCGGGCCGCGTAGTAGTGCTTCAGCGTGCCGTGCGTGACGGAGACCAGGATCGTCGAGCCGGACTGACTGATGCCGACGGTGGAGGCGCCGAGGCCGGACTCGATGTGCGAGTTCATGCCGCCGTAGCCCTGGTACTCCGTGCCCCGGTAGACCAGCGAGGTCAGGTCGCCGGTGGACTTGCTGACCTTGAAGACCAGCTGGGCGCCGGTGTCGACGACGTAGTTCGAGCCGTCGTCGCTCCAGCCGAAGGCGGCGGCGTGTGCCGTGCCGGTGAGGGCCGTGCCGGCGGCCGCGGCGGTGGCGGCGAGGACGAAGGTGCGGCGGCCGACCGGTCTGTGCGCGGATCCGGACATGGGGGGCCTCCTCGGGAGGTGGGGGGAGTTCGGGTGGGAGTGAGGGTGACAGTTGAATCGATTTCGCGAAAGGGCTTTCGGTCATGTGAAGTTGTCCATCTCGTGAATGCTGCTCGGGGTCTAGAAAGCGCTTGTCCGGAGCGGTACGGTCCACCTCCAGGTCTTGTCGTCCGCTGAGAGGAGCCGCGAGTGAGACGTTTCAGCATCGCCGTCGTGGCGGCGTTGGCTCTGGGGAGCGCGTTGCCGTCCGTACCGGCGCAGGCGCACTCCGGCCGCCCGTCCCCGGGCCTGGCGCAGTGCGCCGCCGGCACCTGCCACTTCGACGTCCCGCCCGGCACGTACGACGTGCGGGTCGTGCTCGGCGGAGAATCCGCGTCCGCCACCAGCGTCAGCGGCGAGACCCGCCGTGCCCTGCTCCCCGAGACGGCCGCCCCCGCGGGCAAGCACGTCACCCGCAGCTTCACCGTGAACGTCCGCACGCCCGAGGGCGAGCCCACCGGCCCCGAGGGAACCCCCGGCCTCGACCTGCGGATCGGCGGTTCCGCACCCGCTCTCGCCGACATCAGGGTCACCCCCGCCCGGCACACCCGCCAGATCTTCCTCGTCGGCGACTCCACCGTCTGCGACCAGTCCGGCGACCCGTACTCCGGCTGGGGCCAGCAGCTGCCCCAGTACCTCCGCGAGGGCGTGTCCGTCGCCAACTACGCCGATTCCGGGGAGAGTACGGTCTCCTATCTGGGGAACCCGAAGCTGTGGGCCACCGTGCGGCCCCTGATCCGCCCCGGCGATCTGGTCCTGGTCCAGCTCGCCCACAACGACAAGACCACGGACGAGGCCACCTACCGGGCCAACCTGGAGACCCTGGTGGACGGCGTCCGGGCGCGGGGCGGACAGCCGGTCCTTGTCACTCCCATCGTGCGACGCTGGTTCAACGCGGACGGCACGCTGAACAACGGAACCGCCCTCCTGGTCAACGGCCTCGGTGTCGACCACCCGGCGGTCACCCGCTCCGTCGCCGCCGCGCGGAACGTCCCGCTGATCGACCTCACCGCGAAGACGAAGGCGCTCGTGGAGTCCCTGGGCGTGGAGGGCTCCAAGGCGCTGTACCTCTACAACGAGGCGCGGGACAACACGCACACCTCCGTGCGCGGTGCCACGGCCTACGCGGGCCTCGTCCGCGACGAACTCGTCACCCGGCATCTGGTGCCGAAGGGCACAGTGCGGGTGGGATAGAGCCCCTGGGGCGCCCCGACCGGAACCGGGGCGCTCCAGGTCCGACCCGTTCCGTCCGATCCCAGCGTCTGAGCACGAACCGCGCACGAACACGAACCCGCGCACGAAAGAGAACCGATGCACCTGCCTCCGGCCGACGGCACGACGTCCGCGTTCACCGGCTACACCCGCGCCCACTGGGAGGCGGCGGCCGACGCCCTGCTCACCGCCGTCGAGCCGTACGCGACCGAGGACCGTGCGCTGTACCACCTGCCCGGCGAGCGGACCAGCTGGTCGGGACGCCTCTCCGACGGCCTGGAGGGCTACGCCCGCACCCTGCTGCTGGCCGCCTTCCGCCGCGACGAGAAGGCCCTGGAGCGCTACGCCACCGGCCTCGCCGCCGGTGTCTCGGGTGTCTGGCCCCGCATCGAGGACCGCAGCCAGCCCCTGGTGGAGGCGGCGTCGATCGCGCTCGCCCTGCGCCTGACCCGGGACCTGCTGTGGGACCGGCTGGACGACGGCGTACGGCAGCGGACGGCCGCCTGGCTCGGCGACGCCCTCACCGCCGAGGCGTGGCCCTGCAACTGGGAGCTGTTCCCGGTCACCGTGGGCGGCTTCCTGGCCGAGATCGGCCACGAGCCGGAGGCGTCCCGCGCGGCGATCGACCGCGGCCTGGAACGCATCGAGCGGTGGTACCTGGGTGACGGCTGGTACACCGACGGCGACGGCCGCAAGTTCGACTACTACAACGGCTGGGCGATGCACCTCTACCCGGTGCTGCACGCCTGGCTGGAGCAGGACGAGCGCCTGCTGGACCTCTACGGCGACCGGCTCTCGCGCCACCTCTTGGACTACGCCCGGCTGTTCGGCGGCGACGGCGCCCCGATGCACCAGGGGCGTTCCCTGACGTACCGCTTCGCGACGACGGCCCCCCTGTGGCTGGGCGCGCTGACCGGCCGTACGCCCCTGTCGCCCGGGGAGACCCGGCGCCTGGCCTCCGGAGCGCTTCGGTACTTCCTCGACCGGGGCGCGGTGGACGACAAGGGCCTGCTGTCCCTGGGCTGGCACGGCCCCGACGCGTCCGTCCTCCAGGGCTACTCGGGCCCGGCCTCCCCGTACTGGGCGAGCAAGGGCTTCCTCGGCCTGCTGCTCCCCGCGGACCACGAGGTGTGGACGGCGGCGGAGGAACCCGGCCCGGCCGAGCGCGCCGACGCCGTCACTCCCGTCGGACCGCCCAACTGGCTTCTCCAGTCGACCCGTTCGGACGGCGTGGTCCGCCTCCACAACCACGGCAGCGAGGACGTCCGCTACGACCCGTACTACACGCGGCTGGCGTACTCGACGGTGACGGCCCCGGCCCCGTCGTCTTCCTCGTCGTACGACAACAGCGTGATCGTCGGCGACGACCCGAGCCGCACCGGCATCGAACCGCTGGGCGTCGGCGAGGGCTGGGCGGCCTCACGGCACACGGTGGGCGGGGGAGCGCGGGTGACGAGTGCCGTGCTGGCGCGCGGGGCCGTGGAGGTCCGGGCGCATCTGGTGGCGGGCGCGGAGCCCGGGACGGCGGTACGGGTCACCGGCTGGCCGACGGGGGAGGGGCTGAGGGCGGAACTCCTGCCGGCGATCGGCCTCACGGACTCCCTGACGGGCGCCGTGGGCGAGCGGGCCACCCTGTTCGTCGCCCTGGCCCGACTGACGGCCGAGCCGGACCCGGCCCCGCTGGAGGAGTTGGTCTCCGTACACGCCGACGATGCCGGAGCACTGGAGATTCGCTGGAGCGACGGCGGCGTGACGCGGGCCCGGCTGACGGAGTCGGGCGTGGACGTCACGGCTTGAGACGGGCGATCCTCAAGGTCGTGGACGTCGGGGACGCACCGGTGAGCGGCTTCGCGTAGGAGGGCGTGGCCGGGGCGTACGCCCAGGTCAGTGAGCCGTCCGCGGACACCGCGATATCGCCCGTGATCCTGTCCTGGACGACCTTGGCCGCGCTCTGGAACTTGCCGTTCCAGTCGATGAGGCGCAGATGCGTGCCCGCGAAGGTGCCGGTGCAGGTGCCCGCCTTGCACGTGGCGTTCTTGACCGACTCCCAGGACAGCAGCAGCCGGTCCTTGCCGTACGGGGCGAGGTGGACGTTGACGTGTTCCACGCCCTTTGTCTCGGACAGGCGGATCGCCTTGCCGGGGCCGGAGTTGCGGTCCTTCCCGACTTGACGAGGTCGCCGTTACGGCTCGGGAAGGTGCTACCGCAGTAGCCCGCCCAGCACTGCTCGCGCTGCACGACCGGGGCGTTGTCGGGGGCGCCGATGCCCGTCGACACGAACAGGCCCGAGCGCCAGTCGTCGAAGCAGAGCGAGGTGAGGCGCCGGTCTTCTCGGCGTGCAGCGCGATGCCCTCGTTGTGACTGCACCCCCAGCCCCAGCCGCCGCTCAGCTTCGCGCCCTTGGCGCTGACGTACGCCAGCTTGTCGCCGAAGTGCCCGTCGGCCGCGCCGCCCGCGCCGTGCACGACGAAGTACGCGCCGTACTTGCTGCCGTTCCAGGTGAGCTGCCCGTCCAGCAGCGGGGCCGTGTCCTTGGACGCGGTGCCCGTGAGCTTCGTACGGAAGGTCTCCTTGCCGCCCTGGTAGCGGCCGCCGCCGTCTCCTTCCACCTTGCTTTCGGGCAGGGTGCCCGGTCCTTCAGGGCCGGGGTGAATGCCCGTTCCCGCGGAGCGGGGCAGGGGAAGCCGAATCGCCGTCGGGGCGATTCGGCGTCGTCGCCTGTGATGCTGAGGCCACCCCACGGACAGGTGGTGGTGACGGGGAGTTGAGGGTCCTGAGGTCGGTGGCGGCCGGTGGCTGGCCTGGTGTGGTCACTCGTGCGGGTGAGTGTGATCGATGGTGTGCGCGGTGGGGGAATGTGCGGTCTAGGTTCGCGGCGTGGCACGGTTTCGGATGTACCCGACGAGCGGACAGGAGCAGCAGATGCTGCTGCACTGTGCGCACGCCCGGTATGTGTGGAACCTTGCGGTGGAGCAGCATGCGCACTGGCGGCGGGACAAGGTGCACCACCGTCCCGACGGCAAGCGCACCGGGGCCCCGTCGTTCGCGGAGCAGTGCCGTCAGCTCACCGAGGCCCGTGCTGCCAGTGAGTGGCTGCGCGCCGGGAACCAGACCGTCCAGGCACAGGCACTCAAGGACTTCGCCAGGGCCAAGGCCGCGCGTTTCACGTCCGGGTTCGGCGAACCGACCTGGCGCAAGAAGTTCGTGCACGAGGGCTTCCGCGTGATCGGCGATGATCGTGTACCCGAGTACGAGCCGGACGGCCGACCGCTGATCAACCCCAAGACCAGCAAGCAGGTCATGGGCCGCGCGGTCACCGTGCAACAGCTCAACCGGCGGTGGGCGCAGGTGAAGGTGCCGGGATGTGGATGGGTGCGCTTCCGCCTCAGCGTCAAAGGCAAGGGCGCCCGGCTTCCCGCGGCGAAGACGTTTCGCGTCACCCTCAGGAACGGTCAGTGGCACATCGCGTTCGCCGTCATCCCCGATCCGATCGACAAGCCGGGCACGGGCGAGGTCATCGGCATCGACCGGGGTGTGACCATCACCGCCGCACTCTCCGACGGCCGCTCCCTCAACTGCCCCCAGCTCACCACTCGCGAGCGCGCCCAGGTCCGTAAGCACCAGCGCCGCGCCGCCCGCGCCCCGAAGGGCAGCGAGCGGAAGACGGCTGCGTACGCGCAGGTGGCCCGGCTCAAGGCCAGGGAGGCGAACCGCCGTAAGGACTGGTGCGAGAAGACCAGCACCATGCTCGCCCGCACCTACGATCTGGTGCGGTTCGAGAAGCTGAACATCAAGACGATGACCGCCAGGGTCAAGGCGAAGCCCGACCCCGACCAGCCCGGCCAGTACCTCAGCAACGGCCGGGCGGCCAAAGCCGGGCTGAACCGGGCCATCCTGGCCCAGGGCTGGGGCCTGCTGCGGCAGCGCACCGGACACAAGGCTCCCGGCCGGGTCGAAGACGTCCCCGCCCCCTACACGAGTCTGCGGTGCAGTGCCTGCGGATGGATCGACAAGAACTCGCGCAAGAGCCAAGCCGAGTTTGTCTGTTCCTCCTGCGGCTTCACCTGTAACGCGGACACCAACGCCAGTATCAACGTCGCGGCAGGACAGGGCGGGATCCCCCGCCCCCGGCGAACAGCCGGTGCCGGAGGGGTGACAACGGCCACCGGCCGTTCGAGCGCCCGTGAACCTCAGCCCACATGGGTTGAAATCCCCCTCTCTTAATAGGGGGAGGATGTCAATTGTTGCTGTCGGAGACGCGGGTGAGCAGCGCGAAGCCGTCATCGGGTGTGGCCGCCGCGAGCGCGCCGATCGCGGGCTTGCGGGCCGCGCGGACGCGGCGGTGGCGTGTGGTGCGGCGGGGCTGTGTTTCCGGTTGTGCTGTTGTCATGCTCTGTGGTTGCCGTGGGGGCGGGGAAGGTTGCCACGGCACCCGGACGCCATGCTTCGGCGTGCGCCGAAGTGAGCCGGTCCTAGCGTGGCGCCATGACTGCCTTCGCCGATCTGCACCACGGAGACGCACCTCTCCTCCTGCCCAACGCCTGGGACCACGCCTCGGCCCGGGCCCTCGCCGGGCAGGGCTTCGCGGCGATCGCGACCACGAGCCTGGGCGTCGCGGCGGTCGCGGGACTGCCCGACGGTGTGGCGGCGACCCGGGAGGAGACGCTCCGACTGGCCTTCGCCCTGGGATCCGAACCGTTCCAGTTGTCGGTCGACGCGGAGGGCGGCTTCAGCGACGACCCGGACGAGGTGGCGGAGTTCGCGCGCGAGCTGTACGCCGTGGGAGCGGTCGGCATCAACCTGGAGGACGGCCTCGGGCCCGTCGCCCGGCACGCGGCGAAGATCGCCGCGGTCAAGAAGGCGGCACCCGCCCTCTTCGTCAACGCCCGCACGGACACCCACTGGCTCGGCGACGGCGACGGCGACACCAGGGACACGCTCACCCGGCTCGACGCCTACCGACAGGCGGGCGCGGACGGCGTGTTCGTCCCCGGCCTCACCGACCTGCGCCGGATCGCCGCCCTGGTGCGCCACGTGGACGTCCCCCTCAACGTCCTCTACTCACCCGGCGGCCCGACCGTCGCCCACCTCGCCGACGTCGGCGTCCGCCGGATCAGCCTCGGCTCGCTGCTGTACCGGAGGGCGCTGGGCGCGGCGCTGGAGGCGGTGGCGGACATCAGGGCGGGACGGACGCCGACGGGAGTGACACCGTCGTACGACGAGGTGGCCGTGCCCCCGACCCGCTAGGTGTCGAGCGCGGCGACCAGCAGGGCGACGGCGGCCAGGTCCGGCACGCCGCGCAGGAAGGTGACGGCCTGCACGCTCGCGAACCGGCGTTGCGCATCGGTCACAGTGGGGTCGACGGCCGTCTCGGCCTGTACATGGACGTAGTTGAGGGCGGTGGCGAAGAGCATGGAGAACGACTCAGGGCCGGTGATGACGGCCGGGCCTCCGGCACCGCGGTAGGCCCGTGCCAGCCGACGGGCGGATTCGATGTCCACCTCGTTGCCGCCCGACCAGACGTGGACGGCACGCGCGAACTCCCGTTCCGCCGAGACCGGCCCCGCGTTGTCCCAGTCGAGGAGGACCGGCCCGTCGGGGCCGACCAGGACGTTCTGGGGCTGGAGGTCGAGGTGCGAGGTGACGAGCCCGCGTGAATCCGACGGGGTGACCCAGTGGGCCAGCGGGGGAGCGGACGTGGCGACGAAGCCGCTGAGCTCGCCCGACCAGGGCAGGCCGGCGTCCCGCACCTTCTTGAGCAGGTCCTCCCACTCGGCGTCGTCGGGGCACCGCTCGTACCAGTCGTGCGGCGTCTCGACGGCGCCCTCCCCGGCCTGGTGCAGCAGCGCCATGGTCCGGCCGAACCAGTCCAGGACGTCCGGGTCGGAGACGTCCGCCGGGGTGCCGTCGACCCAGTCGTACAGCTTCACCCAGGAGCCGCCGCTCGGGGAGTCGAGGCGGGAGACGTGCGCACCGTGCCGGTCGGCGTGCAGCCGGGGCGAGGCGATGCCGAGGCGTTCCGCTGAGTCCCGTAAGGCGGCCTCGCGTCGTACCTGGGCTTCGTCGCAGCCGAAGAGGAGCTCCTTCACGGCCCAGGACCGGCCGTTCCCGGTGAGCCTCCAGATCTGGCCGAGAGCCCCCCGGGTGACGGGCGTCATCGTCCAGGGGCCGGTGCCGAGCGAGTAGATCTCGGCTATGGAGCCGGCTGTGTCATACATCGGGGATCCTCTCCTCGCGGGGCCAGTTCAGAAGCAGCGCGTGCAGGGCGTCGACGGCCCGGTCCCAGGACACCTGTACGTCACGCGGTGCCCCGAAGGCGCCGTTGGACTCCAGGGCGCAGTAGCCGTGGAAGGTGCTGCGCAGCAGGCGCACCGCGTCGGTGAGGTCGGGTTCCTCCAGGCCGTAGGCGCGGAGCATGCCGTAGGTGATGTCGGCCGTGCGGCGCATCGCGGGGGAGTCGGCGAGGAGGTCCTGGTCGACGGGGAACTGCGTCGCCGCGTACCGGCCGGGGTGCTCGAGGGCGTAGGCCCGGTAGGCACCGGCGAAGGCGGCGAGCGTGTCCCGCCCGGCCTCCCGCCCGTCGACCGCCGCCGCGATCCGGTCGATCATCTCGCCGCCCGCGAGGAGGGCCAGGCGGGTGCGCAGATCCTTGAGGTTCCGGACATGGGTGTACAGGCTGGCGTCCTTCACACCGAAGCGGCGTGCCAGCGCGGACAGGGTGACACGCTCGAAGCCGGCCTCGTCGGCGAGGTCGGCTGCGGCGGCCACGAGGCGGTCGGGGGTGAGGCCGGCTCTGGGCATGGGGGGTTCGGGGGTTACCTCTCCATGAGGGCCACGACGGTGATGCCGCGTCGGTGTGAAGGTCCCACAGGCGCAGGGCGATCGTAGCCTGAGGGCCCGGTCGCAGCGCCCATGACCAGGGCGGAACATCAGAACAGGCCCTCAGCCACCTCCTCCGGCCCGACACCGACCGCCGCCCCCCGTGGCAGGCGACCGCTGCCCCGCTACGTCATATCGTCACACCACGCCGCCCGGGGACTCGCAGCCGGAACTCGAGGGATTCCACAGCCGCCCGTGCCGCGGCCACCGCCTCCTCGGCGCTCTCTCCCCGCGCACGGGCAAACGCCACTCGGGACTCCGATGTCTCGAGTCTGCCGACCTCCGCACCCGGGCGTGCCAGCACAGCGACCTCGGTCACGCCCGGGAGCGCACGGGCCTCGTCGAGGCCGGACACGCCGTCGAGCACCCCGGCCGCGTCGAGCGAGCCGAACCAGATGGCCGAGCCGCCGGCCGGAGGCTCCTCGGCGAGAGCGGCCCGGATGCCGGGCAGCACCTTCTCCCCCAGTGTCTGGCGGGCCGTCAGGTCGTCCACATCGACTCCGGTCACGTCGAGGGCCAGAGCCGGGATCTGATCCCCGCCCATGCGAACGTGGGTCTCGATCAGCCGCGGGCCCTTGTCGCCGAGCACGACCTCCGTGTGCGTGGGGCCGAACTCCACCCCCAGTGCGTCGAGTACGCCGCCCACATACGCGTGGATCTCCTCGCGCAGGCCGGCGGGAAGATCCGCGGGAGACACATGGCCGAGTTCGACGAAGGTCTCCGGATCCGAGAACTTGCGGGTGATGGTCACGACCTGGTGCTCGCCCAGCTCGGAGAACGCCTCGACGCTGAACTGCGGGCCGTCGAGGAACTCCTCGGCCAGGACGCCGGTGTTCGGCAGTCCGAGATAGCTGCCGTCGGCCTTCGCGAAGGCCTCGGCCAGCTCGCTCTCGTCCACCACCTTGGTGACGCCCGCGCTGCCCGAGCTGGAGATCGGCTTCACCACGCAGGGCAGGCCGTTCTCCCGTACGAAGGCGCGCAGCTCGTCGAGGTCGGCGGCCCGGGCGCTGACGGTGGCGTCGACCCCTGCCTCGCGCAGACGGACCCGCATGGCCTCCTTGTCGTGGACCAGGGACACCGTGGCCGGGCTGTGGGCGAACAGCCCCAGGGCCTCGGCTATGACCGCGTAGTGGTCCTGGTCCCGTTCTCCGAAGGTGCCGATCCGGGTGAAGGGGTGCAGCGCGTGCACCGCCGCCGCCAGGTCGATCCACTCCTGCTCGGGCGCATCGCCGCGCACGCCGATGACCCGGGCGTTCTCGCCGGGGACACGGACCTTGCCGATGTAGTCCAGCTGGCAGATCACCGTCGTACGGGTGCCTGGCTGAAGAGCGCGGATACGGGCGGGGAAGTCGCGGCCTGGGCCGACGATCAGGACGTGTTCGGACAAGGTTGCTTTCCTGTCTGTTCGCGAGGGGACGGGAGGGGACGGGAGGGGAGGAGGCGGGCCGGCCTTACTGCCAGGCGGTGTTCTCGTGCCACCAGTCCATGGCTTCGGTGAGGCGTGCGCGGACCGACTCGGGGGTCTCGGCCTGGACGAAGAAGCTTGCCGCCCCGTCCCCGACATGCTCCACGCCCTTGCACTGGGCGCCGGGTTCCCGCATGAGCGTCATCTCCGTACCGGGAACCGGGCACGGCCGGGCCGGTGGTACGAAGGCGCCGTGCCCGGGAGGCACGATGACCCAGCCGACGGCGGCCGAGGGGGCCGCGGGCTGAGCGGTCAGGGCGAGAGCCGAGCCGCACTGCGCCCGAAGCCCTTCCCGCGCCAGCCCGACGCCGAAGACGCGCGCGTACTGCTCGCCGACCAGCGATCCGCCCGCGCGGCTGGCGATCTCGCACAGAACCGGCACGCCGTCCGGGCCGATCCACGCCTCCAGGTGGAACGCGAGCGGATGCGGAGCGGCGGGAAGGGCCGCGACGACGTCCTGAGCCATGCGCCGCATCACCGCCGTGCGAGGGTCCTCGGGCGCCAGCAGCACGCTGCCGATGTGCAGTTCGTCGTGGATGCGCTCCGCCAGGCCGCCGGTGTACTGACCGGGCCAGGCGTGCACGATCCGGCCGTCCCGCATGATGCCGTCGACGTGGAAGAACTCCCCCGTGGCGAAGCCCTCGACCATCCACTGGGCGGGCAGGTACGGCACGTCCGAGGAGCCCTCGCGGTCCAGGAACGCCGTGACGTCCGCCGGGCCGCGCAGGATCGCCACGCCCTCCGCGCCCGCGCCGAGGCGCGGCTTCACCACGACCGGGAAGCCCTCGGCCGCGATGAAGTCCAGGAGGTCCGCGGGGCTGTCGACCGGGGCGAACGCGGGCACACCGACGCCTGCCGCGCGGGCCAGCCGCTTCATGACGACCTTGTCCCGGTACGCGGTCGCCGACGCCACGTCCTGGCCCGGCAGGCCGAGGCGGGCCCGCAGCCGGGCCGCCCGGAGCACATCGCTCTCGCTGGTGCTGGCGACGAGTTCGGCCCCGTAGGCGCGGGCGGCCTCCTCGGCCGCCTGCTCGGCGGACCAGCTGTGGTAGGAGTCCACCAGGCGGTGCATCGGGAAGTGCTCGGCCAGGACGTCCTCCGCGCCCGCCACCGCCTCGGGTGTCGTGAGCAGGATGATGTCGTCCGCCGTGCGGTCCAGCCACCGGTGCAGCGGGCGGGTGGCGAGGGGCTGGCGGGAGAGCAGCAGAATCCTGGGCATGGTTCACGTCCTCGCTGGGATGGGGGTGGTGACGGGACGCAGGTCTCCGTGCAGATGCACCAGGCTGTCGCCCGGCGCTCCGTGCCGTACCTGCTCGACGGCGCCCACCAGCAGATGGTGGTCGCCCAGCCGGAGCTGCCGGTACCGGGAGCAGATCAGCCAGCTCGGACAGCCCTCCAGCAGCGGCACCCCGAACGGGCCCGGCCGCCAGGCGGTGGGAGGCGCGAACCGGTCACCGGACCTGGCGAAACGCAGGGCCAGATCCGCCTGGTGCGCTCCGAGCAGCTGGACGGCGAACCGGTCGCAGTCCTTGATCCGGCCCCAGGTGAGCGAGGTGTCGGCGAGCGTCACCGAGACCAGGGCCGGGGCGGCGCTGACCGAGGTGAAGGAGGTCACGGTCACGCCCATGGGTCCGTCGCCATCGGCAGCGGTCAGCACGGCGACACCGGCGGCATGCGCCCGCAGCGCGGACCGCAGCTCCGCCCCTTCGACGGTGACCGGGCGCTCGGCACTCACCGCGTGGCCCCGGACACCGCCCGGAACCCCGGCCGCGGCAGGCCCAGGTTCTCGCGAAGCGTCCTGCCCTCGTACTCGGTGCGCATGAGTCCGCGGCGCTGCAACTCGGGCACGAGCAGGTCGACGATCGCGTCGAGACCGCCGGGATGGTAGTCCGGCATGATGTTGAAGCCGTCGGCGGCCTCGTTCACGAACCACTCCTCCAGCTGGTCCGCGACGGTTTCGGGGGTGCCCAGCAGGAACCGGTGGCCGCGGCCGGCGGCGACGGACAGGTACAGCTCGCGGATGGTGAGGCCCTGCCGTCTGGCCTGTTCGTAGATCATCTGCTGCTTGCTGGTGCTGCCCTCCGTGGCGGGCAGCTCCGGCAACGGGCCGTCCAGCGGGTACCCGGAGATGTCGACCATGCCGAGCTGGTACGACAGCATGCCGAGGCCGACGACCGGGTCGACCAGCGACTGCAGCGTCTCGTACCGGTCCTCGGCCTCGGCCTGGGTGCGGCCCACGACGATGAAGGCACCGGGCAGGATCTTGACGTCGTCCGGGTGGCGGCCGTGGTCGGCGATCTGCTTCTTCAGACCGCGGTAGTAGACCTGCGCCTGGTCGAGGGTCTGCTGCACGGTGAAGACGACCTCGGCCCAGCGGGCGGCGAAGTCCTGGCCGTCCGGGGACGAGCCGGCCTGCACGATGACCGGATGACCCTGCGGCGGGCGGGCCACGTTGAGCGGGCCCCGCACCGAGAAGTGCTCGCCCCGGTGGCCGAGGACGTGCAGTTTCCCCGGGTCGAAGAAGCGCCCGGAGCCCTTGTCGTACAGGAAGGCGTCGTCCTCCCAGCTGTCCCAGAGGCCGGTGACGACCTCCATGAACTCGCGGGCGCGGTGATAGCGGGCGGCGTGCTCGGGCTGCTTGTCGAGGTTGTAGTTGCGGGCCTCGGCGTCCGTCGCCGAGGTGACGACGTTCCAGCCGGAGCGGCCGGCGCTGAGGTGGTCGAGCGAGGCGAACTGCCGGGCGACGGTGAAGGGTTCGTTGTACGTCGTCGAGGAGGTCGCCGTCAGGCCGATGTGGGTGGTGTGGACGGCGAGCGCGGACAGCAGGGTGAGCGGCTCGAAGTGCACCATGCGGCCCTGCCGGCTGAGTTCGTCGGCGTCCTTGTACTTGGTGCGCACGCCGGCGCCGTCGGACAGGAAGACCATGTCGAACTTGCCGCGCTCCGCGGTCTGCACCAGCGAGCGGTAGTAGTCGAAGTCGAGGCCGCCGTCCGGCCGGGCCTCGGGATGGCGCCAGGCGGCTATGTGGTGGCCGGGCGCGGGCAGGAAGGCGCCGAGTTTCATCATGCGGCGCTGCGGGCTGGTCACCGGTGTTTCTCCAAAGGCTGTGGGACGGGAAGTGTTGGGGCGCGAGGGGCCGTGCGGGGGGCGTCAGCCGAGTCGGCGCACCGGCTCGCCGGCCAGGTAGGCCTCGATGTCCTCGACGGCCTGGCCGTAGTACGAGCGGTAGTTGCTGTGGGAGACGTAGCCGAGGTGCGGGGTCGCCAGGAGCCGGGGCGCGGTGCGCATCGGGTGGTCCCCGGGCAGCGGCTCGCTGTGGAAGACGTCGACGCCGGCGCCGGCGATCCGTCCCTCGTGCAGCGCGGCCAGCAGGGCGTCCTCGTCGACGATGGCCGAGCGGGAGGTGTTGATCACGTACGCGGTCGGTTTGAGCAGGGCCAGCTCGGGCGCGCCGACGAGGCCGCGGGTGCGTTCGCCGAGCACGAGGTGGACCGAGACGAAGTCGCTGCCGCGCAGCAGCTCCTCCTTGGAGGGGGCCAGGTGGACGCCGGCCTCGTCGGCGCGCTCCTTGGTGAGGTTCTCGCTCCAGGCCGTCACCTCCATGCCGAAGGCGAGACCCACCCGGGCCACCCTGCTGCCGATCTTGCCCAGGCCGAGCAGGCCGAGACGCCGGCCGTGGAGGTCGGCGCCGACGGTGGACTGCCAGGGGCCGCCCGTGCGCAGGGCGTTGTTCTCGGTGACGATGCCGCGGGCGAGACCGAGCAGCAGCGCCCAGGTCAGCTCGACCGGCGGGGTGGAGGAGCTCGCGGTGCCGCAGACCGTGACGCCGTTGCGCTCGGCGGCGGTGTAGTCGATGACCGAGTTGCGCATGCCGGAAGCGATGAGCAGCTTCAGCCGGGGCAGGCGGTCGAGGAGACCGGCGCGGAAGGGGACGCGCTCCCGCAGGGTCACCGCGATGTCGAAGTCCGCGAGAGCGAGGGCCAGTTCGTCCTCGCCGGCGAAGTGCTCGGTGAAGGAGACGACCTCCACCCGGTCCTGGACGGCGCTCCAGTCGGCCACGGTGGTGGCGATGTTCTGGAAGTCGTCGAGCACGGCGCAGCGCAGCCGCATGTCAGTCCTCTCCGTGGATGTCATGGGTCCCGTGGGCGGGGGTGACGCCGATGCCGGGCGCGGTGGGCAGGGTGAGGGTGCCGCGGTCGACGCGCATGCCGGTGAACGGGTCGTGGAGCAGGCCGACGGGCCCGTCCAGGTCGAGGTGGTCGGCGAGCGGGGCGAGCTGGGCCATGGCGGTGGTACCGAGGGTGCTCTCCACCTTGCAGCCGAGCATGGTCGTCAGTCCGCAGGCCCGGGCGAGACTGAGCATCTCGAGCGTGGCGGCCAGGCCGCCGCTCTTGGCCAGCTTGATGTTGATGCCGCTGACACGGTCGCGCAGCCGCAGAACATCCTCGGGCCCGGCGCAGTCCTCGTCGGCGAAGACGGGGACCGGGGAGCGTTCGTGCACGTACCGAAGGTCGTCGAGCGCACCGGGGGCGACAGGCTGCTCCAGGATCTCGACGCCGTGCCGGTGCAGCTCTTCGGCGACGCGAAGGGCCTGGCCGGGGGACCACGAGCCGTTGCCGTCGACGCGGATGCGTCCGTCGTAGACCGAGCGGAGCACTCCGGCGCGGCTGCCGTCGTCCTCGGGTGTGAGCTTGAGCTTGAGGATCGGCCATTCGGCCAGCTTCCGTGCCTGCCGGACGAGTTCGTCGTCGGGGCAGGCGCCGATGGACAGCGCCGTGGGCGCGAGCGGCAGACCGTCGAGGCCGAGGAGCCGGTGCAGGGGCTGCCCGCTCGCCTTGCCGAGCAGGTCGTGCAGGGCCATGTCGACTGCCGACCGGGTCGCGGGGCTCATCGGCGGGAGCAGGTCCAGCGTCCGGCGCACCGCGAAGGGCGAGGCACCGGCCAGCAGCGGCGCGCAGGCGGCGAGGCCGGCCGGGTCGGCACCCCGCGCGGTCCCCAGCCCGCGCAGCCCCTCCCAGGTCAGTTCGACGACGCTCTGGCGCACCTCGGTGGTGACGCCGGTGTTGCTGACGAACGGTTCCCGCAGAGCGATGACGACCTCGCGCTGGGCGAGTCTCATCCCAGCACCTCCTCGAACGCCGCCACCGCACCACAGGCCTGCCGGAAGGTCAGCTCCCGGAACCCTTCGGGCTCCACCGGCACCGCGGCCTCGCGCAGGGTGTTGTCGGCCGGCACTCCGCTGCCGCTCCTGAAGCGGCCGCGCAGGTACTCCGAGAGCCGGTCGCGATGGGAGTCCAGCCAGGCCAGCGTGGTGTCGTAGGCGGCCTCGGGGCCCGCGGCGCGCACCCCGCGGAACAGTTCCGCCAGCAGCTCGACGTCGTCCGGCGCCGTGCTCGGCGGACAGAGCATGAACGCCTGGGCGGGCAACAGCACGAAGGCCACCGGTGCCGCCTCGTCGAAGTGCCGGACCAGCGGGTCGGTGATGGCCCGCAGGGAGCGCACCGTGGAGCGCCGGGACAGATAGCCGCCGCGCCGGGGCGGGCAGCCGGCCATGGCCCGGGCACCCCAGTGGAGATGGGTGATGAACGGGCTCTCGGGCGGGCCGGCCGGAGCGTCCGGGTGGTGCACGTCGAGCAGGGCGAACAGCACATTGGTGAGCTGGAGCGACATCACCGGCAGGACCGGCGGCAGGTCGCGCATCCGGGCGAAGAAGTCTGCCGGTTCCACCAGCGCGCGCACCGTCAGCATGACCGCTTCGGCCAGGGCGCGGGCCGAGGGGTAGCGGTGGCCGTCGAGTACGTAGCCGGTGCCGTCCGGCCGCAGGTCGCAGCGGCTCACCTCACCGTCCAGGTGCACGGCCTGGCTGATCAGCTCGGCGAACGCCTGGTTGCGGCCCTGCGCGGCCGCCTGCTCCAGGAGCAGGGTGAGCAGGTCGGTGACGAGCGGGGCGCGGTCGGTGAGGATGGCGGCCCAGTGCCGGAAGGGGTAGCCGGGCAGGGCCGACATCCGCTGCCGGTGGAGTTCCACCAGCGGAACCAGCTGCCCGTCCATTTCGGCCTGCACCAGGGGGCAGAACAGGGGCTTGCTCCGGTCGCGGCGGACGAAGCGGGCGCCGTCCCAGGTGTGCAGGGGCAGGGTGTGCCGCTTGCCTCGTTCGATGAGCGAACCGGGCTGGTACGCCTCGTCGCCACCCTCGGTGGCGGCCTCGGTGCGGGTGAAGCCGTAGATCAGCGGATAGCCGTGACCGCCGCCGCAGATCGCGGTGTTGAAGTCCATCGGCCCGGAGCGGCCGGCCGCGATGTCCTCCCAGTTGCCCAGGTGGCCGGTGCGCGGCGGCAGCAGGGCCGGGTCGGCGGCCAGGGCGTCCAGGACGGCGCCGATGGTCACGTCGTGCGTGCCGACGTGCACCGGGACGAAGGTCTTCGTCCCGGCGGTGAGGGCGTCGGCTTCGGCGGCCCGGCGCAGACCGAGCCGGTCGAGGATGTGTGCGCTCATCCGGACACGGCCTCCTGCTCGCGCAGTTGCCGCAGCAGGTACGGCAGCGTGCCGCCGCCCAGCAGGACGTCCCACTCACCCTCCGACTGCACGTCGGCGCGGGCCGTGAACACCTGCTCGCCCGCGGTGACCCGCACCTCTCGGGTCTCCCGTACCCGGTCCGGGTCCAGGTCCAGCGCGAACTCCTCGTGGCCCGTGAGGCCGAGGCCGGCCCAGCCGTGCCCGGCGGGCAGCAGCAGCGGCAGGATGCCCATGGCGCACAGGTTGGCACGGTGGATGCGCTCGAAGCTCTCCGCGAGGACCGCCCGGACACCGAGCAGCCAGGGCCCCTTGGCGGCCCAGTCGCGGGACGAGCCCATGCCGTAGCTGCGGCCGGCCAGCACGATCAGCGGGGTGCCGGACTCGGCGTAGCGCCGGGCGGCGTCGAAGACGGGCAGCCGCTCGCCGCTCGGCACGTGCAGCGTGCAACCGCCGCTGTCGCCGTCGCCGACCAGGAGGTTGCGCAGCCGGGGATTGCTGAAGGTGCCTCGTGCCATCACCTCGTGGTTGCCGCGGCGTGAGCCGTAGGAGTTGAAGTCGCGGACCCCGCGTTCGACGAGGTGAAGCCCGGCCGGGGAGTCCGCGGGGATGGCGCCGACCGGCGAGATGTGGTCGGTGCTGACGTCGTCGCCGAGCGCGAGCAGGGCGCGGGCACCGGACAGCGGGCCCGGAGCGGGGCCCGGGTCGACGTAGGCGGGGGGCCGGATGTACGCGGACGCCGGGTCCCAGGCGAAGACCTCGCCGTCCGGGGCGCTGATCGCCTCCCAGGCCGGGTCGGGCGCCTGGTCGTGGGCGAACATCTGCGGAGTGACGAACCGGTCTTCCAGTTCCCGCAGTTCGCCGTTGTGCGGCCACAGGTCCCGCAGATGGACGGGCCGGCCCTCGGTGTCCGTGCCGAGCGGCTCGTTCTCCAGGTCGGCGCGGACGGTGCCGACCAGCGCCAGGGCGACCACGAGGGCCGGGGACGCCAGATAGCCCGCACGGACCTGGGCGTGGATCCGCGACTCGAAGTTCCGGTTGCCGCTGAGCACGGCGGCCACCGTCAGCCCCAGGCGGTCGACGGCCTCACCGACCCCGGGGTTGAGCGGGCCGCTGCCGCCGTTGCACGTCATGCAGCCGTATCCGGCGACGTGGAACCCCAGCTTCTCCAGGTCGCCGAGCAGCCCCGACTCCGCCAGGTAGCGGGTGACCGCGCGGGAACCGGGCGAGAGACTGGTCTTGACGTGCGGGGGCACGGTCAGGCCGCGCTCCACGGCCCGGCGGGCGAGCAGTCCGGCGGCCAGCATCGCCTTCGGGTTGGAGGTGCTGGTGCAGGACGTGATGGCCGCGATGACCAGGTCGCCGTCGGACACCACGTCCTCGGCGCGGACCTCGCCCTGGTGCAGCTCCGCGAAGGAGGCGGGCAGCGCGCCGAGGGAGATCCGCTGGTCGGGTCGGCTCGGTCCGGCGAGACCCGGGCCGACCTCGCCCAGGTCGAAGTCGATGGTCCGCCCGAAGACGGGTTCCTCGCCGCCGCGCAGCAGCCGCTGGCGCAGGCAGTAGTCCCGCACCCGGGCCACGTGGGAATCCGTGCGGCCGGTGCGCCGCAGATAGTCCAGGGTCTCCTCGTCGACGGGGAAGAACGCGGTCATGGCACCGTACTCGGGAGCCATGTTGGCGATGGTGCAGCGGTCGGGCGCGGTGAGTTCATCGACCCCGGGGCCGGTGAACTCCAGCATCATCGCGCGCACGTTCCGCTCGCGCAGCCGGCGGGTCAGGGCGAGCACCACGTCGACGGGCGAGGTGCCGGGGCTGACCGCGCCGGTGAGGCGGACGCCGACGATGGGGGGAATGCCGATCGGCTGGGCGAGGCCCAGCATCTGCGCCTCCGCCTCCAGGCCGCCGACGCCCCAGCCCAGCACTCCGAGGCCGCCCACCATGGTGGTGTGACTGTCGGTGCCGAGCACGGTGTCGGGATACAGGCCGCCGTCCCGGCCTTCGGCGACCACCGTGGCGAGCCGCTCCAGATTGACCTGGTGGACGATGCCGTGGCCCGGCGGGATGACACGCAGCCCGTCGAAGGCGCCCTCGGCCCACTTGAGGAACGAGTAGCGCTCCTGGTTGCGGGACATCTCCAGCGCCTCGTTGAGCCGCAGCGCGTCCGGACGCCCCGCCCAGTCGGCCTGCACGGAGTGGTCCACGACCACGTCGATGGGCAGGGCGGGATTGACCCGGCCCGGCTCGGCGACGCGGTCGCGCAGCACGGCGAGGTCGACGAGCAGCGGGATGCCGGTGTAGTCCTGCACGAGGATGCGGGCGGGCCGGAACGGCATCTCCAGGCCGGGGGCCTCTCCGAGCGCGAGGCGCTTGCCGAGAACCGCGGCCTGCTCCGGGTCGCCGCCGCGCAGCAGGGATTCGATCAGGACACGGCCGGTGTACGGGACGGCGCCGAGGTCGAAGCCGCGCTCCTCGGCGAAGCCGGGCAGCGAGGGCGCCGAAGGCGCGGCAGATGTCGTACGGCTCATCGGCCGTCCGCCTTCCGGTAGGTCCGGCCGTGTGGCCCGGCATAGGTGAGCAGCGGCCGGATCAGCACGTTGTTGGACTGCTGTTCGAGCGCCTGGGCGACCCAGCCGGGAGCGCGGCCGACGACGAAGAGCGGCACGGCCAGGTCGTCCGGCAGGCCGAGCAGCCGGTAGGCGAGCCCCGCGTACAGGTCCACGTTGGGGGCGACGCCGTGCCGGCCGTACGGGCGCATCGCCGTGGCCACGGCGTCCAGGATGTCGAGGCCGGTGGTGTCGCCGCGCTCCTCGCTCAACTCGACGACGGTGGAGCGCAGATGACGTACGCGGGGATCCTCGGTCCGGTAGACGCGGTGGCCGAAGCCCATCACGGGCTCGCCCCGGCTCTGGAGCGCCTCGACGTGCGCCCGCGCGTTCCCGGGCGAACCGACCTGGTCGACGAGGCCGACGACGCGCTCGGCGGCACCGCCGTGCACCGAGCCCGCGAAGGCGGCTATGGCGGCGGTGATCGCGGCCGTCATGCCGGCCCGGCAGCCGATGGCGACGCGGGCGGTGAACGCGGAGGCGTTGGAGCTGTGGTCGGCATGGACGATGAAGCCCTTGTCGATGAAGCGCACCGCGGCCGGCGAGGGCCGCTCGCCGAGCAGCACGGTGAGGAACGCCTCGGCGTGGGTGGCGTCCTCCGGCGGCGGCAGTGGCTCGCGGCCGGTGCGGAAGGCGTGGTGCGCGGCGACGATCATCGGTATCCGGGCGATCAGCGAGACACCGGTCTCCAGGGCCTCGGCATGGCTCTCGTCGGTGCCGGGCGCCCGTCGCGGGCCGAAGGCGCCGAGCGCGGAGACACAGGTGCGCAGTGCCTCCATGGGGTGCGCGTGCGCGAGGGAGCGGACCAGGGCGAGGACGGGCTCGGGCAGTGCGCGCAAGGCGCGCAGCTGCTTCGCGAAGCTCTCCAGGCCCGCGGCGTCGGGGAGTTCACCGTGGACCAGCAGGTGAGCGACCTCCTCGAAGGAGGACCGCTCGGCCAGGTCGTGGATGCTGTAGCCGCGGTATTCGAGGACGCCCTCGGCGCCGTCGATGTGGGTGATGGCGGTCCGGTCGAAGACGACGCCCTCCAGACCCCGGTGTACGGTGCGGCGCTCCTCCTGCCCGGCGGCCGCGACGGGGAGCCCCCCGTCCCCGCCGGTCCGCCCGGGGACGCGGGTCGCGGCGAACTCGCGGACGGCCGCCACCGATCGGAGCCCCAGTGTGAGGTCGTCGTCGATCTCGACGCCGTACTCCTGCTCGATGGCGACCAGCAGCGAGACGTGGCCGAGCGAGTCCCACTCCCTGATCGACTGGTATTCGAGCCCGTCCGTGACACGGTCCTCGGCAATGCCCAGGGCGCGGGCTATGAGCTGGTCGACGTTGCTCACGATTCCCTTTCTTGGAGGTCCGCAGACCTCGTTCTTGAGGTCAGAGACCTTCGTCGAGTCGTCTGCGCAGCGCGCCGCGGTCGGTCTTGCCGTTGCCGTTGACCGGCATCTCGTCGACGACGTGGACCGAGCGCGGCACCATGTAGGCGGGCAGCGCGTCGGCGCAGGCCTCGGTCAGCGCGGCCGGATCCGTGGCGCCCGAGACGACGGCGCTGACGGTGTCCGCGTCGGGCCACAGCAGGGCGACCGCCTCGACGGCGCCCGCGCGGCGCAGCACGGCCTCGATCTCGCCCAGTTCGACGCGGTGGCCGCCGACCTTGACCTGCTGGTCGTTGCGGCCGAGGCAGACGTATTCGCCGTCCTGAAGCCGGACCAGGTCTCCGGTGCGGTAGTAGGTACGGCCGCCGTGCGAGAAGTAGCGCTCCGCGGTGATCTCGGGGGCCTGCCAGTAGCCGGGGGTGACCTGCGGTCCCGTCATGCAGAGTTCGCCGGTCTCCCCGTCGGGCACCGGGTTCGACTCCTCGTCCACCACCAGGGAGTCGAGGCCGGGGTACGGGCGGCCGATCGGCACGTTGTCGTGCACGCAGGCCGCGGGGCTGGTGGCCGGGTCCCAGCGGTGCACCGTACAGGCGATGGTGAGCTCGGTCGGCCCGTACAGGTTCTCGACCACCGAGCCCGGAGCGGCGGCCTGCCAGGCCTCGGCGGTGGCGCGGGGGAGTGCCTCGCCGCAGAACAGGCTCCAGCGCAGCGTGGGCATGGTGGCGGGCCGCAGCACTCCGCGCCTGCGCAGCATGGCGGCGACGGAGGGCACGGAGAACCACACCGTGATCCCGTTGCGCTCCAGGTACCTGAAGGGAGCCAGGACTTCGATGGACTCCATCGAGCAGACCCGCGCGCCGTTCTCCCACGCCATGAAGAGGTCGAAGACCGACAGGTCGAAGGTCTGGTCGAAGGTCTGCGTGAGCCGGTCGTCGGGCGTGAGCCGGTATCGCTCCTGGTTGGCGTCGAGGAACGCCCGGACGTTGCCGTGGGTCACCGGGACGCCCTTGGGCACGCCGGTGCTGCCCGAGGTGAACAGCAGATACGCGATGTCGTCGGGCGACACCTCCGGCAGCTGCTCCAGCGGCGCGGCCACGGCCAGGTCCATGGCGTCCAGTACCCGTACGTCGTTCCCGAGATCGACGGCCTGGCCGCGTACGGCGTCGGGCAGCAGCACGACCGGGCTGCGCGGCAGGTCCCGGAGTATCCCGGCGAGGCCGGGCAGCGAGGCGGAGTCGACGATCACCGCGTCGACGTCGGCCCGTTGGAGCATGGACCGGGTGCGCTCGGCCGGGAACTTCCGGTTCAGCGGCACGAATGCGGCGCCGGCGCACAGCGCGGCGGCGACGCCCAGGTACGAGGCCTCGCTGCGGTGGGCGAACACGCCGACGCGGCGGGGCCGGCCGCCGGCCGCCTCGACCAGCAGGGCGGCCCACCGTCGCGCGGTGGCCGCGGCCTCCTCGTAGGTGTAGCCGCGGCTGCCGATGGTCAGAGCGACGCTGTCGGGCAGGACGCGCGCGTGGTGGAGGAGGCCGGCTCCCAGGCGCACATTCAGTGCTGTGGTCATGTCGATCCGAACTCATCGATGACTGGACCCGACCGACGCTAGTCACGCTGCCTCCCGACAGCTCGTTTGTGCGCGCTGAATCCCTAAACACCGCTATCCCGAGAAAAGCGCGTTCTGCTCGTTTGCCGCACGGCTAATCGCCGAGGGGCCCGAAAGCGAAACAGCTGCGCACCCCGGTCGGTGTTCCGGGGTGCGCAGCCGCAAGGGAAAGCCGGTCCGCTCAGCCGGTGAAGCCCTGGTCGCTCAGCGCCTTGTCGATGCGGGCACGGTGGTTCGCCTCCCAGGCGTCGAGGGACTCCTCGGCCTCCTTGGCCAGTTTCGCCTGAGCCGCCGCGAGGATCTCCTCCCGGCGGGCGGCGGGAGTCACGACGATGCCTTCCTCGTCGGCGACCACGATGTCGCCGGGGTGCACGAGCACGCCCCCGACGCGGGCCGGCTCACCGAGCGAGCCGACCTTCTTCTTGGTGCCGGGGATCGGGATGACACCGCGCGAGAAGACGGGAAAGCCCGCCTCGCGCACCTCGCCGAGGTCGCGGATGACACCGTCGACGACGAACGCCGCGACACCCCGGCGCTGGGCGACGGCGCACACATTGCCGCCGGCCAGCGCGTAGTCCACATCGCCCGACTCCACGACGATGACCGAGCCGGGCTCGGCGCGGTAGATCGCGGCGTGCAGCATCAGGTTGTCGCCGGGCTCGCACCGCACGGTGTACGCCGGACCCGCGACACGGGGCGAGTTCCACAGCGGACGGATACCGGTGTCCATGACCTGGGCGCGGCCCAGCAGATCGGCGAGGGTCGTGGGAGGAACGTCCTTGAATGCGTTGTCCATTGCTTCCTCTGTTTCGGTGGGTGGTGTCACGGCCGGCGGACCGGTCAGCGGCCGGGGACCGCGTCCTTCTCCGGACTGTAGAAGTGCCGATCCCAGGTGGCACCGCCGTCGGAGCTCGACAGCACGATGCCCTCGTCGCCGACGATCCATGAGTCGAGCGCGGAGAGACTGCGCACGTTCCACAGCGACATCCCGGTGCCCGTGGTGCCGACCTGCCAGGTCGTGCCGGCGTCGTACGAGGTCATGACGGTGTCGCTGCGGCCGACCACGCGGCCGGTCCGGCCGTCGGGCGTGAAGTGCACGGCGGTGAAGTTCTGCCGGGTGGGGCTCTCGCGGCGCTCCCAGGTGCGGCCCCCGTCCCGGGTGTGCGCGACGGTGCCCCGGTGGCCGACGGCCCAGGCCGTGGCGGGGTCCACGGCGTGGATGTCGATCAGGTCGTCCGTGCCGCCGCTGTCCTGCTTCTCCCAGGTGGCCCCGCCGTCCCGGGTGGCGAGGACCGTGCCGCCGGTGCCCACGGCCCAGCCGGTGCGGTCGTCGGCGAAGTCCACCGCCCACAGGGCACAGTCCGGGTACGGGCTCGGCTGGTGCAGCCAGGTGCTGCCGCCGTCCCGGGTGCCGAGGATGGTGGCCCGGTCGCCGACGGCCCAGCCGGTACGGGCGTCGGGGCGCATATGCACCTCGAGGAGATCCTTGCTGCTGCCGCTGGCCTGGTGCTGCCAGGAGATGCCGGAGTCGCGCGTGACCAGAATGGTTCCGGCCCGGCCGACGGCCCAGGCGGTGGTGTCGTCGGCGGGCGAGACCGAGTAGAGGTTCGCGGCCGTGCCGCTGGGCTGCCGGGCCCAGCGGCGTCCGGCCCGGGTGGCCAGCACGGTGCCGCCGTCGCCGACCACCCAGCCGTCCCGGCCGGTGGGGAAGATGTGAACGCCGTACAGATTCCGGCCGGTGCTGGCCACGTGGGAGGACCAGGTCGCGCCGTGGTTCCCGGTGGCGATGACGGAGCTGCCGTCGCCCACCGCGTACACCTCGGCGCCGTCGGGACGGGCCCACACCGCCTTCAGGTTGTCGGCGATGCCGCTGTCCTGTGCCTCCCAGGTGACGCCGCCGTCCTTCGTCGCCCGTACGGTGCCGCCGTCGCCGACCGCCCAGCCGTGCTCGCCCGACGCGGTGAACGCGACGCCCCACAGGCTCACGTCGGTGCCGCTGTCCCGCGTCTCCCAGGTGACGCCGCCGTCCTTCGTCGTCAGTACGGTGCCGGCGCGGCCGACGACACGTGCCGCGCCGCCGGTGCCGGCGTGGACGCAGGTGAGCGTGGCCCTTGACGGGGCGGTCTGCCGTTGCCAGGTGGTGCCGGCGTCGGTGGTGGCGAGGATGGTTCCCTCGGTGCCGGTCGCCCAGCCGTGGTCGCCCTCGAAGTGGACGCTCAGCAGCGGCACTTCGGTGGGCGTGACCTGCCGTTGCCAGGTGGTGCCGGCGTCGGTGGTGGCGAGGACGGTTCCCTCGGTGCCGGTCGCCCAGCCGTGGTCGCCCTCGAAGTGGACGCTCAGCAGCGGCACTTCGGTGGGCGTGTCCTGGGGGTGCCAGGTGGAACCGCCGTCGTCCGTGGCCAGGACGAGGCCGGCGTCGCCGACGGCCCACCCGCGCCGCGCGTCGGCGAGGAAGGTGACGTCCCACAGCTGTGCGCCGCTGCCCGTGTCGCCCACCTGCCAGGTGGCACCGCCGTCCGTGGTGACCGCGAGCAGACCGTCCCGGCCGACGGCCCAGCGGGCGTCGCCCGAGCCGTGCACACCGGCGAGGTCCTTGTGGACGCCGCTGAGCTGCGGGCTCCAGGTCTCACCGCCGTCCGGGGTGGCGAGGACAAGGCCGCAGTCGCCGACCATCCAGCCGTGCCGGGTGTCGGGCATGAACGCGAGTGCCACCACGTCCTTGGCCGTGCCGCTGGACTGCGGGGACCAGGTGCGGCCGCCGTCGTGGGACGCGAGGATGACGCCGTCGTCGCCGGAGGTGCGGACCTCACGGCCGTCGGGCGCCGCCCACAGCCCGTACAGGTCGAGGCCGGTGCCGCTGTCCGCCCGGATCCAGGTGCCGCCGCCGTCCTCGGAGCGCAGCACCGTGCCCATGCGGCCGACGGCCCAGCACAGGTCGGGCGACACCGCGTAGATGCCCCGCAGGTCGGCATCGGCCTCGCTCTGCTGAACGACCCAGGTCGCTCCCGCGTCGGTGGTGGCGTGGATGCTGCCCCGTTTGCCGATGATCCAGGCGGTCTTCTCGTCCAGCGCGAAGCAGCGGGTGAAGTGCGTGTCGTCGGAGTGCTGCCGCCGCCAGGTCAGTCCGCCGTCGGTCGAGACGAGGACGGTGCCGCTGTCCCCGACGGCCCAGCCGGTGCGACCGGTGGCATCGAAGGAGATGCCGTACAGGTTGCGGTCCGTGCCCGTGCTCCGCTGCTCCCAGTGCCGGCCGCCGTCCGTGGTGTGCAGGATGACGCCGTCCCGGCCCGCCGTCCAGCCGCGCTCGGTGTCGGCGAAGCACACCGCGCGCAGGTCCTTGTCGGTGCTGCCCTGCGCGTGCCAGCGCAGGCCGCCGTCCGTGGTGGCCAGGATCATGCCGCCGTCGCCGACGGCCCAGCCGTGGGCCTCGTCCACCAGGCAGACGCCTTGGAGGTTGACGCTCCGAGGGGCAATGGTGCGGGTCATGGGTGACACCTCGCTGAGTGAGGGGCGTGTGGAAGGGCTTGCCGAGGCGCACGGCGGGCCGGGGCTCAGGCCGCGGCGGCGGCCTCTTCGGCGGTGGCGGCCCGGCTGCGCACACCGCGGGCCACGACGGCCGGCATGGCGGCGCCCAGCAGGGCGTACGCCACCGCCAGGACGATCCAGCCGGTCGCACCGTGGCCGATGACCAGCCAGGTGAAGACGGCGGGGGCGAACATCTTGCCGACGTCGCCGCCCATCTTGTACGTGCCCTGGTACTGGCCCTGGGCGTGGTCGGGCGCGAGGTCGTACGCGATGGTCCAGCTGCCTGCCGCGTGCCGGATCTCGCCGAGCGCGTGCACGAGAGCGCCCAGGACCAGCAGGACGCAGGCCGCCGCCATCCCGCTCCCGCCGGTCGTCGCGAACACCAGGCAGGCGGCCGCCACACAGCCCGCTCCCTGGAAGCTCGCCCAGGACGCGGACCTGGGATCGTCGGTGCCGCGGGCCGCCCTGGTCTGGAAGGCCACCACGAAGGCGGTGTTGACGAGCAGGATGGCCGCGCTCATCCAGCGCGGGGCGTCCGTGTGGCTGATGACCCACAGCGGCAGCACGATGTCGAGCAGCAGCGCGTGCGTGACGAGCAGTCCGTCCAGCGCGGTGAACGCCAGGAACGGCATGTCACGCAGCACCGCGAAGGCCGCGCCCGCCGAGGCCGGCACCGGTGGCACCGGTGCCTCCTTGAGGGTGAGCAGGCCGGTGACGAGGAAGCAGAGCGCGGTGAAGAGGACGGCGCCCTGGTAGCCGACGCGTTCGCCCCAGGCCAGGACGAGGCCGGAGATGCAGGCGCCGATCGACATGGTCACGTTGAGCGCGGCCCGGATGTACGCCATGACCCGGGCCCGCTCGCCCTTCGGGACATTGGCCGCGATCATCGCCTTCCGGGCGTTGTTGCCGGCCCGGTAGGCGAGGCCCTGTGCGGAGGTGACGAGCAGATACGACCAGAACCCCTCGACGAACACCAGCGCGGCGGTCAGCGGCGCCAGGGCCAGGAACGACCACATCTGGACCGTGCGCGGCCCGGCCCGGTCGGCGAGGTGGCCGAGCGGGATGCTGGACACCAGGACGAGAGCGGCCGCGATGCCCACGCTGATGCCGAGCTGACTCGGCGTGAGACGGACCATGGTCACCGCGTAGATCGCGTTGATGGCCATCCACAGCCCCTGCCCCAGGCTCATCACCATGGTGATGAACGTGAGCATCCGGGCGGGACCGGGCGGGGGGAGAACACGGGTCAGCACGGATCGGCTTCCTGTCGCATCGCTGAGAATTCGTTCGGGAGGCTAGTTCATGGGAGGGGACGCGCCACCGTTGTGGGCGCAAACCGACTTGACGGCGGAAAGCCTGTTCTTCTCGTAAATCCAACGGCCGTTGCGCGGCCGGGTCCTGTGGTCGGCCGACGACCGTGAGCGGGCGTGCCCGGCGCGGCCCGGGCAGTGCGGGGAGCGCTGGCGGTGCGTCGGCGCGGGGCGGGGATCCGGCAGGTCGTGCCGCCCGGCGAGCAGCTCCTGGACACGCACCTTGGCGGCCATCAGGGGCACCCGCAACCGGCTCTCACGTGCTTCGGCACGCCGCTGCCTGTCCGGGCGCCGGACTCCGTACCACCGGCGTGCCCACAGCGCCCGGGGCCGGCTGAGCCGCAGCGCGCCGACGACGAGCAGCGGCGGCCAGAAGATCCCCACGAGACCGGTCCAGGTCTTGCCCTTGAGCAGCGTGACCGCCGCGAGCAGGAGCGCACCGGCCACCTCGGCGGCGAACACCGCGGTGGCTCCGTCGCGACTGAGAACGTCCCAGCGGCAGAGGCCGAGCGGGCGCATGCCGATCAGCATCATGCCGCTCAGGGCGACGGCGGCGAAGACGGCGTCCACCGAGGTGCGTCCGCGCTCGGTCCAGTAGACGTCCTCGAGGTGCAGGATCAGCGCGAACTCGTCCAGGACGAGCCCCGTTCCGATCCCGAACACCACCGCGAGGACCGCGCGCCAGACGGGCCACCCGTCCGGCACGGCGAGCCCGGCGATGCCCGCCGCCGCCATCAGCACCACACCGAAGACCACGTGGTGGACATGGAGCCCGCCCAGCCGGACGTTTCCCGGCCACCAGCGGACCTCGGCCCGGATCAGCCGGACGCTGAACCGGATCCCCACGAAGGCGGTGAGCAGCCCGACGAGGAACGACAGGAGCGGCAACCGCCCCGTGGCCACGACGCACTGCTGGAACCAGGGCGCCACACCGCTGCCGTACCCCGCCATCAGAGACCGGAGTACAGGTGCTGAGGCCGCCCGCTGTCGCCATAGCGCAGGGTGAGCCGCAACTTGCCGTTCCCGGCCAGGTACTTGAGGTATCGCTGGGCGGTCGACCGGCTGATCCGCGCCTGCTCGGACACGTCCTGGGCGGAAACCTGCCGTTCGGCCCCGTACTTCGCGACGATGCGCAGGATCAGCTCGGCGGTGCGTTCCGAGTACCCCTTGGGTATGGCGTGCTCGGCCTCTTTGGTGCGCAGGGCGCCGAACGTCCGGTCGATGCGGGCCTGGTCCATCTCCGTGCCCTCGTCGATGTTGCCGCGCAGCTGGGCGTAGGCCTCCAGCTTGCTGCGCAGGCCGTCACTGGTGAACGGCTTGGCGAGGTAGTAGAGGGCCCCGGCGCGCAGGGCCTCGTGGACCGACGTGGGCCGGCGGTCTGCCGTGACCATGATGACGTCGACGTCATGGCACATCTGCCGGAGGCGACGTGTGAGGGACAGTCCGCTCTCGTTCGGCAGGAACTGGTCGAGAAGGATCAGGTCGATACCGCCGCGCTCGACGGCCGCGAGGGCCGGAGCGGCGCTGTGCACGATTCCGGCCACCCGGAATCCTGGCACGTTCGACACATAATGGGCGTTGATCTTCGCCACATAGAAGTCGTCGTCAACGACGAGCACATTGAACATGGTTCCCCCGGTTTCGATTGTCAGCGCGACTTTTGTCTGTCGACCGACATCCATAAGCGTGTGCGGACGGCCGCCATCCGTACGGTGAACACGGCGCCGCCGCCCTCCCGGTCCCCGACCGTGATGGTTCCGCCCCGCTCCTCGGCGATGGCCCGCACCAGCGGGAGACCCAGCCCCCGCGGCCACGCGGGCGAGGGGGACGGCTTGGTGGAGGCGCCCCGCTCGAAGATCCACTGCCGTCGGCACGGGTCGACGCCCGTCCCGTTGTCGCTCACGCTCAGTTCGATGACGCCCTGGTCGTGGCGGAGAGCGACCTCCACCGTGGGCGTGAACCGGGACATGTCCGCGACGGCGTCGACGGCGTTCTCGATGAGGTTGCCCACGACGGTGACGACATCACCGGCTCCGTCGATGTCGCGGGGCAGGAATGATCCGGGACTGAGCCGCAGCCGCACTCCGCGCTCCGAGGCGGCGAGCAGCTTCCCGACCAGCTGGGCGCGGATCAGGGAGTTGCCGACCCGCTGCACGATCTCGCCGACCTCGGCGAGCGGAAGGCTCGTCGGTGAGGTGCCCGGCGCCGGTCGGTCCCCGGCGTGCCGGGCGAGTTCCATCAGCCCCTGCAGTGTGTGGAGTGCGTTGCGCCGCTCGTGCCGCCGGACGTGTGCGTCGGCGAAGTGCGGAACGTCCGGTACGTCCGAAGGTATGCCCTCCAAGGGCATCGACGAACGGCCGATGTGGTGTCTCACGGGCGGGCACTTCGCTCGGTGAGGGTGTGCGGCGATACCCGCTCGGGCTTGTTGTCAAAATGGGCAGAAGTCACGCCGGGAATCCAAGCAACAAGGCACCTGCCCACGCCACTTAGTTTGAGCCACTGCCCGACCATGCCCGTCCGGAAATCGCTCCTGAGGCCGTCGTCCTACGATTCCTGGTGCGGGCGGGCCGGCAGGCCGTCGATGCTGGTGGAGTTCTTCTGCCGCATGTAGTCCTCGAGTTCCCGGTCCGATTTGCGCATGCCCCACTGGTCCTGGAGGTCGCGCTCGCGGACCAGGTCCATCTCCGGCACCGTGAATCCGCAGGAGTCGGTGATGCGGGTCAGCGAGACGACCATGACGGACCGCGGGATCGGATGCTTGCCGAAGTGGCCGATCAGGACGTCCCATTCGGGGGCGTCGGGGAAGACGCAGCGGGCGGTGCCGTACAGCCGGAGGATCTTGGGGCGGCGGGTGAACGAGCAGAACATCAAGGTGATCCGGCCGCTCTCCCGCACATGCGCGATGGTCTCGGCTCCGGAACCTATGAGGTCCAGGTAGGCCACCGTCGTGTCGTCGAGGACGGCGAAGGTGTCCATGCCGCCCTTGGGGGAGACGTTGACATGCCCGTCCGCGGACAGAGGCGCGGTGGCCGCGAAGTACAGGGGTGCCTGGGCGATGAAGTCACGCAGCGCGGGGGTCAGCCCCTCGTAGAGCTTGCCCATGGGGTTACCTCTCCGACTTCTCGGGACTCGAAGGCATGGTGCCGAGCAGCCGTTCGGGCCGGGGGGCCACGGCCGCGATGGAGCGGGGAGCGCCCGGCTCCGTGCCGGGCCGGGTCTTGATGGTGATCCGGTCGGCCAGCCGACGGGCCCGGGCGCGCGCGTCATCGGCCGATTCGCCGCGCACGATGAGCAGCCCGGACCTGTCGTACGACCAGGCGATGGGGGCCACCGTGGCCCCGGGCTCGACGGAGAGCTGAAGGGCCACCACCCGCGGATCGGCGCGCACCTCGTCGGCTCCGGTGACGGACTCGACGACGCCCGGCTCGGCGGTCAGGAAGCGGATGGCGCCGCCGCCCCTGGCCGGGCCCGGCGTGATGGGCGCGGTGCGGCCCGCGTACCAGAGGAAGGCCAGCGCGTCGATGTCGGTCCCGTACACCTCGTCGACCAGATCGGCGATCCGGTCGCCGCCACGCCGGTTGTGGGACTCCACCAGGCGGGGGCCGTCGGGGGTGACGATCACCTCGGTGTGCGAGGGGCCGTCCTCGATGCCCACAGCGTCCAGCATCCTGGTGACCAGCGACGCGATCCGGGCCGTCTCGTCCGCGTCGAGGCCCGCCGGCTGCACGTGCCCGACCTCGACGAAGGAGTCCAGCTTCTCCTTGGCCGTGTACGCGACGACCACGTGCTCGCCCGCGAAGCTGAACGCCTCCACGCTGAACTCGGGGCCCCGCAGATACTCCTCCATCACGAATGTGTGCAGCCCGAACTCCGCTGCCCAGGCAGCCACTTCGGCGACCTCGCCGGGGCCGTGCACCAGCCGCACGCCGAGGCTGCCGGATCCGTACCTGGGCTTGATCACCGTGGGTCCGAACTCGGCGACGAAGGCGCGGATGTCGGCCTCGTCGTGTCCCAGCCGGGCGGCGACCCCTTCGATGCCGCGGTCGGCGAGCAGCTCCCGGAAGGCCAGCTTGTCCTGCAACACGCGGACGGTGTCGAGGCCGGTGCCGGGAAGGCCGAGCGCCGTGGTCGCGGCCGCCGCCGACTCCAGACCGTCCTCGATCATCGAGACGACCCGGGCCAGCGGCCGGTGCCGGTGCACGGCGGCGAGGAGATCGGCGACGGCCCGCGGGTCGCGGTAGTCCGTGAGGTGGGCCTCGGCCACCAGCTCCAGGCCCGACCTGTCGAGTTCGTGCGGCCCGTGCACCCAGACGATGTCGAAGCCGGCCTGCCGTGCCTTCCTCAGGGCGGCGACCTGGCCGCCGATGACCGCGATCCGCGGTGCGTTCTCCTGCGTCATGCGCGCAACTCCCGTCCCGATGCGTTCTCCAGCCAGCGCACGACCTCGACGTTGTCGGCGCCCGCCGGCAGTTCTTCGTGCGCCTTCTCCCACAGCTCCTGGCAGGCGTGGCCGAAGGAGGCGGGGCCGCCCGCGGAGTCGAGCAACGACGTGCCGATGCGGATGTCCTTGAGCATCAGGCGCAGCGCGAAGCCCGAGTCGAAAGTACCGGACAGCACATGGTCGGGGAGTTTCGTCTGCGAGGCGTGGTTGCGGCCGGTGGAGGCGTTGATCACCTCCAGCATCACCGCGGGTTCGAGGCCGAACGCCCGCCCGGCGAGCATGACTTCGGCGACCACGGCGAGATTGACCGCGGAGAGCAGGTTGTTGAGCGCCTTCAGCGCGTGTCCCGCGCCCGCCGGACCCACCCGGTACACCGTGCCGAGCGCGCCGAGCACCCGCTCCGCCCGCTCCACCGCCCCGGGTTCCCCCGCGGCCATCAGCGTCAGCTCACCCGCCCGCGCGGCGGCCGGGGAGCCGGAGACCGGCGCGTCCACCACGGACACCCCGTACGCGGCGGCCGCTGTGCCCAGTGCCAGCGTGTCACCGGGTGCCGAGGAACCCGTGTCGATGATCAGGGAGCCGGCGGCGAGGTGCGGGAGCAGCTCCTCGGCCACCTGCCGCACGGCCGCGCCGTCGGGGAGCATGGTGACCACCACCGGCGCGGCCAGGTCCGCGACGCCCGCCGCAGTCCGCACGCCCGGGTGGGCGCCGGCCGCCGCAGCGGCGCTCGTATCGACGTCGTACGCGACCACGTCGAACCCGCGCTCCGCGAGCCGACGGCACATCCCGCCGCCCATGGACCCCAGTCCCGCACATCCCACCCGCATGATCCGTTCCTTTCTCGGTACATGTGCTCGCGCGTCCGGCGGACGCGCTCATGGCGTGCCGGCGGCCACCAGCCCCCGGACGATCAGGACAAGTGCGGCGGCCACCGCGAGGGCGAGCACCGCGCGGCGCATCCGGCCGCCGTCGACATGCCGCCGGACCGGCCCCGACAGCGCGAATCCGGCCACCACGGCCGGCAACAGCAGCGCCCCGAAGACCAGTTGCTCGCGTGGCAGGCGGCCGACGGCGGTGAGGGAGCCGAGCGAGAGCAGCGCCCCGGCCGTGAAGAAGACCCCGAGGGTGCCGCGGACCGTGGGCCCGGGCTCCCGGTGGTAGACGAGCGCGATGAACGGCCCGCCGATCGACGACGTCGTCCCGGTGAGGCCCGCCACGGCGCCGGAGGCGAGCAGTGTGCCCCGGTTCCGGGGAAGCCGGGCCGGGTCGGAGGCGAGGAGCGAGACGACGCCCAGCGTGATGCCCGCCGAGAGCAGATCGAGGGTCGGCCCCGAGACCACGAGGATCACGTACGAAGCCGCCGCCGTGCCCGCGATCCGCCCGGCCAGCGCCCAGGAGACGCCGTGCCAGTCGGTGTGGGCGATCTCCCGGGCCGCCCCGAGCACGGCCAGGACGGCGGCGACCAGGAGCAGCGACCCCGGCATGAGCCGCGGCGCGGCGATCTGCACCACCGGCGCCGACACCAGGGCGAGCCCCACTCCCACGCTGCCCTGGACCAGCGCGCCGAGGAACACCGCGACGGACGCGCAGACCAAGACGGGCAGTTCAGGCATCGACGGGCACCCTGGCGCTCATGCGCTCACCGGCCGAGCGGGCGACCCGCTCGGCCGCGCCGCCGGCCACCACGAGCACCGCCGCGGCCACGACCCAGCCGAGCGGCCCCGAACCGAGCAGCAGCCCGGTGACCATCACGGGACCGAGGACCCGCTGTCCGGCCACACTCAGATTGAAGACGGACAGATAGCGTCCGCGCTGCTCCTCGGGGGCCAGGGCGATGGACAGGTCCCATACGGCGGAGTTGGCGATGACCTCGGCCAGGGACAGCAGCACCACGGCGGTGACCAGCCACGCCACCGCGAGGCCGCCCGCGACGGAGCCGGACGCGGCGAAGCACAGGCTGCTCACCGCGAGCACGGCACCCGTCCACGTCAGCATCCGGGTGGTGCGCCGCTGGCCGGTCGCCAGCCTGCTGACCGGGATCTGAAGAACCACCACGAGCAGGGTGTTCAGGGTGAACAGCACGGACACGGTGACCCGCGGGGCGTCCGTGTGCTCCAGGACCCACACGGGCATCGCGATCAGCAGCATCGTGTCGAAGAAGAACAGCACGAAGTTGAGCCCCGTCAGCGCCAGATAGCGCCCGTCGGGCAGCACCCGGCTTCTGACCGGCCGTTCCCCGGCCCGGTCCGGGGCGGCCCCGGCCTTCGGCGCGGCCGGCTCGGGCACCCGCAGCACCAGCACCGCACCGCCCAGGAAGGCGAGCCCGATGACGGCCAGTGTGACCCGGTAGGCGGCCTGGGTGTCGCTGACGAGCGCGACGCCGGCCGCCATCGCGCCGACCCCGAGCCCGCAGTTGCGTACGACATTGACCACGGCGAGCAGCCGGGTGCGCTCCTGGCGCTCGGGCACGGCCACGGCGACCAGCGCCTGGAGCACCGGAGGCCCCGCCCGGTCGCACGCCACCGCGCACAGCGTCACCGCCATGAACTGCCAGAAGTCCGAGACGAAGACGTACGCCCCACAGCACACCCCACGCCCCAGGTACACGGCGGCGAGCACCCGCCGCGCCCCGTACCGGTCGGCGAGGACCCCGCCGAGCAGCGAGATCCCGAGGGCCACGACACCGGCGAGGGCGAGCCCGGAGGCCACCTGGTTCGCCGAGAGGTCCACCTGCCGGGTGAAGTAGGCCATGGAGCTCGCCATGAACAGGCCGATGCCGAGCGACTGGACGAGCGCGGCGACGGCGAGCCGGCGGCCGCCCGCGGTGAGCTTCACGTCACTCGGCCCCGAAGTCGAAGTCGACCTGGTCCTCGAGCTCCATCTCGCGCACGATGCGCCGTACCCCGGAGAAGTCGCGCACCAGCAGGCCGGTGCCGGCCTGGCGGCGGCAGTCCTCGACGATCTCGTCGGCCTGCTCGAACCCCGCCGCCCGCAGAATGCCGGGCCACACCGCGAAGTCCTGCTCCACGAAGGCGTGCAGCGCCTTGGGCAGCGCGTCGGCGAAGGCACGGCGCTGTTCGGCGTTCATGTGCACGTACAGCGCCTTGGCGACCTCGACCATCACGGAGGAGTGCGCGGACTCGTCGCGGGCGTGCAGCCGGGGCACGAGGGAGTGCAGCGGCTGGACGGTCTTGTCCCGGGAGAGCAGCTCCAGATAGGCGTTGACGCTGATCTCCGAGACGGTCGTCCACACCAGCTTCAGCAGGTCGCGCTCCCAGCGCTCCGGCAGCTTCGCGTCGGCCTCCAGGAGCCGGCGGTAGGTGACCGTGTGCGGATAGGCGGGCTCGTCGGTGACCTGCCGGATCTCGCGGGTGCGCTGCATCGCGATCATGTGCATGTACGTGTGCCAGACCTCGTCCACGTGCGTCTGCTGGACGGCCCGCTTGAGGTGGATGCCGTCGGCACCGGGGAAGGCGCCGTGCATGATCATGGCGAAGGTCGGGTTGGCGACGTACTCCTCGGCCGCGATGACCCGCTCGTTGTAGACCAGCCAGGCCATGGTGAGGACCTTCTGGCGCTGCTCGGGCGTGGCCGCGAGGTACAGCGGGTGCTCGGCGAACGGCAGCAGGTGCTCCGGGTAGTCCGGCAGGTGCTCGTCGTACTCCTCCGGCTCCGATATCCGGTCCAGATCGGTGCGGATCGTGGCGCGCCGCGGCCAGGAGTCGGCGATCCGGCGCAGCACGCTCTCGTCGATGCCGTGTGCGTGGTCGCCCTCGACGGTCTGCTCGTGCTCGGCGATGCTCACGTCAGGTCCCCTTCGGATACGTCGTCATGGGCGGCCGACGCGATGGCGTCGGCCAGGAGGGCGAGACCGGGCGCGAGCTCTTCGGCCTCCGCCACGATCGGCGGCATGATCTTGAGGACCTGGCCGCGGGCGCCGGACGTCTCCACCAGGAGCCCCCGCGTGAAGGCGGCCCGTGACACCCGGTCCGCGAGCGCCGGGTCGGTGAAGCCGAGCCCGCGGATCAGGCCGCGGCCGAGCACGGTGCAGCCGAGGTGCGAGAACCGGGCCGCCAGTTCGTCGAGCCGGGCCTCCAGCGCGGCGGCGTTGCGCCGCACCCCCGCGGCGAACTCCGGCTCCGCCCAGCGCTCCAGGCAGGCCGTGGCGGTGACGAAGGCGAGGTTGTTGCCGCGGAAGGTGCCGCTGTGCTCGCCCGGGCCCAGCTGGTCGAACTCGGGGCGGACCAGGACGAGGGCCATGGGCAGGCCGAAGCCGCTGATGGACTTGGACAGGCAGATCAGGTCGGGGACGATCCCCGCCTCTTCGAAGCTGAAGAAGGTACCGGTGCGCCCGCACCCGGCCTGGATGTCGTCGACGATCAGCAGGATGCCCCGCTCGCGCGCCACTTCCGCGAGCCTGCGCAGCCAGGGCGCGCTCGCCGCCGTGAGGCCGCCCTCGCCCTGCACGGTCTCCACCACGAAGGCCGCGGGCAGGTCGATGCCGCTGCCCGGGTCGTCGAGCATCCGGGTGAGGTAGTCGATCGTGTCCACGCCGTCGCCCGCGTAGCCCTCGTACGGCATGCGCGTGACATGGCCGAGCGGCACCCCGGCCGCGCCGCGCTTGAACGAGGTGGCGGACGCGGCGAGCGCGCCGAGCGACAGGCCGTGGAAGCCGCCGGTGAAGGCGACGATGTCGGTGCGCCCGGTGACCCGGCGGGCCGTCTTGAACGCCGCCTCGACGGCGTTGGTGCCGGTCGGCCCGGTGAACTGCACCCGGTGGTCGAGCCCGCGCGGGGCGAGCACCACCTCGCGGAAGCGGTGCAGGAACGCGGCCTTGGCGCCCGTGTGCAGATCGAGGCCGTGGACCGGGCCGTCGGCCAGCAGGTAGTCGATGAGGGCGGCGCGGACGCCGGGCGGGTTGTGCCCGTAGTTCAGCGCGCCGGCGCCCGACAGGAAGTCGATGTACTCCCGGCCGTCCGCGTCCCACATGCGGTGTCCGGACGCCCGCGTGAAGACGGCGGGGAAGCGCCGGCAGTAGGTGCGTACGGCCGATTCGAGCTCGTCGAAGACAGCCGTGTCCGACCCGGGGGCGGCCGGTTCCACGGTGACCGGTTCGGCGGTGGTCATGAGGCACTCCAAGGGTCGATGCCGGTGATCTCGGCCGTCTCACGGGGGGTCATCGCGGTGCGCGGGGAGAGCGGGAACCAGCCGGCGAGGCTGAGCCGCAGCAGCTCGCGCATGCGGTCGGCGATCAGGTCCGGGGTGTAGCGGTCGGGCACCTCGGCCGCGTCGATCACCGGAGTCGGCGGGAAGTACCGGCCGCCGGGCACGGGGCGTACGACGGCGTCCCACAGGTTGAGGCTCTGGCCGCCCCAGCGGGCCCGGCCGCTGAACACCGAGTACAGCGGGAGGCCTTCGGGGTGGGGCCGGCTCAGCGTCTGGTTCACGGCCTCGCTGACCATCTCGACGATCAGTCCGCAGCCGCCCGCGTCCCGGGCCCGGCGGGCCTGCGCGAAGAGCGCCAGCGCGCCGTCCAGGGCGTCGCCGTGCCGGGCCAGGCCGCCGCTCTGCGGGGTGTACCCGAGGTGCGCCAGCGTGGGTGTGCCGGTCGCGGCCACCGCCTCGACGCAGGCGAACTCGCCCTCGCCCGCCGCCTCGATCTTGACCGCGTCCGCGCCGGCCGCGGCGAACCGGTCGGCTGCGGCCCGGGCCGCGGCGGTGCTGCGGGTCGTCCCGTCCGGCAGATCGGCCAGCAGGAACGGCCGTCTGTCCGCGGGGAACTCGGTGTCCAGCGCCTTGCGCACCTCGGCCACCAGGCCGGTCAGGGTCGCGAGGCCCCACTCCTGCTCGTCGGCGCCGGACAGCGTGGTGCCGCCGCGGCCCAGGTGCGTCATGAAGTACGAGTCGCCGACCATCACGCACTCGACGGGGGCGCCGTGCAGGTCCGGTGCGCGCAGCGCCTCGGCGAGACCCTCCACCTCGTAGCCCCGATACGCGTTGATCTTGAGTCCGAGCTGTGCCGGGCTGTCGTACCGGTGCAGATACGGAGCCAGCGCGGAAGCCGCCGCCGGCCTGGCCACGGTGGTGTCAACGGTCAAGGCCGCCCTCCCAGTAGATCTTGTTGATACGGCCGATGGCGTCCGCGACCGCCTCTTCGGGTGCCGCGGTGAAGCAGAGCCTGGCCCAGCCGTCGCAGTGACCGCCGAACACCAGGCCCGGTGCGAGTCCGACCCCCGCCTCGGCGCAGCGGCGCACGAACTGCGCGCCGTCGCCGTAGCGGCTCAGGTCGAGGAAGGTGTAGAGCCCGCCCGTGACGCGGGTGTGCGGGATCTCCAGTGCGGCGTCGGCCAGCTGCCACGCCCGCTCCGCCCTCGCCCGGCGCCGCTCGAGCTCGTCGGGCGGTGTGGCCAGCGCACGGAACGCGGTGTACTGCGCGGCCGTGGACACCGAGTACAGCGTGTGCAGCGACCACTTGGTGAGGATCTCCTCCGCGCCGGGCGGCGAGATCAGATGGCCCACGCGGGTGCCGGGCATCGCGTACGTCTTGCTGCAACTGTGCACCGAGAAGGTGCGCTCGGCCGCGCCGGGGACGGTCGCCGTGTCGAGGAAGCCGCCGTCGGAGAAGTCGTAGTTCTCGTAGGCGTTGTCGGCGATCAGCCACAGGTCGTGCCGTGCGGCCAGCTCGGCGAGCGCCCCCAGGGCCCGCTCGTCCAGGCGGAAGCCCGTCGGATTGTTGGGGTTGTTGAAGTAGACCGCCCGGGTGCGCGGCCCCACGGCACGCTCGATCGCCGCGATGAAGTCGAAGCCGGGGTCATCGCTCAGCTCCAGGAAGACCGGCACCTCGCGCGGCGTCCCGCCGGCCGCCCACACCAGGCCGGTCGCGAACAGCCACTGCGGGGACAGGATGAGGACCTCGTCGCCCGGGCTCAGGATCGCGTGCAGGGTCACCGCGATGGCATGGGTGGCGCCGCTCGTGACCAGGACCTGCCCGGGGTCGACCGCGGTGCCCCGGCGTCGGCTCGCCGCGTCGGCGAACGCCGAGCGCAGCGCGGGGACTCCGGCGGGCGGCGCGTGCTCGTGGGCCGCGATCCCGAACTCCGCGCGCTCCCAGGTGCCCGGCCGCGCGCACGGCTCGAAGACGGTCTTGCCCTGCTGCAGCGGCACCGGTTCGGCGTGCGCGCCGGCGCGCAGCAGCCGGTCGACGGTCACCAGCGGGGAGGGGGGTATCTCGCTGAGGGTTCTACCGAAGGACGGCATGAGGTGTGCTCACTCCTGGACTCGTGACGGGCCGGTGCTGAGCGGGAGTTCGGCGGCGGCACCCCGGGCGGGCCGGTCGATGCCGAGGTTTCCGCGCAGCGTGGTGCTCTCGTACTCGGTGCGGAACAGGCCCCGGCGCTGCAGTTCGGGCACCACGAGGTCGACGAAGTCGTCCAGGCCCTCGGGGAGCACCGGCGGCATGACGTTGAAGCCGTCGGCGGCCTCGCCGGTGAACCACTCCTCCATGAGGTCGGCGACGTCCTGGGGCGTCCCGATGACGATGCGGTGCCCGCGGCCGCCGGTCAGCGACCGGTACAGCTCCTTGATCGTCAGGCCCTCGCGGCGCGCCTTGTCGTAGACGAGCTGCTGACGGCTCGTGCTGCCCTGGGTGGACGGCAGTTCGGGCAGCGGTCCGTCCAACGGGCTGCCCGAGATGTCGACGTCGCCGAGGAGCTGGGTGAGCAGCCCCAGTCCGACGACCGGGTCGACCAGCTCCTGGAGGGCGGCGTACTTGTCCTCGGCCTGCGCGCGCGTGGGGGCGACCACCGGGAAGAGGCCGGGCATCACCTTCATCTGACCGGGGTCGCGCCCGTAGGCGGCGGCCTGCCGCTTCATCCCGCGGTAGAACGTCCGGGCCTCGTCCAGGGTCTGCGCGGCGGTGAACACGACCTCGGCCCAGCGGGCGGCGAAGTCCTGGCCGTCCGCGGAGGCGCCCGCCTGGATGAGGACGGGGTAACCCTGGGGCGGGCGGGCCACGTTGAGCGGCCCGCGCACCGAGAAGTGCTCGCCCTTGTGGTCCAGTACGTGCATTCCGCCGGGCTCGAAGTAGCGCCCGGACTCCTTGTCGTACCCGAACGCGTCGTCGTCCCAGCTGTCCCACAGGCCGGTGACGACCTCCATGAACTCCCTGGCCCGGCCGTAGCGCGACGCGTGGTCGGGCTGGGAGTCGCGGTTGAAGTTCCTCGCCTCGGCGTCCGTCACCGAGGTGACGATGTTCCAGGCGGCCCGGCCGGCGCTGAGGTGGTCGATCGAGGCGAACTTCCGCGCGATGTGGAACGGTTCGTTGTAGGTCGTCGAGGCGGTCGCGGCGAGACCGATGTGCGTGGTGTGCACGGCGAGCGCGGACAGCAGCGTCAGCGGGTCGAACTGGAGGAAGCGGCCCCAGCGGCTCAGCTCGTCGGCGTCGCGGTACGGGGTGCGGATGCCCACTCCGTCGGCGACGAAGAACATGTCGAACCTGCCGCGCTCGGCGGTGCGCAGGAGCTCGCGGTAGTGGGCGAAGTCCAGGCCGCCGTCCGCGCGGGCCGTGGGGTGCCGCCAGGAGGCCACGTGGTAGCCAGGAGTCAGCAGGAAGGCTCCCAGACGGAGCGTACGGCGTGTTCCGCCCATGGCAGGTCTCCGGTGTCCTTGCAGGCGAGGTGCTTCGGATCGAGAGGGACACTAAAACAGGGGCCGGGGCGGGACACGGTTCTGCGTGCACTGTGGATTTACCTCGGAAAACTCCTTCTGCTTCTTTTGACCACTGCGTGGTGGCGCCCGGTACCTGGGCCGATCACGGTGTGGATGCCGCGGCCAGAATGAGCAGAACAATCTTTCCGAGGTAAAGCGAGGCTATGTGTCAGGACGGGCCTGAGCTGCGCTCACACCCCTAGCCTTGAGGCCGCGCGCGGCCGGGTGCGTGCTTTTCAGGAACCCTGGGAGGTGCTGATGAAAACCGGAGCAGAACGGAGTGTTCTGACTTTTGTGGACAGCGACTATGCGGACACTCCGTACGACAAGTGGGCCGGCGATACGGGCGTACGGCCGCACCTCTTGGTCTCCGAGGCCAAATTCCCGCAGTACCGGCATGTCCCGGGCGCCGTTTGTGTTCCCGGCTACCACCGGGGCGGCCACGCGGAGCGGGCGGCCCTCGACCTCGCCGAGCGAGTGCCGCCCGGCGCCGTGCTCGCCCGCATGGAGGGCGACCTGCTGCGCGCCGCGCGGCTGCGGGAGCTGCTCGGCGTGCCGGGCCAGGACTTCGCCAGCGCCCTCGCGTTCCGCGACAAGGTCCGCATGAAGACCCTGGTGCGCCGCAGCGGCCTCGAGGTACCGCAATTCGCCCCGGTGCGCGTGGCCTTCGACCTCTTCGGCTTCGTCCGCGAGCACGGCTACCCCGTGGTGGTGAAGCCGGCCTTCGGTTCCGGTTCCACCGCCACGCACGTGCTGCGCGGCCCCGCGGATCTGGCCCGGCTCCTCGCTGCGGGCCTGCCCGAACACGCTCAGGTGGAGCGGTTCGTGGAGGGCCCGATGTACGTGGTGGACGGGCTGGTGGTGGCGGGCGCCCCGGTGGCCTCGTTCGTCTCGCGCTACCTCAACGACTGCCTCTCCTTCCGCGACGGCACCTATCTGGGGTCGGCGCAGCTCACCCGCGACGACCCGATGACGGACCGGCTCATCGGCTATGCGCGCAAGGTCCTCGACGCGCTGCCCACCCCCGACTGCACCACCTTCCACCTGGAGGTCTTCCACACGCCCGACGACCGACTCGTGCTGTGCGAGATCGGCAGCCGGACCGGCGGCGCGCTGACCGCTCCCGCCATCCGCGCGGCCACCGGCTTCGACCTCGACGAGCAGTGGTTCCGGGCCCAGGCCGCCCCCCAGAGTCCGATCGAAGCCGGGGTGCACGGCGTCGCGCCCGGACAGAGCGCGGGCTGGGTCGTCTTCTATCCCGAGCGGGGCACGCTCGCCGCCCTGCCCGCGGATCCCCCGCCCTTCGTGGTGGAGGAACGCCTGCGGGGTACGGTGGGAACGGCGTACCAGGGGGGAGTGAAGTCCGGTGTGTACGTGGCGGGTTACGTCCTGACCGGTGCCGACGACCATGAGGTCGAGCGGCGGGCGCAGGAACTCGCCCGGTGGTACGCCACGGGGGTGCGGTGGACGGGAGACCACGGCGAAGACGACCACGAGGCCCTCGACCGACAGCAGTTCGAGCCCGCTTCGAGCCGTACAGCCCTGTACGACCCGTACGACGCCTGAAGCGGAGAGCCAGGGAGCGGAATGCGCTACATCTTCATCGGGTCCGGAGCCATCGGCGGTTCGATCGGGGGGCGGTTGCACGAAAGCGGCCGGTCCGTCGTCCTGGTCGCGCGCGGCGCGCACTTCGAGGCGCTGCGCGACAACGGGCTGCGGCTCACCGTCCCCACCGGCACGCTCACCCTCGACACGCCCGTCGTGGCAGGGCCCGAGGACGTCGAGCTGCGCGAGGACGACGTGCTCGTCCTCGCCGTCAAGACCCAGGACAGCGTGTCTGCCCTGGACGCCTGGGCCGCACGGCCGGTGGCGGGCGGGGGCACGGCGGGCGAACGGCTGCCGCTGGTGTGCGCCCAGAACGGAGTGGAGAACGAGCGCCTGGCCCTGCGCCGCTTCCACGAGGTGTACGGCATGTGCGTCGTCCTGCCCAGCACCCACCTGAACCCCGGTGAGGTCGTCGCGCCCTGCGCCCCGTACACCGGCGCCCTGGTCATCGGCCGGTACGGGACGGGCTCGGACGAGACCGCCCGGCGGATCGCGGACGACCTGGAGAAAGCCCACTTCCTGGCTCCGGTGGTGACGGACGTGATGCGCTGGAAGTACGGAAAGCTCCTCGGGAACCTCGCCAACGTGGTCGAGGCCGTGTGCGGCTCCGCCTCGGACGCCGCCGCGCGGGACCTGGTCGCCCGGGCGAAGGCCGAGGGGGCCGCGGCCCTCGACGCCGCGGGCATCGCCGCCGCGAGCGGGGCCGAGATCACCGGGCTGCGCAGCGGGACGGTCGACCCGCAGCCGATCGCCGGCGAGCCCACGCGCGGCTCGTCCTGGCAGAGCCTGGCGCGGGGCGCGGGATCGATCGAGACGGACTACCTCAACGGCGAGATCGTGCTGCTCGGCCGGGAGCACGGCGTGCCCACCCCGGTGAACGCGGCCCTTCAGCAGGCCGCCCGGGAGAGCGTGTCCCAGGGGCGGGAACCGGGCGGCCTGACGGCCGGGGAACTGAGCGGGCGCATCGCCGAAGGCGTCACTGCCTGAGGGGGAAAGAGCGTCGCAGGGGTCTCAGCGGATCGGCGCGTACACCACACCCAGCTTGTCGACCTCGGCTCCCGCCCGCCCCGTGAAGCCCACGATCTGCCGGCCGGCGGGCGCCGTGAAGGTCTTCGCGTCGGACGTGGCCGTACCGGTGGACAGGGTGCGGCCCTTGTCGGTCGTGAACGCCGCCGAGAACAGGCGTGTACGGCCGTCCTTCTGGCCCTGCGTGAGCTTCACGGAGGTCAGGTGCTCACCGGAGGCGAGGGTCAGGGACGTCGCCGTACCGCCCGTGCCGCCGTGGCTGAGCGTCGTACCGCCGTCGTGGGTGAGGGACACCGCGTCCAGGCGGGCGTTGCCGCGCAGGGTCAGCGTGCGCGGGGCCGGGTTGGCCGGCAGGTCGTCCGCGTCGTTGAAGGCCCTGCCGTGCGGGCCGCCGAAGAAGTCGCTCGCGCGCAGGGAGGGGTCGAGCGTGTAGGAGAAGTCGACCGTGTGCGGGAAGTGGTCGGAGAGGTTGGCGCCGGCCGGGTCGAGGAAGGACGCCCACTCGTTGCTGTAGCGGGTCGCGTTCAGGCTGAGCAGCTTGCTGCCGCGGTAGAGGACCTTGTCCACGACCTCGCAGTCGTTCGTGGGCGCCGTCGTGGGGCAGACGAGCGCGTCACTGCCCTGGGCCGGGGGTGTCCCGCCCTTCACCCGCTGGACCCACGCGTCGGTGAGGCCGTTCTCGCTCAGGAGCGTGCGGATGTTGTCGCCGGAGCGCGTGTACCGCGTGTTCGTGTCGCCCATGACGATCACCGCGTTGCCCGCGGAGTTCGCCTGGATGAAATCGGAGAGCTGCTCGACGTTGGCCCGGCGGGCGGCGAGCGCGTCGTCGGTGGCGTCGGCGTTCGTGTGCACGTTGTAGAGGTCCAGGAAGACGCCCTCGGCGAGCCGTACCCGCGCCAGTGAGAAGCCCTTGGGGGTGAGGCAGTTGGTGCCGGTGCAGTTGTTCCACTTCACCCGCTCGAAGTCCTCGAAGGGATGGTCCGAGAGGGTGTTGAGGCCGTCGCCGAAGGGGACACCGCCGCTGGTCGCGGTGCGGTGGGCGTGGTCGTCGCCCGCGTACAGGGCCGCGTGGTAGTTGAAGTCCTCCTGCACATTGACGATGTCGTACGCCCCGAGGCGGGGGGAGATCAGCGGGGTGTTCTTCTCCGGACTGCCGGAGCTCAGGCCCTCGGGGAGGCCCGCGACGTTGTACGTGAGGACGTTGAACGACCCGGAGTCCGCGGCGACGGCGGGTGTCGCGGCGGTGGTGGCCAGGCCCGTGATGCCCAGGGCGGCGGCCATGAGGGTGCCGATCAGTCTCTTCATGGGGGGTGTCTCCGGTCGGGGAGGGGAGGGAGCGGAGGGGAGAAGAAAGTTGAACGGTGCTCAGGTTGGAGCCCAACACCCCTGATACGCAAGGGAAGTCGGGAAAACAGTGGGAGACGCCCCGGCGCTTCAGGGGTGACGCAGCAGCTCCAGGTCCGCGCCCCAGGAGCCGAGGACCTCGCCGTGCCCGGCCTTCCGTGCCGCCTCCTCGACGTCGGTGAAGAGCGCGCGCTGCGTGCCCGGGTCGCCGTCGGCGAGCAGCCGCTCCACGACGGGCAGCAGCCGGTCCACGCCCCACCGCCGGTCACCCAGGGGGCTGCGCTCCAGCTCCCACCGCAGGTACTTGTTGTACGGCCGGACGCGGCGGTGCAGCGCGAAGAGCACCTCCAGGGCGTACGGAACCGACTCGGCGGCGTCCAGATGGCCCATGGCCGGGTGGCCGTCGCGGTAGCTCTTCAGGGAGCGGTAGGTCTGGTTGACGTAGGAGTAGCGCGCGAAGTGGTCGGGGCGGCCGGGCATGCCGCGGGTGCGGAACTCCGCCAGCGGGATGACCACGAGGTCGAGGTGGGCCGAGCGGAATCCGTCCAGTTCGGTGAGGGGCGAAGCGGTGTCGTCCCCGACGATGACATGCAGGTCGTGGTCGGAGTGGACGGTCGTCATGCCCTCGTGGACCTGGGAGCCGCTGAGGACCGGACCCACGACCGCGGGATCCTCGGCCGCCCGTGCGGTGAAGGCCGCCATGGTGTCGCTCACGGTGCGGACGCTACTCCGCCCGCACCGCCCGCCGGAATCGACTCTCCCGCCTATGCCTGCGGATTGAGCCCGTCGGAGAGCCCCTGGTACGCCGGCTTCGCCCCATAGCTCTCGTTGTACGGCAGAGCCGCCCCGTAGCCGCTGAACGTGCCCGGCACCCAGGAGTACTTGTCGGTGAGGCCCCACACCGTGACGCCCGCGCAGCGCGGCACGCCCAGACAGTTCTCCGTGGCCGTCTTGTAGTCCGTGGACTGCTGGGCCAGTTCCGCGGAGGACGCCGGCAGCGGGATGCGGACGTCGAGTTCGGTGATCGACACCTCCAGACCGAGGTCGGAGAAGCGCTTCAGGTTCGCCTTCATCGAGGACGGCAGCTGGCCGACGACGAAATGGGCCTGGAAGCCGATGCCGTGCAACGGCACGCCCTGCGCGAGGAGTTGCCGCGCCAGGTTGTACAGGCCGTCGCTCTTCGCGTTGTCCGCCTCGATGTTGTAGTCGTTGATGTACAGCTTGGCGCTCGGGTCGGCGGCGTGGGCCCAGCGCAGCGCGTTGGCGATGTAGCCGCTGCCCAGCTTGCTCTGCCAGAGCGAGTTGCGCATCGAGCCGTCCTCGTTGAACGCCTCGTTGACGACGTCCCAGGCGTAGATCTTGCCCTTGTAGCGGCCGAGGGTGGTGTCGATGTGCTTCTTGAGGATCGTGTTGAGCTCGGACGCCGAGAAGTTGCCGTTGGCCAGCCAGGACGGATTCTGGTTGTGCCAGACCAGGGTGTGGCCGCGTACGCCCTGGTTGTGGGCGGCGGCGTGGTTGACCAGCCGGTCGGCGGCGGCCCAGTTGTAGCTGTTCCGGCTGGGCTCCAGCGCGTCCCACTTCATGGCGTTCTCCGCCGTCACCGAGTTGAACTCCCGGTTCAGGACGGTGGTGTAGGCCGGCTCGGTGCGCAGCGGCCCGTCGGCGACCGCCGCGCCGATCCGCGCGCCGCGCGCGTCGGCGTAGCCGCGCAGCGTGGTGGCGGCGGAGGCGTCGGGAGTGAGCTGCGGGAGCGTGGCCGTGGCCGTGGCGAGCAGGGCGCCCGCGGCGGCGAGCGTGAGGGGGCGAAGGGAGCGGCGCCTGTCGGGGGTGTGCGGCATGGCTCCTCCAGTGGGGGGGGGTGGGGATGCGGGTGCGACATCCCCCGGTCGCCGCGAAGGACCGTAAGGTTGCCGTGCATCGGCGACGGGGGAGAGCGCATGACACACGAGGCGGCACGGCGCGAGGACGAGCCCGGCGACGGCGCGCCCTCGGACGCCGGCGACGACGGCTTACCCGGCACCCGCAGCGGCACCCGTCGCGGCACCCGCCCCCTGTGGCGGCAGCGGGACTTCGGGATCTTCTGGACCGCGCAGACCCTCTCCGTCCTCGGCGACTCCTTCGCCCTGATCGCCCTGCCGCTGCTGGTCCTTGAGGCCACCGGTTCGGTCGCGCGGATGGGGTTGCTGACCGCGGTGGGCGGGGCGGCGTCGGTCCTCGCCGCCGTGTTCGCCGGGGCGGTGGTGGACCGCGTGGACCGGCGCCGGCTGCTCATCACCTGCGACCTCGTGCGCATGGGGCTGTACGGGGTGATCCCGCTGGTGTGGCTGTTCGGCCCGCAGGTCTGGCTGCTGTACGCGGTGCTGCCGCTGTGCGAGGCCGTCGGCATGCTGTTCGCGGTCGGCTACGTCACCGTCGTACGCGGCCTGGTCGGCACCGGGCAACTCACCGAGGCCAACGGCCGGTTGAACGCCACGGCCGCCGCGGCGGGGGTGCTGGGGCCGCTGTGCGCGGGGCTGGTCGCCGCCTGGTCCGGGCCGGCCGCGGCCGTCGGCGTGAACGCGGCCAGCTTCGGGGTGTCGGCGACCCTCCTGTTCTTCGTACGGTTCCGCAGGCGCGCCCCGGACGACCGGCCGGGCAAGCGCACCGGACTGTGGCAGGACCTGCGCACCGGCATCGCCTTCCTCTACGGCCACCCCGTGCTGCGCTCGCTCACCGTCCTGCTGTTCGTCTTCAGCTTCCTCACCCTCGGGATCCACGACCTGGTCATCTACCACCTCAAGCACGACCTCGGCCAGGATGACGGCACGGTCGGCACCGTCATGGCCGCCGGCGCGCTCGGCACCATCGCCGGAGCCCTGCTCGTGGCCCGGATCCGCCGCCGCCTCGGCTTCGGGCTGACGTGGACCGGCTCGGTCGCGGTGTGCGGGCTCGCCTTCGCCGGTCTCGGCTGGGCCCGTGACGTGCCCGTGGTCGCGGCCCTGTGCGCCGCCTTCCTGGGCTGCGCCGCCATGGGAGGAACCTGCTCGATGTCGCTCCGCCAGGAGGTGACCCCGGAACACCTCCTGGGCCGGGTCACCTCCGCGTTCTGGACCCTGCACTACGCGGCGGCACCGATCGGTGCCGCCGTGCTGACCTGGGCGGCGGAGGAGCAGGGCACGACGCCGGTCGCCCTGGCCGCCGGAGCGACCTGCGTCCTGCTCGCCGTGTGCGCCCTGTTCACCCCGATCCGCGGGTCGGGCCGGACCGTCAGCCGTTGACCCCGCTGTAGTGCCGCAGACTCCACCGCCACAGCAGCCGCGCCCCCAGATACGCCAGCAGCCCGAGCAGCGGTGAGGCCGCCGCCAGCCAGTACGGCACACCGGTCGTGTGCCCGTGGCCGGTCAGCACCGCCGCCGGGAAGAAGGCGACGAACGCGAGCGGGAGGCCGTAGGTCAGGAAGCCTCCCACCGCCCTGGGCAGCACGTTCAGCGGGTAGCTGCCGAACGTGCCGAGGAGTTCCTCCAGCCAGCGGCCCCAGTAGTCCGCCGCCGGGAAACGCAGCGCCGCACTGGCCACGACCGTGAACAGGGCCGCCTCCAGCAGCATGCCGCCCAGCACGGCCGCGATCAGATAGCCGATCCGGCCCGCCGTCCAGTCCAGGTCGCTGCGGGACAGCGCGCCCACCATCAGGCCCGCCGCGACGGTCAGGTCCCCGATGGCGTTGGTGGGGAAGTAGGCCAGCTGGATCTGCCGGTGCACCGGCATGGGACGCATCAGGTAGATGTCGATGCGGCCCTCCTGGATCTGCCGGCCCGCGAAGTGCACCCGCCCCAGGAGCAGTACGAACAGACCGTGCGCCAGCATGCGCGTCGCCGGGATCAGCAGCACGTCCGAGCTGTCCCAGCCGCCCATCCCGGCGAACCGGGTCAGCAGCACCGTGGCGAACACGATCACCGACACCTGCCAGATCGCCCCGATCGCGATCATCAGCAGGAACTCGGTGCGGTACTCCATCTGCGCGCGGAAGTTGAGCGCGGTGACCCGCCACACGATCCGCAGAGCCTTCAACGACATCTCAGCCTCCCTGCGAGATCACGCGCCGGGCGGCCCGCCGCCACAGCAGCCGGGTGAACAACGCCAGCGCCACCACCCAGGCGGCCTGCACGGAGAGCTGGAAGGCCGCGTCGGACAGGGGGATCCGCCCCACGTACAGCGACAGCGGCACGCTCAGCGTGGCCTGGAAGGGCAGGAAGGCGCTCATCGTCACGAACCAGTCAGGGAAGAACCACAGCGGCGCGTACACCCCGGACAGCAGGTTCTGCGCGAACAGCAGGATGAGCATCGCCGCGTTGTTGCGGATCGTCCAGAAGCACAACTGGTCGAGCGTGAGCATGACGTAGTACAGGACCCACTGGCCCAGCAGCATGCTGAGCACGAACACCCCGGCCACGGCTGCCGAGCGGGGCGGCTCGACGAGCCCGGCGGCCAGACAGACCACAAACCCGGTCAGCGCCCACGCGAGCCCGTACAGCTGCTCGCCGGCGGCCCGCAGGGCGTAGTAGCGCTGCGGCGGCAGCGGGCGCAGATACCAGTAGACGATGGTGCCGAAGTGCATGTGCTGGAGGACCGTGTCCCGGCCCGTGTACTGGTCCAGCTCCCGCAGCCGGGACGCCAGTACGGCCAGCACGGCGTAGGTGACGGCCTGGTCGCGGCTCAGGCCGGCGGTCGTGCCGGAGTGCGCGTACAGGCCGCGCCACAGCGACCAGACCAGCACCACCTGCACGGCCAGCCGGAGCGCGACCGCCGTCATCCTGGGCGGGGCGTTCAGCTCGCCCAGCGGGGTGACGCGGGCGGCGCGCCAGGCGTGCAGCACGGCCATGTCAGACCTCCCCGGCATGCACGTACGCGGCCCGCATCACGTCTTCCAGGTCCGCCTCGTCCAGGGCGATGTCGGTCACCTCGTACCGCTCGATCACCGCCTTGAGCGCCTGGTGGACCGTGGGCGCGTCCGCCCCGTCCGGGCCGAAGACGACCTGCGCGCCGTTGTGCCGCAGCAGGGTGATCCCGGGCGGCGGCAGGACCTCGGCGTGCGGGTCGGCGAGGGTGGCCCGCACCTGCCAGGTGGAGCCGAACTTCCGGCGGATCTCGTCGAGGGTGCCGTCCAGCATCAGCCGGCCGTGGTTGACCAGCACCACCCGCTCGGCGAGCCGCTCGACCTCCGTCATGTCGTGCGTGGTCAGCAGGACCGTACGGCCGCGCTGCTCCACCTGGTGGCGCAGGAACTCCCGCACCTGCTCCTTGACCACCACGTCCATGCCGATGGTCGGCTCGTCGAGGAAGACGACCGGCGGATCGTGCAGCAGGGCGGCGGCCAGGTCGCTGCGCACCCGCTGGCCGAGGGAGAGATGGCGGACCCGGGTGTCCCAGAAGGACGACAGGTCCAGGATCTCGTCGAACTCCTTCAGCCGGGCGGCGTGCTCGGCCTTCGGCACCTCGTAGATGTCGCGCAGGATCGCGAACGACTCGCGCACCGGCAGGTCCCACCACAGCTGGGTGCGCTGCCCGAACACCGCGCCGACGTTGCGGGCGTTGCGTTCCCGCTCCCGGTACGGAACGACGCCCGCGACCCGGGCCTCGCCGGAGGTGGGCGTGAGGATGCCGGTCAGCATCTTGATGGTGGTGGACTTCCCGGCGCCGTTCGGGCCGAGCAGGGCGAGGAGTTCGCCCGGGGCCACGTCGAAGGTGATGTCGGCGACGGCGTGCTTGGCCACCCGCTCGGGGTTGACCAGTGAGCGGACGGCGCCCAGGAATCCGGGGCGGCGGACGGTGGTGTGAAAGGTCCGGGACAGTCCGCGGACCTCGATGGAGACACTCAATCGACCCACCCACTTCCTTGCGGTGAAGACAGGTGCGGCCGGTCGGCTTCTAGGGCCGACCGGCCGCGGATGACGTCCCGACACTGTCGGAATGTCGATCAATTGGTCAATCGATTAAACGATTTCTTACCTGGTGTTCTTCTCACCCGTCGGTCGAGTCACCCGGTGGTCGAGAACACGAACGAGAACTCCACCGGCTCCGCCTTCAGGAAGTACCGCGGCAGCGGACCCGGGCCGCACGACTGCGAGCCGATGCCGTGCTGCCCGTGGTCGAGGTTGACCCACACCGTGTCGCCGGCCGAGAGGTCGGTGCGGTGCCGGGCCGCCTCCAGCTGCTCGGTCGTCCAGCGCCGCGCGGTGAACCAGAACTCCGGGTCGCCCTCGATCCGCAGCCCGCCCAGCTCCACCCAGCGGACATCGGCACGGGCACCGTTCTCCTGCGGACGGACGTACGGCGTCTGCAGCCCGTCCACCGTCGACTGCCAGCGGCCCACCATCGACGCCGTCCTGGTGTCCGGGTACGCCTCGCCCGGACCGCCGCCGAACCACTCCACCCGGTCGGCCCGATCCAGTCCGAAGCGGACACCGAGCCGGGGCAGGGGCACCGTCCAGTCGCCCGTGGGGGTCACGGACACGGTCAGCCGCAGCCGCTCGCCGTCGGACGTCCAGCGGTACACCGTGTCCAGACCGACCTCGCGGGCGGCGGGCGCCACCCGGGTGCGGACCGTCAGCGCGTCGTCGCCGGCCTCGACCGAGACCAGGCGGTGCCGCATGCGGTGCAGGCCGAGGGTGCGCCACAGCATCCCGTAGCGGGTGTCGGTCTGCCATTCCGCGCCGTCGTCGTTGTCGGTCGGCGCCCGCCACACGTCCAGCTTCGGTGCCGCGCCGACCGTGACCCCGCCGATGGAGCGCAGGGCGCCGGTGCGGGGGTCGAACTCGGCGGGGCCGAGGGTGATCCGGTCCGTGTCGGCCACGGGCCGGTCGCTCGCCGGGAAGGACGGCAGCGGCCGTGCCCCCACGGCGAACTGGCCCCAGGCCACGACATGGTCCTTCGGGCCCCAGACCGTGTCCTCGGCGAGCAGCGCCCGCACCGTCCACTGGCGCTCGCCGCCCCGGCCGTCCGCGGGCGGCTCCGGCAGCTTCACCTCGGCCGACTCGCCCGGCGCGAGCACCGGCACCGCCAGCGGGCCCGACTCGACGGTCTCGCCGTCCACCTGGCACGACCACTCGAAGGCCAGCGCGGACAGGTCCGCGAAGTCCTGCTTGTTGGTGATCCGCACGGTGCCGTCGGTGCCGTCGCCCTCGATACGGACCGGCTCGATGACCTTCTTGTACTCGATCAGGCCCGGCGACGGCGTCCGGTCCGGGAAGACCAGCCCGTCGCAGACGAAGTTGCCGTCGTGCAGCTCCTCGCCGAAGTCACCGCCGTAGGCGTAGCCCAGCTCGGCGTGCTTGACGCCGTGGTCGATCCACTCCCAGATGAACCCGCCCTGGAGCCGCTCGTGCTTCTCGAACAGCTCCTGGTAGTCGGCGAGCCCGCCCGGGCCGTTGCCCATCGCGTGACCGTACTCGCACTGGATGAAGGGGAGCTCACGGCGCTTTCCGGTACCGCCGTCGAGCCGCCGCCCGATCTTGTCGACCTCGTCGTGGAAGGCGTACATCCGCGAGTACACGTCCGTGTCGCGGCAGTTCCAGTCGCCCTCGTAGTGCACGAGCCGCTCGGGGTCGCGGTCGTGGATCCACTCGGCCATCGCGGTGAGCCCGCGCCCGGTGCCGGCCTCGTTGCCCAGCGACCAGAACACCACCGACGGGTGGTTCTTGTCCCGCTCGACCATCCGCTCCGCGCGGTCCAGCAGGGCCGGGGTCCAGCGGTCGTCGTCGACCGGGTTGTCCCGCCAGTCCTGCTCGGTGAAGCCGTGGGTCTCCAGGTCGCACTCGTCGATGACCCACAGGCCGTACTCGTCGCACAGGTCCAGGAAGGCCGGGTGCGGCGGGTAGTGCGAGGTGCGCACGGCGTTGAGGTTGTGCCGCTTCATCAGCAGCACGTCCTCGCGCATGGTCTCCAGGTCGAGGGCACGGCCCTGCTCCGGGTGCCACTCGTGCCGGTTGACGCCCTTGAAGAGGACGGCCTTGCCGTTGACCTTGATGAGCCCGTCCTCGAGGACGACGGTCCGGAAGCCGATCCGCAGCGGTACCCGCTCACCCTCGGTGGCCAGCACACCGTCGTACAGCTTCGGCGTCTCGGCGGTCCACGGCTCGACCGCGACCGTCACCGGCTCACCCGTCGCGACATCGATGTCCAGCTCGGGGACGGTCACCCGCCCCTCGACGTCGGAGTCGACCCGCAGGGTGCCCTCGCCGGTGGTGTGGTCGTACGAGGCGTGCACGAAGAAGTCGCCCACGCTGCCCGCCGGGCGGTGCAGCAGCGTCACGTCACGGAAGATGCCCGGCAGCCACCACTGGTCCTGGTCCTCCAGGTACGAGCCCGCCGACCACTGGTGCACCCGCACCGCCAGGACGTTGCCGCCCGGCTTCAGCAGGTGCCCCACCGCGAACTCGTGCGCCAGCCGGGAGCCCTTGAACTCGCCGAGCTCCGTGCCGTTCAGCCAGAGGCGGGCGCAGGACTCGACGCCGTCGAACCGCAGCACCGCCCCGCCGTCCGACGGCCAGTCGGTCGGCAGGTCGAAGACGCGCAGATGGTCACCGGTCGGGTTCTCGGTCGGGACGTGCGGCGGGTCCACCGGGAAGGGATAGAGGTGGTTGGTGTAGATCGGGGACCCGAACGCCCCGTCGCCCTGGAGGACCCAGTGCCCGGGGACCGTGACCTCGGCCCAGCCCCGGGCGTCGTAGCCCTCCTCGGCGAACGAGTCGTCCTCGGCGTCGACGGTGGCCGACAGCCGGAAGCGCCAGCTGCCGTTCAGCGACAGGGAAGCGGCGTCCGAGGCCGCGTACCAGGCGCGGGCCGGAAGGGCACCGCTGCCCGGGGAGACGTCCTCGACGTAGTCGACGGTGGTGCGGAAAGACATCGGTCTCCTAGCTCAGCCCTTGATGCCGGTCTGGGCGATCCCCTGCACCAGCCAGCGCTGGAGGAAGAGGAAGACGAACACCAGGGGCAGGATGGAAATGGCCGTGGCCATGAAGATCAGGTGGAAGACGACGGTCTGGTTGGTCATGTAGCTGGAGAGTGCGACCTGGACGGTCCACGAACTCGGGTCCTGGCCGATGACCAGCGGCCACAGGAACGCGTTCCAGCCGTTGATGAAGGTGATGGTCGCCATCGCCGCAAAGAAGTTCAGCGAGTTGGGTACGACGACACGCCAGTACGCACCCCAGTAGCCCAGTCCGTCCATGCGCGCCGCCTCCTCCAGCTCCTTGGGGAATCCCAGGAAGTACTGCCGGAAGAGGAAGCAGGTGAAACCACTGAACAGGCCCGGAATGATGAGGCCTCGGTAGGTGTCCACCCAGCCGAGCGAGGAGACCAGCACGAAGCTCGGTACGAAGGTGACCGCGGTCGGAACCATCAGGGTGCCGAGAACGGCGTAGAACACCTTGTTGGCGTGCTTGTACGGGATGCGGGCCAGACCGTAGCCCGCGAGGGAGCACACCAGCAGGACGCCCACGGTGTGCAGGGTGGCCACGACCGCCGAGTTCCACAGGGACTGGGCGAAGGGGACCGTCTCGTCGGTGAAGAGCTCGCTGAGATTGCCCCACTGGATGTCCGTGGGGAAGATCTTCCAGTTCTCTCCGGTGATCTCGGCGTCGGTGGAGAGGGCGTTGCGGACGAGGATGTAGAACGGAACCAGGAAGAGGAGAGCGGCGATGGCCGTGGCAATGTAGAGCCCGGTGGAGCTCATCACGCCGCCACTGCGCCTGACCCGGCTCGGTGCGTCCGGCGTCGGCGCGGATTTCCGCACCTTGGGCATGGTGGTGGTCACTTGGACTCGTCACCCCTTCCAAAGCCCATGATCTTGCCCTGGAGCAGAGTCACGGCACAGATCAGCACGGTCAGGATGAGTGCGCCCGCGCTGCCGGCGCCGTAGTCCTGGCTCTCGCCCAGGGCTTTGTAGTACAGCTCGACGAGAGGCGGTCGGCCCCAGGTGGTCTTCGACAGCAGGTTGAAGAACTCGTCGAAGGCCTGGTAAGCGGCGATGAGCAGCAGCAGGATCACCGCCGTGGACGTCGCGCGCAGTTGGGGCAGGGTGATGTACCGGAAAGTCTGCCAGCCCGGCTTGGCGCCGTCGATGGCTGCGGCCTCGTACAGCTCGTCCGGGATGTTCTGCAGCGCCGCGATGAACAGGATCATGTAGAAGCCGGACTGCAGCCACAGCCGGGCGGTCACGATGACCAGCCAGTACCAGGGCGGGTTGGGGTCGATCAGCCAGGCGATGTTCTCGATGCCGAACCAGCCGAGGACCGTGTTCATCAGGCCGAAGCGGACGCCGCTGAAGATGGACATCTTCCAGATCAGCGAAGCGGCGACATAGCTGACCGCGGTCGGCAGGAAGAAGACCGACCGGAAGAAGGCCCGCATGAAGCGCATCCGGTTCACCAGCAGGGCGAGCCCCAGCGAGAGCGCCCAGGTGGTGGGCACGATGAACGCGGCGAAGGCGGTGAAGGTGCCGAGCGAGCCGACGAAGTCGTCGTTCGTCAGCATGTACACGTAGTTGTCGAAGCCGACGAACTTGTCGGGCGTGACGGTGAAGCGGGCCTCGAAGAAGCTGAGCCACAGGCTCCAGAGGATCGGCGTGTAGACGAAGATCGCCAGACCGATCAGGAACGGCCCGGTGAAAAGCCAGAAGTTGACGGTGGGGCTGCCCCGCAGACCCCGCCGCGGCTTGGCCGAAGAGGCCTTCGCCGAGGCGGGGCTCGCGAGGTCGAGCTTGGTGGTCGTCGACATGTCGTGGTCCGTCCCGCGGCCTATCCGAACAGCTTCTTGAGCTCGCGGTTGACGGCCGTGTCGCACTTGTCGAGGGCGGCCTCCGGGTCCATGTTCTTGCGGACGCTGTTGGCGAAGACGTCCTCGAAGGCGGTGCGCATGGCCTGGGTCCAGCCGATGTTGTCGAAGTGCCCGAACTCGTTGAAGAGCCGCACACCCTCGGCGGCGTTGCCCGACTTGAGCTTGTCGGCCGTCTTGGCGAGCGAGGCGCGCGGCGGGATGTGGAAGCCGTAGGAGGTGGCCCAGTCCTCCTGGTAGTCCTTCTTGTCGATCCACAGCCACTTGACGTATTCCTTGGCCGCGTCGACGTTCTTGCCCTTGGCGTTGACGAACATCGACCAGCCGCCGTTGTAGACCGACGGCTTGCCGGAGTCCGTGACCTTCGGGAAGGGGAAGACACCCCAGTCGTCGCCGAGCGCGTCCTGGATCGCCGGCATCGCCCACATCCCGCAGAACTGGATGGCACACAGGCCCTGGTTGAACGAAGAGGGGTCCCAGGACTCGGTCGGGGCGCCGAGGAGCAGATCGCCGCTGGTGAACAGCTTGCGCATCTTCTTCAGGCCCTCGATGACGCCGTCCGTGTGATACGCGATTTCGTTCTTCTCGGTGAGGTGCTGGGCGCCGGCCGACCAGATCAACGTGTCATTGACGCTGTGCAGGTCGTTGCCCATGTACAGGCCCTTGACCTTGCCCGTGGTGAGCTTGGCGGCGGCCTCCATCAGCTCGTCGAGCGTGGTCGGCACCTCGACCTTGGCCTTCTCCAGCATCGACTTGCGGTAGAAGAAGAACTGCGGGTCGTCGATCATCCGGACGCCGTATATCTTCCCGTCGACCGTGTGCGACTTGATGTCGGCCGGGTTGAAGTCGTCCTTGACCGGATCGATGATGTCGGTCAGGTCCGCCACCTGGCCGCTCTTGACCATCTGGATCTGCGGGTGGAACTCGAAGAGGTCGGGCGCGTTCTTGGTGAGCAGGGCCGAGAAGAGCTTGCTCTCGAAGTCAGCGCTGGTGATCCACTGCGTGGTCACGTTGGCGTCCTTGTACGCCTTCGCGTACCGCTTGATGGCCTGCTCGGTGCCCGCCTCGCCGTACGCGTGGAACATCTGCACCAGGTTGGTGCCCGACCCGGACCCACCGCCCCGCCCGGTGTTGCTGCCGCACGCGGCGAGTCCGCCGGCGGCGGCCAGGCCCATCGCGGCCCGCAGTACGTTGCGGCGGTCCCAGTTCATGTTGCTCGATGCCGACATGCTGACGTCCTTGTCTCGAGTGCGGCTGCGGCTCTTCGGCTCACTGCCTGATGGCTCACGGGCCCGGGGGCCCGCGCCAGATGGCTCAAAGAGAGGTGCGGTGCGGGACGCTAGAGCTTCGACTAAGGCTTCGGCAAGGGGTTGGACGAAGTCTGTGCGAAGCGTTGTGTCCGGTTCGCGATTTCGAACATGCGGGGGGAGCGGAGGAGTTGCTTCCGCCGCTACGACGGTGGGGTGGCGGTACGGCTCCTCACGAGGGTGGTGCGTTTGCCGTTCTTCTGCCCGACGGTCTGCAGCGCGCCCTCCAGCGCGAACGTCGCCGCGCCCAGGCACACCGGGTCGGTGGGGATCGGGGAGAGGACGATCTCGGTGGCGGCCAGCGGCCGCGGCAGCGCGTGCCGGGTCACGGCCTCGCGCACCTCGTGCAGCAGCGGTTCGCCCAGGGTGCGGGCGACCCAACTGCTCAGCACGACGATCTCGGGGTTGAACAGGTTCACCAGGTCCGCGACGCCGGCCCCCAGATAGCGGGCGGTCTCGTGCACGGCCCGGCGTGCCACCGGGTCGTCCGCCGCGATGCCGCGGGCCAGTGCGTCGATGGTCGCCGTCTGGTCGTCCGCGTGCAGCAGCGCGCTGTCGGGGCCGATCTCCCGCAGATTCAGCATGATCCCGCGCGCGCCGACGTACGTCTCCACACAGCCGTGGTTGCCGCAGCGGCACAGCCGCCCGTCCAGCACCATCGTGGTGTGGCCCCACTCACCGGCGCTGTTGCTCACCCCGCGGTGCAGCCCGCCGCCCAGGACGAGCCCGGCGCCCACGCCGGTGCCGAGGTTGACCACCACGGCGGTCCCGGCCCCGCGCGCGGCCCCGAACCACAGCTCGGCGACCGCGCTGGCGCGCAGCGGGTTGTCCAGGTAGAGCGGGTAGGCGATGTGCTCGGTGAGCAGGTCCAGCAGCGGTACGTCGTGCCAGTCCCAGTTGGGCGCGTACTCCGAGATGCCGGTGGCGCGGTCCACCTGCCCCGGCACGCTCACCCCGACCCCGAGGACCCGGGCGCCCTCGATGCCGGCCTGGGTGACGACCGAGCCGACGGCGGTGGCCACATGGCCGACCACCTGCTCGGGCAGGCTCTCGCTCGCGCGGACGTCCTCCTCGGCGCGGGCCAGCACGTTCAGCCCCAGGTCGAACAGCTCGACATGGACGTACGTCTCGGCGATGTCGACGCCGATCAGCGCGCCGCCCGAGGCGTTGACCGCCACCAGGCCCCGGGGCCGGCCGCCGGCCGAGTCCTCGAAGCCGACCTCCGTGATCATGCGGAGGTCGAGCAGCTCGCCCACGAGGGTGGCCACCGTGGCGAGGCTGAGGCCGGTCGCGGCCGCCAGCTCCTGCCGGGAGGTGGGTGACTCCGCGATGATCTGGCGCAGCACCTCATAGCGGTTCGCGGTGCGGATGTCGCGTGATGTGCGCTTCACCGGGGTGCCCCATTCCTTCCCAGACCGGCCCTGGCCGGGGTCGACGTCGGCACCGGCGCGGCGCAAGGCTATGGGCTGGCGGGACTTTCGACAAGGGGTTTGGAAAGGGGCTTTATAAAGTGCGCTCCTGGTGGGACCGGTGGCGGCCGGCCGTGGCTCGTTCATGATGCCTCAGCGCGCGGGCGAGGCGCGCCGAGGGGGCGTGTCAGGAGGGGGCGTGTCAGAGGGCGGCGACCTAGGCCGTCGCCAGCACCTCCCGCACGAAGGCGTTGGCGAACTTGCCCTCCGGGTCCAGCTCCCGCGTCAGCGCGCGGAAGTCGTCCAGCCGCGGATACAGCCCGCCCAGGACGGACCCGGGCACGGTGAACACCTTGCCCCAGTGCGGCCGCGCCCCGAAGGGCTCCAGCGCCTGCTCGACCCGCCGCACCACCGGCAGCACCGCCCGCGTGTCCTCGACCCAGGTGAAGTGCGCCGCGACGGTGTCCCGGCCGTGGGACGGGCTCAGCCACTGGTCGTCACCGGCGACCGTGCGCACCTCACAGGTCTGCAGCACCGGGGCGACCGTGTCCCGGATCCCGTCGAGCGCGCGCAGCATCTCCACGGCGTGCCCGCGCGGCAGCAGATACTCCGACTGCAGCTCCGCCCCGCTGCTCGGGACGAACTCCGCCCGGAAGTGCGGCAGTCGCTCGTGCCACGGCCCCGGCACACCGAACTGCTCGGTGCAGTTGACCGCGGGCATGCCCGGCACCGGGTGCATCTTCTCGGTGGCGGGAGGCGCCCAGGGGAAGGCCGGCAGCGCCTGGTCGGTGCGCCGCTTCAGCCACACCTGCCGGAAGCCCGGCGCCCGCCAGTCCGTGAACAGGCTGACGCTGTACCCCGTCGCCATCACCGTCTCGAACGTCCCCGAGTCCAGTCCCTCCAGGGGCAGTTCGGTGAACACGTGCTGCTCGACCTCGAAGGCCGGCTCCAGGTCGAGGGTGAGCGCGGTGACGACGCCGAGCGCGCCGAGCGAGGTGACGGCCCCGCCGAACCGCTCCTCGTCGCGTCCGATCGTCACCGTCGAGCCGTCCGCCGTGACCAGTTCCACCTCGCGCACGACCGTCGAGAGCGGGCCGTTGAGGACCCCCGAGCCGTGGGTGCCGGTCGCGACCGACCCGGCCACCGAGATGTGCGGCAGGGACGCCATGTTGTGCAGCGCCAGCCCCTGCCCGTGCAGCCGGCGGGCCAGCTCCGCGTAGCGCACTCCGCCGCCGACGCGGACCGTACGGGCCGCCGTGTCGACGTCCACCTCGGGCGGCAGGGCGGCCAGCGAGAGCAGGACGCCCTCGGCGCCCGGCTCGGCGATCCCGTTGAACGAGTGCCCGCTGCCCAGCACGCGCACCCGGTCGCTCTCCGCGACCAGCCCGCGCAGCGCGGTGAGCGAGCCCGGCCGGTGCAGCTCCTTGGCCGCGTAGGTGATGTTGCCCGCCCAGTTGGTCACGGTCCCGGTCATCCACGTCGTCCTTCCCCGAGGCTGTGGGGACGGCTGGCCCCCGCCGGAACCTACCTCGGCCGGGTGTCCATTGCTCCGGCCGCCCGGCCCGGCCTACCGTGGGGATGTCGTAGAGAGCGTTTTCTGTCGCATCAGCTCCGCCGTTCCGCCGTCGATCCGGAAGGTCACCTCCTTGAGCCAGCGCCCTCAGGCACTGTTCGCCATGGCCGCCGAGAACGTGCCGCTGGTCTTCCCGCCCGAGGTGCTGGCGCGGCTGCGGGAGTCCGTGGACATCGATCCCGCCCTCGTGGCGCGGGACTTCACCGACCCGGGGGTGCTCGACGTGCTGGCCCGGACCGAGATCCTGGTGACGGGCTGGGGCTGCCCTCGGCTCGGCTCGACGGTCCTCGACGCGGCTCCCCGGCTGCGTGCCGTGCTGCACTCGGCCGGCTCGGTGAAGTCCTTCGCGACCCCCGGGCTCTGGCAGCGGGGCATCGCCGTCTCCTCGGCCGCCGTCGCCAACGCGCTGCCGGTCGCCGAGTACACCCTCGCCATGATCCTGCTCGCCGGGAAGGACGTCCTCGCCGCGCGCGACCGGATGCGCACGTCCCGCACCTCCTCCGGCTGGGGCATCGTCCCCGGCATCGGCAACCACGGCCGCCGCGTCGGCGTCATCGGCGCCTCCCGCATCGGCCGCCGCGTCCTCGAACTGCTCCGCCCCTTCGATCTGCGGCCCGCCCTCACCGATCCGTACGTCGACGAGGCGGAGGCCGCCGCGCTGGGCGTCCCCCTGCTGCCGCTGGACGATCTCCTGCGCACCTCCGACATCGTCACCGTCCACGCCCCCGAGACACCCGAGACCCACCACCTGATCGGCCGCCGCGAGCTGGCCCTGATGCCCGACGGGGCGGTCCTCGTCAACACCGCGCGCGGCGCGCTCGTCGACCACGACGCCCTGGTGACGGAACTGCGCGCCGAGCGCCTCACCGCCATCCTCGACGTCACCGACCCCGAACCCCTCCCCACCGACTCCCCCCTCTACGACCTCCCCGGCGCCTTCATCACCCCCCACCTCGCCGGCTCCCAGGGCAACGAACTGGCCCGCCTCGGCCTGGCGGTCACGGAGGAGGCGGAACGGCTGGTGGCCGGAGGGAAACCGGCCTATGGGGTCGAGCTGGCGGCACTGGAACGGGAGGCGTGAGGGTCAGCTCCGTGGGCGGCCGGGCCGGGCATTCACTGACGTACGGGACACTTCGCCTGAATCGGATCAGCTGACGAGGCTCGGCCGCCGTGCGCACCGCCGGGTGGGGTAGCACCCCCGCTCCGAGGGGACCCGGTACCGCTCGCGCGCAGCCGTGGGCATACCGTGAGGAGTCGTACGTCCGAGTCGGGAGGAGAGACGGGATGAGCAGCGGCAGCCGTACCGCGCTGGTCGAGGATCTGATGGAGCGATTCCCGCACGTCCCGCGGGAGGCCGTCTTCAAGGAGGACCTGCTTCGGGGCGGAGTGGCTTTCGACCCGTCCGCGCTCAGTGACAACGAGGGTGGCGAGGTCAAGCCGAAGTCGTACTTCATCTTCTCCTTCGACCACGGCACCCTGCCCGAGCTGGGCGAGGCAGCGCTGCGCCGCCCGCCCGAGGAGATCATCCTCACCGGCGGCCCGTACGACCTGCGGCGGACCGTCGTCTCGGTCCGGGTGAACCCCGCCTCGCCCTACCGCGTCGCCGCGAACGAGGACGGCGTGCTCGGCCTCTACCTCGACGGCAAGCGGATCTCCGACGTCGGCGTGCCGCCGATGCCCGAGTACTACCGGCACACCCTCGCCAACGGGAAGTCGGTCATGGAGGTCGCCCCGACCATCCAGTGGGGTTACCTGATCTACCTGACCGCGTTCCGCGTCTGCCAGTACTTCGGCGCCAAGGAGGAGTGCCAGTACTGCGACATCAACCACAACTGGCGCCAGCACAAGGCGGCGGGCCGCCCGTACACGGGCGTGAAGGACGTCGACGAAGTCCTCGAGGCGCTCGAGATCATCGACAAGTACGACACCGCGAAGGTGTCCACCGCGTACACGCTCACCGGCGGCGCGATCACGTCGAAGGTCCAGGGTCTGGACGAGGCGGACTTCTACGGGCGGTACGCCAAGGCCATCGAGGAGCACTTCCCGGGCCGCTGGATCGGCAAGGTCGTCGCCCAGGCGCTGCCGAAGGACGACGTCCAGCGGTTCAAGGACTACGGCGTGCAGATCTACCACCCCAACTACGAGGTGTGGGACGAGTACCTCTTCAAGATGTACTGCCCGGGCAAGGAGCGCTACGTCGGCCGCGACGAGTGGCACAAGCGCATCCTCGACTCGGCGGACATCTTCGGCGCGCGCAACGTCATCCCCAACTTCGTGGCAGGCGTGGAGATGGCCGAGCCCTTCGGGTTCAAGACCGTCGACGAGGCCATCGACTCCACCACCGAGGGCCTGCGCTTCTTCATGTCCCACGGCATCACGCCCCGCTTCACCACCTGGTGCCCCGAGCCCACGACCCCGCTCGGCAAGGCCAACCCGCAGGGCGCGCCCCTGGAGTACCACATCCGTCTGCTCCAGGCGTACCGGCAGACGATGGAGGACTTCGGTCTCTCCTCGCCCCCCGGCTACGGTCCCCCCGGCGCCGGCAACGCGGTCTTCTCGGTCAGCTCCTTCATGGACAGCCTGCCCGCGGACGAGCCGGTGGAGATCTGACGCCGGACTCCTGACCTGCCGCGCCTCGATGGCGGCCCGATGTGATTCGGGCCGCCATCGAGACGTTTCGGCGTTCCGTGCGTATCTACTTCCGGAGTCGGCCGCGTCAGGATTTGAATACGCGGCTTGTCAGTTGTGTCGAGAGCGTGAAAAACTCGTCCTCTGCCCCGAGGTTCCCCCCAACTCCTTTGCCAACATGGTGAGTTGACCTCGCTTGTGGATGCAGGAGACTCATGCCCGACCTGCCGACCCCTCAGGACGCCTCCGAGGCCGCGCTGTTCTCCGAGTGCTGGGACGCGGTCCTCGCGTACGCCGACCTGTGCACGTCCGGTTCCACGGCCGCCGCACAGCTGGGCCGCGAGGCGTTCGCACACGGCATACGTGAGGCACGCGCCGCCGACGCCGGCCCGGTCCGCACCTCCGGGCGCCGTCCCGCCCGGCTGCCCCGCATACCCCTGCTGCTGACCGCCGTACGCACCACGGCCACGGACTGGGAGGAGGCGGGGCAGGGCCACAAACTCGACCCCGACCTGCGGCTGTGGCTCAACTCGGACAAGGCCGCCCGCTACACCGGACCGCCTCTGCAGCGCCCGCTCGCCCTGCGCGGACTGCGCGACCTGCAGCAGGCGGACGCGGAACTGCTGTGGCTGGCCGAGGTGGAGGCCCTGCCGCTGTCCCTGGTCGCCCGCCGCCTGGGCCTCGACCCGGCCACCGCCGACGACGAACTCCAGCAGGTGCGCACCCTGTTCCGGGACCGCTGCCACCGCAACCACCTCGACACGCCGATGGACGCCCGGTGCCGCAGCTACGCCCGGCTGCTGGACGCCGTCACCCGCGCCCCCGCCGCCGACGCCCCCGGCGACCTCTCCCGGCACCTCGCCACCTGTGTGCAGTGCGCCGAGGCCGCCGCCTGTCTGCGCCTGCACGGCGGAGGACTGCCCGGGGCGCTGGCCGGCGGGGTGATCGGCTGGGGCGGGCTCGCGTACCTGGAGCGCCGCCGCCGCGCCGCCGAGGTGCGGCTCGGCGTCGGCCGTCCCGGCCGGGCGGAACTGCCGCCCGGAGAATCGGAGGAGGGCGCGCAGAAGGCACGCGTCGCCCGCAACGGCCTCCTCGTCGCCGCCGTCCTGGTCTCCGCCCTGGCGCTCGGCGTCTCGATGATGCCCTTCGGCGGCAGCGGCGACGACCTCGGCGCGCGCGGCGACGCCGGCCGTCAGCCGGTGGCCGACCCCGACTTGTCCGTGCCGTCCGTCCCCTCCCTGCCTCCCGCGACCTCGAAGCCGGCCGGCAAGGCCACCGAGAACACGGGGAAGTCGCAGAAGCCCGGCAAACCGGAGAGCGGCGACAGCCGGACCGAACCGCAGGGCACCTCCTCTCCCACCGAACGCCCGGAGGAGCGCGAGAGCGAGGACCCCACCTGCCGGGTCGAGTACGACCTGGTCAACCAGTGGCCCGACGGCTTCCAGGCCACCGTCACCGTCACCACCAACGAGGCCCTCGACTCCTGGCGCGTCTCCTGGTCCTTCCGGAACGGCCAGCAGGTCGGCCAGATGTGGGACGCCTCCGTCTCCCAGAACGGCTCCCGCGTCACCGCCACCGCCGCCGACTACAACAAGTCGGTCCAGGCGGGCGACGACCTGGCCTTCGGCTTCCTCGCCTCCTGGCGCGGCAAGAACTCCCCGCCGTACGACTTCGAGCTCAACGGCGAGGACTGCGCGAAAACCGGTTGACGCGACTCCGCCGTGACGGGATAGCGTTACGGCGGTTCCACGAGAAGCCCGAGAGGGCCGAAGAGTCCAAGGACGAGGAGGTGTTGACCGATGGCTGTCATTGCGATGAGCGCTGCCCGCATCCAGTTCATCAAGTCCACCTCCATGGCCGCCGGCTGATCCGACCGACCGTCGGGCCGGGGGCCGACCTTGGAAAGGGTCACCCTTGACCTCCAGCTCTGCTTCATCCGTTTCCTCCGCGCTCGCTCCCTACGGCTGGGACGAGGCATGGGCGGCCGAGTTCGCCCCCTACGACACCGAAGGTCTGCTGCCCGGACGCGTGATCCGGGTCGACCGCGGCCAGTGCGATGTCGTCACCGCCGACGGCATCCTGCGGGCCGACACCGCGTTCGTCACGCCGCACGACCCGATGCGGGTCGTCTGCACCGGCGACTGGGTCGCCGTCGAACCCGGCGGGAACCCGCGCTACGTCCGCGCGTACCTGCCGCGCCGTACCGCGTTCGTCCGCTCCACCTCCTCCAAGCGGTCCGAGGGGCAGATCCTCGCGGCCAACGTCGACCACGCCATCGTCGCCGTGTCCCTCGCGGTCGAGCTCGACCTCGGCCGCGTCGAACGGTTCCTCGCGCTCGCCTGGGAGTCCGGGGCGCAGCCCGTCGTCGTCCTGTCCAAGGCCGACCTCGTGCCGGACGCCGTCACCCTCTCCCATCTCGTCCAGGACGTGGAGACCAGCGCGCCCGGCGTGCCGGTGGTGCCCGTCAGCTCGCTCGACGGGGACGGGCTCGACGTGCTCGCGGCGATCGTCGCCGGTGGTACGTCCGTGCTGCTCGGGCAGTCCGGCGCGGGCAAGTCGACCCTCGCCAACGCGCTGCTCGGCGAGGACGTCATGACCGTCCAGGCCACCCGGGACGCCGACGGCAAGGGCCGGCACACCACGACCACCCGCAACCTGCTCGCACTGCCCGGCGGCGGTGTCCTGATCGACACCCCCGGGCTGCGGGGCGTCGGACTCTGGGACGCCGAGAGCGGCGTCGGGCAGGTGTTCTCCGAGATCGAGGAACTGGCCGAGCGGTGCCGCTTCCACGACTGCGCCCACGAGGCGGAGCCGGGCTGCGCGGTGCTGGCCGCCATCGACACCGGTGAGCTGCCGGAGCGCCGGCTGGACAGTTACCGCAAGCTCCTGCGGGAGAACCAGCGCATCGTCGCCAAGACCGACGCCCGGCTCCGGGCGGAGATCCGCAAGGACTGGAAGCGGAAGGGGGCGATCGGACGGGCGGCGATGGAGGCCAAGCGCGGATCACACTGGCGTTCGTAGGCGCGCCGCCATCGGCCGGATATGATCAGCGGCCGCCTGACGGGCGGTCAAGTGTTCGTATCGAGGGGGATGGCGATATGCGTTTCAGAGCTCTGGGTGTGGCGGCGGCCGCGGCGGGTGTCCTCGCGGTCACCGCCGCGCCGGCCGGCGCCGCGCAGAACTGGCAGGCGGTGAGCACCGACTCCACCTGGCACTGCGGTGGCTACAAGACCCACAAGGTCTCCGACAACGTCAAGTTCAAGGTCTGCGCCGTCATCAACGGCAGCAGGTACGGGCAGGCCGTCCTGGTCGTGCAGAACGCGGCGAGCGTGGCGGTGTCGATCAGCGGTGCGGTGAGCGGCAACTTCGGCAGCAACGTGGACTGCGCCGGCTCCACGCTCAACGCCGGCTTCACCCGCGGATGCCTCGCGCCGACCAAGTACGTCGGCAACGAGTCGATCTTCGTGGTCGCCGGCCGGCTGCGGCTCAACGGTGTCGACGACTGGTACTACGACACCGAGTTCTACGTCCCGTAGAGACCGTCCGGTCGCTCTGGAAGACCGTCCGGTCTCTTCTCCGAGGTGAGTTCCAGAGCCAGGGCCACCCGGTCGGCCGCCGTGAAGCCTGCGTCGTGCGCCACGACGTAGGCTTCGTCGCCGAGTTCCTCCCGGACACGCAGTTCCGCGGACAGGTGCGCGGTGTGGAAGGGCAGCAGGCCGGTCAGGTCCACCCCCATGTCCCGGCGCAGCCCTTCGGCGGCGCCGAGCAGCGTGGCCGCCGGGCCGGGCCGGGCGACGGCGGCCGTCGCCCACGCCAGGCTCTCCACTCCCCACACCGGCCCCCAGTCGTCGCCGACCGCCCGCTGCCGGTCCAGGGCGTCCCGCAGCCGGGGCAGCGCCCGCACCGGATCGCCGTACCGCAGCTCGGCGACCCCCGCACACCAGGTCGCCCAGCTCCCGGCCCATTCGGCGCCGGACGCCTCGGCCTCGGCGACATACACCTCGCGGGTGGCCAGGGCGGTGTCGCGGGGGCCCAGGAAGGCGGCGGCCATGGCCCACATCATGGTGGCCATGTGAGTGTCCCCCGGTTGTCCGGCGGCCCGGAACGCCTCGCGGGCCTTGGCGAGCCGGTCGACGGCCGTGGTGTCGCCGTCGACGAGCAGCGCGCAGGCGCCCTCGACGAACCGGACCGCGGGGTGGGTCGCAGGGGCGGCTCCGGCCGGCCGGCACGCGTCCAGGAAGGCCCGTACGCCCGTCCGGTCGCCCTGGCAGAGGGCGACCCACGCCGTCATCGCGCGGGCGGCGACGTCCTGGTCCGGCCGGATGGTGCCGTCCGCGCGGGCGAGCAGCCGCTCCAGCCAGTGCCGGCCCTCCCCGAGGGTGCTGCTGAAGAACCAGCACCGGGTGCGGCCCAGGTCGACCGCGATGTCCAGGCCCGTGCCGGTCAGGTCCGCAACGGACGCGCACAGGTCGAGGGCCGAACGGATGTTGGGCAGGTCGAGGCGGAGCCGGGTGAGCCAGTCCACCTCCCGCGGCCCGCACCACCCGGCGGCGGCCCGGGCGGCGAGGTCCCGGTAGTGGCGGACATGGCGCAGCCGCACCGCCGCCACATCACCGCGTTCGTCGAGCCGGTCCCGGCCGTACTGGCGGATCGTCTCCAGCAGCCGGTATCTGACCCGCGGTCCCGCATGGCCGGCGTACACGATCGACTTGTCGACCAGTGCCGCCAGCAGATCACGGACGTCTCCGGGGGCGAGTGCCCCGCCCGTGCAGACCGCCTCGGCGGCGTCGAGGTCGAAGCCGCCGGTGAAGACGGAGAGCCGGCTCCACAGCAGCCGCTCGGCCTCGGTGCACAGGTCGTGACTCCAGTCGATGACCTGGCGCAGGGTGCGCCGCCGGTCGTCCGGGCCGCCGCCCCGGGGCGCGGCCAGCAGCCGGAAGCGGTCGTCGAGCCGGTCCAGGATCTCCCCGGCGGCCAGGGTGTTCAGCCGTACGGCGGCCAGCTCGACGGCGAGCGGGATGCCGTCCAGGCGATGGCACAGCTCGGCCACGGCGGCGTAGTTCGCCTCCGTGACGCGGAAGCCGGGCGCCGACGCCGCGGCTCGGTCGGCGAGCAGCCGCAGCGCCTCGCAGCCGGTGTCGTCGGCCCGCTCGGGCAGGGTGAGGCCGGGGACCACGACGACGTGCTCTCCCGGGACGGCCAGCCGCTCCCGGCTGGTGGCCAGCACGGTCAGCTCCGGCGCCCACCGCAGCAGCCGCAGCACCAGGGCGGCGACCGGTGCCACCAGGTGCTCGCAGTTGTCCAGGACCAACAGCAGCCGCCGGTCGCGCAGATGCTCGGTCACCGCGTCCGCCACGGGCCGGCTGGAGTGGTTGCGCAGACCGAGCGACTCCGCCACCGCCCGGTCCAGCAGGCCCGGATCGGTCAGCGGCGCCAGGTCCGCGAGCCACACCCCGTCCGGGAAGCCGGGGGCCGACCGGGTCGCGGCGCGCAGCGCCAGCCGGGTCTTGCCGACCCCGCCGACACCGGTCAGGGTCACCATCCGGGCCCGCGTCAACAGGTCGGCCACGTGGTCGAGTTCCCTGGCGCGGCCGACGAACGACGTGGTCTCGGCGGGCAGCCGGCCCGCGGTCCGGTCCCGGCCGGCGAAGGCGGCCGGCGCGTCGTCACCGGCCAGCACCCGGCGGTGCGCGTCACGCAGCCCGGCCCCGGGGTCCACGCCCAGTTCCCGGGCCAGGGTGTCCGCCGCCTCCCGGTAGCAGTCGAGGGCCTCGCCCTGCCGTCCGCTGCGGTGCAGGGCCAGCATCCGCTGCTCGTGAAAGCGTTCACGCAACGGGTGTGCCCCGGCGAGGGCGCGCAGTTCGGACAGCACCCGCGCGTGCCGGCCCAGCGCCAGATCGGCGTCGATTCGCAGTTCCAGGGCGTCGAGCAGGGCCTCGCCCAGGGCGGGCAGCACCTCCCGCAGTGACTCGGCCGGCAGATCGGGCAGCGGGTCGCCCCGCCAGAGCCGGACGGCCTCGTGCAGGGGGCCGGACGCCTCGGCCGGCCGCCCCGCCTCCAGCGCCGTACGGCCGTGCCGGACCAGTGCCGTGAAGCGGTGCAGGTCCACGTCCTGCGGGGCGACATCGAGCAGATAGCCCGACGGGCGGGTCAGGAGCAGGTCTCGGCCGAGAGCGCGGCGCAGCCGCAGCACGTAGTTCTGCAGGGCGTTGGGGACACGGGCGGGCTGCCGATCGCCCCACACCCGGCGGGCGAGGCACTCCACCGGCACGGTCCGTCCGGCGTCCACCAGCAGCGCGGCCAGCAGGGCCCGCAGCCGCGCCGCGCCGAGCGGCACGGGCACCCCGTCCCGCCGGATCTCCAGCGGCCCCAGCACCATGAACTCGTAGCGCGCACCCATCGCGTTCATGATGCTACACAGGGTGACTCTCGTGGGGCGGCGGCGGTGAGAGCCGGATGTGACCGGGCCGAGAGCGGGTGGGGTGACGGTGGACGAGTCGACGACGACTGACGATCCGACGAACCGACGATCCGAGAGGGGAACACCGTGCACGACGATCCGTTCGACCTCGACACGCGGCAGACCGGCGCGGGGGAGGGGCACGCCGCCGCGCTGACGAGCGGCGGCACCCTGAACCCGTGGTCGGGAGCCGCCCGGCAGGCGACGACCTCGACGACCCTGCACCCGCGGTCCGGTGCCGTCGGGCAACTGACCAGCCACACCATGCACCCGTGGTCGGGTGCCGTCGGGCGGCTGACGAGCGGCACCCTGCACCCCTGGTCCGGTGCCGCCCGGCAGGCGACCCAGCACGGCACGCTGCCGTTCCCGACGCCATGACCCGGAACGGCCCTTCGGAACCGGGTCGGACGCGGATGCCGTCCGACCCGGTCTTCGGCCACCTCGGTACGGCCCTGCTGCGCTCCCCGCTGCTCCCCGTCGGCACGCTGCGGGCACCGGCCGCACCGGATCCGGGCGACGAGACGGACGAGACCGACGCGACGGACGAGGCCAAGGCGCTGCGCGCGGCTGTCACGGAACTGACCGACGATCCGCTGCTGCTAGAGGCCCTGGCCCTGTCCAGCCCGTCCCTCGGCCGGCGGCTGGAGTCCGTGCGCGCGGGCGGGGACGTGTCCCTGTCCGCGCTGCGCCGCACCTGGCGGGCGGTGCTGCGCTACCGGGCGCGGATGGCCGGCCGGCCCACACCGTTCGGCCTGCTGGCGGGCGTCGCACCGATCCGGTTCGGCGACACCGCCCGGGTACGGCTCGGCTCGGCACACGCCAAGTCGGCCCGCCCCGACGCCGAGTGGCTGGCCTGTCTGACGCGGCGCTGGGAGCGGGACCCGGCGATCCTGGCCGGACTGCGCCTGTCGGCCAACGGCCTGTGCGTGCGGCGCGGCGACCGCCTGGTCCTGCCGTACGCGCCCGCCGCGCCGGAAGCCGGGCCCGGGCCCGCGCAGGCGGAGGAACCGCGTGAGGTGTCGGTGCGCTGGACGGCGGCTGTGGCGGCGGCCTACGAGCACGCCCACAGGCCCGTGACCCACGCCGCGCTCACGGAACATCTCCGGGCCCGGATGCCCGCCGCACCCGCCGGTGCGATCGAGGAACTGGTCACGGAACTCGTCACTCTCGGCTTCCTCCTGACGGACCTGTCACCGCCGCCCGGAGCGGCGGATCCGCTGGCGCAGGTGACCGGACGCCTGGCGGGAGTCCCGGCCGCGACGGGCGAGGCACGGCGGCTCGCGGGGGTGGCCGCCGCACTCGCCGACTACGCCGAACACCGTCCGGGCCAGGGGCTGCTCGCGCTGCGCGCGGCCGAGGACCGCATGGGCGCCCTGACCCAGCGCCCCCACTGCCTCGCCGTGGACACCGCACTCGACGCGGACATCACCCTGCCGTACGCGGTCGCCGAGGAGGCGCGGCGCGCGGCGGACCTGTTGTGGCGCCTCGGCCCGCCGGTCACCGGGACGACGCGTCCGCTCGCCTCCTACCATCGCGACTTCCTCGAACGGTACGGCCTCGCACGGGCGGTACCGGTGCCCGAGCTCCTCGATCCGGTCGGCGGGCTCGGCCCTCCGCTGCCCGACGCGACGACACGCGCAGGTGCCCGGGACCGTGTCCTGACGGCCCTGGCCCAGGAGGCGACCGCGTCCGGTGCGCGCGAGATCGTCCTGAGCGACCGGGACCTGCACGCCCTCGGCGACGACTCCGGCGTCCCTCCGCCCTCGACCGAGCTGGTCTTCCAGCTCCTCACGCCGTCCGAACAGGCACTCAAGGCAGGGGAGTTCACTCTTGTCGTATCCGCCCATCTCACCGGCACGTGGCCCGCCGGCTCCCTCGCGGCACGCTTCGCCCACCTGCTGCCCGAGGCAGGTCGGCAGCTCGCCGGGACGGCGCCCACGGCGCTCGCCGGTGCCGCCTCGCCGAACGGTCCGATCCTCCCCGTCCAGTTGGTCTTCCGCCCGGCCCTGCCCCGCGCCGGAAACGTCGTCCGCACACCCCGCTGGGTCGAACACACCGTGGCAACCGGCACCTTCGGGGAGGGCTCGGACCCGGGGCACCTCGCACTCGACGACCTGGCCGTGGTCGGCGAGCCGGACCGGCTGCGGCTGGTGTCGCTCCGGCACGGCGGGCAGGAGGTCGCCGCGGGCACCTTCCACATGCTCGACACCAGGCTGCTGGCGCCCGCGCACGTACGCCTGCTGCATCTGCTGAGCATCGACCACGTCCGGCCCTTGCTCGGCTGGGACTGGGGGACGGCGAGAGACTGGCCCTGGCTGCCCGCCGTACGCCACGGCCGGACCGTCCTGTGCCGGTCCCGGTGGCTGGTCCGGGACGCCGATGTCCTGGACCACCGCACGGGGTTCACCGCCTGGTCGGAGGCGCTCGGGGCGTGGCGGCGCCGGCTGCGGGTGCCCGACGTGGTCGAGGCCGGCAGCGGTGACCGCCTGCTGCCGCTGGACCTGTCCCGCACGGCGGACGCCCGGCTGCTGCGCGAGGAACTGCGGCGCGACCCCGACACCCCGCTGCACGAGCGGCCCGACCTGACCGGAGACGGCACGGGCTGGCTCACGGGCCCGCACGGCACGCACGCGGCCGAGATCTCCGTACCGTTGCTGCGCCGCGCGCCCTCCGCCGCCACCCCGGCCCCGGCCGCCCTCGCTGTCACTCGGCGTCCGTCCGTCCGTCGCGGCGACGACCCCGCCCGCGGCCTGCCGGGCGGCTCATGGCTCTACGCCAAGCTGTACTGCCCCGGCCCGCTCCAGGACACGGTCCTCGCCCGTCACCTGCCGGAGCTGCTGGACGCCCTGCCGCCCGAGGCGGACCGCTGGTTCTTCGTCCGGTACGCCGACCCGGACCCCCATCTGCGGCTGCGCCTGCACGGCGATCCCCGGACGCTGTACGGCGAGATCCTCCCCGCGCTCCACGACCTGGCGGCGGACCTGCGGAGGCAGCGGCTCGTCGGCCGGCTGGTCCTGGACACCTACGACCCGGAGACGGAGCGGTACGGAGGCACCGCCCGGACCATGGAGGCGGCGGAACGGGTGTTCCACGCCGACAGCGCGGCGGCCCTCGCGCAACTCCGCCTCCTCGACCACGCCCGGCCACCGGCCGAGCCGCTGCCGCTCACGGCGGCCGGCCGCGCCCATCTCGCCTGGCACCTCGTCCCGGGCACCCCGGCCGAGCGCGCCCGGCGCCTGCTCGCGGTCACGCCCCGCGACGAACACCACCGTGCCTTCCGCGACCACCGTGCCGAGGCGCTGCGGCTCGTCGACCCGTTCGGTGACTTCGCGGCCCTGTGCGAGGAGACCTGGGCGGCGCCGCTGCTGGCCGCCTGGCAGACCCGGGCGGCCGCCGCCGACAGCCTGCGCCAGTGCCTGGCCGAGACGCCTGCCGACACCGACGCCGACCCTGTACTGGCCTCCCTGCTGCACATGCACCACAACCGGCTGACCGCCGACCCCACGCCCTGGTCCGAGGGCCGGGTGGCCGCCGTCGCCCGCGGTGCCGTGGCGGCCCACCTCGCCCGCCGCGAGGCGCGGGCCGCTCCATGAGACGGCGGCCCGGCACCCGAAACGCCCTGTCCGATTTCCGCCAGCGGCAGTCCGGCCCACAGCGGAGACTGGACATGTGAGAGACCAGGTAACGGACGAGGACACCAGGTACGAGGCCGTACGCAGCCGCGACGCCCGGTTCGACGGCGTGTTCTTCTTCGCCGTCGAGACGACCGGCATCTACTGCCGGCCGAGCTGCCCGGCGGTCACCCCGAAGCGGGCCAACGTACGGTTCTTCGCCACGGCCGCCGCCGCGCAGAGCTCGGGCTTCCGGGCCTGCCGGCGGTGCCGGCCGGACGCCGTGCCCGGCTCCGCCGAGTGGAACGTCCGCGCGGACGTGGTGGGCCGGGCCATGCGACTGATCACCGACGGCGTGGTCGACCGGGAGGGCGTCGCCGGTCTCGCCGCACGGCTCGGCTACAGCGCACGGCAGGTGCAGCGGCAGCTCACCGCCGAACTCGGCGCCGGGCCGGTCGCCCTCGCCCGGGCCCAGCGGGCCCACACCGCGCGCGTGCTGCTCCAGACCACCGGGCTGCCGGTCACCGAGATCGGATTCGCGTCGGGCTTCGCCAGCGTGCGGCAGTTCAACGACACCATCCGGGCCGTCTACGCCTCCACCCCGAGCCAGCTGCGCGCCGCCGCCGTCCCGAAGGGCGGCCGGAACCGCCGTACGGGCACCCCGAACGCAGGCATCCCGCTGCGGCTCGCCCACCGCGGCCCCTACCAGGCAGGACCCGTCTTCGACCTGCTGGAACGCGAGGCCGTACCCGGCGTCGAGGAGGTGAGCGGCCCGCCCGGCGCGCGCACGTACCGGCGCACCCTTCGCCTGCCCTACGGCACCGGCATCGTCGCCGTCGACGAGCGCCCCGGCACCGCCCGCGCCGGGCTCGGCGCCCACCCCGGCGGCTGGCTCGACGCCCGGCTGCACCTCACCGACCCCCGCGACCTGACCACCGCCGTCCAGCGGCTGCGGCGACTGTTCGACCTCGACGCCGACCCCTACGCCGTCGACGAGCGCCTCGCCGCCGACCCACGGCTCGTGCCCCTGGTCGCCGCCCGGCCCGGGCTGCGCTCGCCGGGCACCGCCGACCCGGAGGAACTCGCGGTCCGCGCGCTGACCGGCCGGACGGAGGCGCAGCGGCTCGTGCTGCGGTACGGCAAGGCGCTCGACGCCCCCTGCGGCAGCCTCACCCACCTCTTCCCCGAGCCGGCCGTCCTCGCCGGGGCCGAGCCCGGCGGCACCCTCGGCGCGCTCACCGCCGCTCTCGCCGACCACGCCGTACGCCTCGACCCGGGCGCCGACCGGGACGACGCGCAGGACGCCCTGCGTGCCGTGCCCGGCCTGGACGCCCGTACCATCGCCGAGATCCGCACCCGCGCCCTCGGCGACCCGGACGTGGCCCCGCCCGGCCTCGACGTCCCCGACAGCTGGCGCCCCTGGCGCTCGTACGCCTTGAACCACCTGCGCGCAGCAGGGGAGTGGGAGTTGTGATGACCACGACGTACTGGACGACCGCGGACGGCCCCCTCGGGCCGCTGCTCCTGACCGCCGCCCCGACCGGCGAGCTGACCTCGCTGTCCGTGCCCGGGCAGAAGGGCGGACGCGTGGTGCTGGACGACTGGCGGCAGGACCCCGGGCCCTTCCGGGCGGCCGAGGAGCAGCTCGCCGCCTACTTCGCCGGGGAGCTGAAGGAGTTCCGGCTGCCGTGGCGCACCGAGGGCACGGCCTTCCGGGAGAAGGTCTGGGCCGCGCTGGACGACATCCCCTACGGCTCGACCGCGACCTACGGCGAGATCGCCGCGCGGATCGGAGCGCCCAGGGCGGCCGTACGGGCCGTCGGCGGGGCGATCGGCGCCAATCCGCTGCTGGTGGTCCGGCCGTGCCACCGGGTGATCGGCGCCGACGGCACGCTCACCGGGTACGCGGGCGGCCTGGACCGCAAGGTACGGCTGCTCACGCACGAGGGTGTGCTCTAGGTCCGCCTCGTCGGGGTGGTGTCAGCCCCAGAGGACCGCGCCGATCCAGGCCGCCGCGATCAGCTGGCAGGTGAACAGTTCGGTCAGGATGCTGGAGCCGCCCGAGCGCATCACCGTGCGCAGGGCGGCGACCGCGTCGCCGTGGCGGCCGAGGCGGCGGCGTTCACAGAGGTAGATACCGGCCAGAAATCCGGGGATCGCGCCGAGCACGGGGAGCAGGACGAAACCGAGGGTGGATCCGGCTCCGGCCCAGGCCAGCATGCGGCGGTTGGTGCCGCTCGCCCGGAGCTGCCGGGGCGGCAGGGCCCAGCGCACGCCCTGGGAGAGGAACATCAGGACCGTGGCACCCACCAGGGTCCACCACGCGACGGGCTGGGGATCCTTCAGCGCCCACCACATGACCGCGGCCCACACCAGCAACGACCCGGGCACCGCGGGCAGCAGCACTCCGCACAGACCGAGCAGGATGACCAGCCCGACCAGCAGGAGGTCCCACACTCCCATCTGACCAGCCTGCCGGAATCCGTGAGAAGTCGCAGGTCAGGAGCGTGGCCGTGGTCAGGACCCGCAGGTCAGCCGCCCGGGGCCCGTCGTCTGCCCATATCGCATGGCCGTTCTAGGGATCACTCGCGCCGCCGTTTCACCGTGCCGGGACGGGCCGGTTTTTCCGGAAGCCCCGTTTTCATCCCGGCCGTGCGGTGGACAATTAGGGGCATGAGCCAGCAGGGGGGAAGGCCCACCGGTCAGGACGACGACTGGTGGAGGCAGTTGTACGACGACTCCACCGACGACACGGGCCCCGCACCCGCCCCGGATTCCCTGGACGACCGCTTCGCCTCGGCGGCGGGGGCGGTCCGGGACCGGGCGGACGAGCGGCGCGCCTCCGATCCGGTGGTCCCGGCACCCCGGGCAGGCGCCGCCGACGTCACGGACACACCGCGCCGCGCGCCCTGGGAGCCGCCGTCGGCCCGGCTCACGGACCCGGTGACCTTCCCGGCCACCGTGAAGCCGCCGGGCCGGTCCGGGCAGGAACCGGATGACCGACCCCCCACGGCCGACGCGACCTCACCGGCCCCTCCACCTCTCCCCACGACCCCACCCACCTGGCCCAGCCCGGAATTCCGCCCCACCGAGCCCGCCTCTCCCGCTGCCGAGCCCGGAGGGATGGGGTCTCCGGGAACTCGCTCCGGTGGGGCCGGGTCTCAGGGGACTGGCTCCGGCGGGGCCGGGGCTCCGGGGGCCGGCTCCGGTGGGACCGCGGTTCCGGGGGCCGAGTCCGGCCGCCCCGGGGCACCCGCCACCGGGTCCGGCAGGGCCGCCTTCCCGGCCGCCGAGCCCAGCGGGACCCTCCCCGCCCCGGTCGACCCACCGGCCGCGCCACCCCGCCCCGCCGAACGTCCCTCGGCGCCGCCCCGCCCAGCCGATGCACCGGCCGCGCCGCCCCGCCCAGCCGACCCGGCGCTCGCCCCGCCTCGTCCGGCCGCCCCGCCGCACCCGCCGCATGGCCTCTCCGACCAACCCGCCCCCCGGATCGAGCGCCCCGCGCCCTCCCCACGGCCCCGTGGGTACGTGGGGTCCGGGCCGCCCACCTACGACGCCGAGCCCATCGCGCTTCCGGCGGCCGACCCCGATGATCTCGACGACCTGGTCGCGGACACCGTGCTCGACGGGGCCCGGTACGGGGCCTGTACGTTGCGGGCCGTGTCCGTGCGGGGGGACTCCGCGCGGTACCGGGGGGAGCCGCGGCGCGACTCGTTGCTGACCGCGCGCTTCGGCACGGGCGAGCACGCGCTGCTGCTGGTGGCGATGGCGACCGGGGCCCGTGCCACGCCTGGGGCGCACCGGGCCGCCGCCGAGGCCTGTCACTGGATCGGGCGGGCCGTCGGGCGCAGTCACGCCCGGCTCGTCGCGGACATACGGGACGGCCGCCGCGGTGACCTCAAGTCAGGACTGCACCGCCTCACCGACCGCAGTCTCGGCAAACTCCGCGCCAGCGCGGCCGAACAGGGCGTCGACCCGGAGGAGTACGCCGCCGGCCTGCGCTGCCTGCTGCTGTCGGCCGACCCGGAGTGCCGTACACGCGTCTTCTTCGGCGTCGGACCGGGCGGGCTGTTCCGGCTGCGGGACGGTGAGTGGCAGGACATCGAACCGCAGATCGCCGAGATCAAGGGCGAGCCCGTGATGGGGTTCGGCTCGCCGCCTTCCGAGACGCCCGAGGGCGACCGGTTCACCATGGACCTGGGCATCCCGACCCCGCCCAGCCCCTACGAACCGGCCCCCGAGCCACCCCGCGAGCCCTTCCGCTTCCGTACCTCCATCGCCCGCCCGGGTGACACGCTCCTGCTGTGCAGCGGCGGCCTCGCCGACCCGCTGCGCGGCGAACCCGAACTGGGCGACTACCTCGCCGAGCGGTGGTCCCGCCCCGACCCGCCCGGCCTCGCCGCGTTCCTCGCGGACTCCCAGGTGCGGGTCAAGGGCTACGCGGACGACCGTACGGCCGCCGCCGTGTGGGAGGCGTGAGCGCGCACCCTGTGACTTGATGGAACCCGGAGGGATCCCTGGAGACCGAAGGGGCACACGAGAGCCATGGCCAAACAGAACGTCGCGGAACAGTTCGTCGACATCCTGACCCGCGCCGGAGTCAAACGCCTCTACGGAGTCGTCGGCGACAGCCTGAACCCGGTCGTCGACGCCGTCCGACGCAACTCCGCCATCGACTGGATCCACGTCCGGCACGAGGAGACCGCCGCCTTCGCCGCGAGTGCCGAGGCCCAGATCACCGGCGGGCTCGCCGCCTGCGCCGGCTCCTGCGGCCCGGGCAACCTCCACCTCATCAACGGCCTGTACGACGCCCACCGCTCCATGGCGCCCGTCCTCGCCCTCGCCTCCCACATCCCCTCCAGCGAGATCGGCCTCAACTTCTTCCAGGAGACCCACCCCGACCGGCTGTTCGCCGAGTGCAGCCACTACAGCGAGCTGATCTCCACCCCGAAGCAGATGCCCCGGCTGCTCCAGACCGCCATCCAGAACGCCGTCGGCCGCAGCGGCGTCAGCGTGGTCTCCCTGCCCGGCGACATCGCCGACGAGCCCGCCCCGGAGAAGGCCGCCGAGACCGCCCTCGTCACCTCCCGGCCGACGGTCCGCCCGGGTGACGAGGAGATCGACCGGCTCGTGAGGATGATCGACGAGGCCGGCAAGGTCACCCTCTTCTGCGGCAGCGGCACCGCGGGCGCGCACGCCGAGGTCATGGAGTTCGCCGGGAAGGTCAAGTCCCCGGTCGGGCACGCCCTGCGCGGCAAGGAATGGATCCAGTACGACAACCCGTACGACGTGGGCATGAGCGGGCTCCTCGGCTACGGCGCCGCCTACGAGGCCACCCACGAGTGCGACCTGCTGATCCTGCTCGGCACCGACTTCCCCTACAACGCCTTCCTCCCCGACGACGTGAAGATCGCCCAGGTCGACGTCCGGCCCGAACACCTCGGCCGCCGCTCGAAACTGGACCTCGCGGTGTGGGGCGACGTACGAGAGACGCTGCGCTGTCTGATCCCCCGGGTGAAGGAGAAGCAGAACCGCCGCTTCCTCGACCGGATGCTGAAGAAGCACGCCGACGCGCTGGAGGGGGTGGTGAAGGCGTACACCCGCAAAGTGGAGAAGCACACGCCGGTCCACCCCGAGTACGTCGCGTCCGTACTGGACGAAGTGGCCTCCGACGACGCCGTGTTCACCGTCGACACCGGCATGTGCAACGTCTGGGCGGCCCGCTACATCACGCCCAACGGCCGCCGCCGCGTCATCGGTTCCTTCTCCCACGGCTCGATGGCGAACGCGCTGCCCATGGCGATCGGCGCCCAGTTCACCGACCGCAAGCGGCAGGTCGTGTCGATGTCCGGCGACGGCGGATTCTCCATGCTGATGGGCGACTTCCTGACGCTGGTCCAGTACGACCTCCCGGTCAAGGTCGTCCTCTTCAACAACTCCAGCCTCGGCATGGTCGAGTTGGAGATGCTGGTCGCCGGGCTGCCGTCCTACGGCACCGCCAACAAGAACCCCGACTTCGCCGCCGTCGCCCGGGCCTGCGGCGCGTACGGCGTACGGGTCGAGAAGCCCAAGGAACTCGCCGGCGCCCTCAAGGACGCCTTCAAGCACAAGGGCCCGGCCCTCGTCGACGTCGTCACCGACCCCAACGCGCTGTCCATCCCGCCGAAGATCAAGGCCGAGATGGTGACCGGCTTCGCCCTGTCCGCCTCCAAGATGGTGCTGGACGGCGGGGTCGGCCGGATGCTCCAGATGGCCCGCTCCAACCTGCGCAACGTGCCCCGGCCCTGAGCGCGGTCAGCCGTCCGGTGTCCACCGGCGGGCCAAGGTGTCGTACGTGTACTGGGGCAAGCCCTTGATGCCGCTGGTGCGGAACGGCCGGCCGGCGTCGTCGATGCGGACCGTGCCCTTGCGGCCCTGGGAGGACCAGTCCAGCTCCAGGTACCAGCGGCAGTCGCACGTCACGGTCCGTGCGGTGATCAGCAGCACCTCGGGGTCCTCGGCCGAGACGCGGTACGGCATGCGCACCGCCGGGATCGGCACGCCGGTGTCGCTCCCGGCGACCGCATGGGCGATGGGGCGGTCCTTGTCCAGGTTCACGTCGAAGAAGCGCGGGGTGACCGCGCCGCCGCAGCCCTGGTCCATGGCGTAGGCGTTGCCCTGGGCGGGGGCCGCGCGCCCCACCACGCGCACGCGCAGCGCGTTCAGCACGACGGCCGTGTCGGTCCGCCCCTGCACCGACAGTTCCACGAGCGTCTCGCCGCCGTGCACCGCGCCCTGCGTCGCCGCCCAGGTCCCGGCGTCCTGCGGGGCCGGAGGCGGGGGCACCTGCCGCGGCGGCTTGGCGATGACGTAGTCGTGACCGCAGCCGAGCTTCCACGCCTGTGAGTCGGCGGACCAGGTGAGGGGCAGCGCGGGCTTCTTCCCGCCGGGCGGCGAGGTGGTGGTCCGGGCGGAGGGGGCGGGGGAGGGCTTCTTCTCGCTCTTCGGGGTGGCGGAAGGCCGCTTGGTGGTGGGGGAGCCGCTCGGGGTGGGCGACGTGCTGCTTCGGTCCGGCGCCTTGGCTTCCGTCGTGCCGGACGCGGCGGGTCCGGCCGTACGGGCACGCTCGGCGGCGGGGCGCCGTCCGTCCGGCAGCGCGGACAGACTCCCGAGCGTCGCGAGCAACGCACAGGCGGCGGCCAGTCCGACCGCGACGCGCCGGTGGCGGTACCAGGGGCGGCGGGGGAGCGGGTCCGGGTCCGGAGCCGGGGTGCTCGCTTCCTCCTCGGCAGGGGCCGCCTCCTCCACCGCGGTCGCCGTACGAGGCCGCCGGCGTGCCGCCACCGCCAGGAGCCAGCGGCGGTGGAGCTCCAGGCGTTCCTCCGGGGTCGCCCCGCAGAGCGCGGCGAATCGCTCCACGGGGGCGAAGTCGACCGGGACCGCCTCGCCCGCGCAATAGCGGTGCAGGGTCGAGGTGTTCATGGCCAGACGGCGGGCCAGCGAACCGTAACTGCGATCCGTGCGCTCCTTCAGCGCTCTCAGCTGCGCCGCGAACTCCCCGACGTCGTCCACGTCTTCCTGTGCCGACACGATTCCCCGCCCCCGTAAGGTCCCACCCGGCCCGGGACGGCATCCCAGGCACCCGTGTACCTGCACGTCAGACGGGCTGGGATGGTTCCACCCCGGCCGATCGGCCGCGGGCTGTTGCGCCCGCCGGCTGTGACCGCTGATGCTCAAGGCGCCGCACCGACCAGGCCCGGGCCGACCAGCCGGCCTCGCCGCGGCATCCACGTCCACGCACTCATCCACGGGGGAACACCCATGTCCATGCGCATCCGAACGAGCGCTCTCACCGCACTCACCGTCGCCGCCCTCGCGGCGGGCACGGTCCTCACGGCACCGGCCGCCGGCGCCGCGCCGAAGGCCGCCGCGCCTAAGTTCCTGTCGGCGTCCGAGCTGCCGCCGCACCCGACGTCGTCCTGGACCGCCGGGCCGGTCACCGAAGGGTTCCCGGAGGCACTCGGCTTCTGCGTGAGCACGGAGGGCGTGCCCTCCTACGACTACCGGCACCGGGAGTTCCGGACCGACCTGGACACCGGCGCCGTGCAGTTGACCGTCGTGACCAGCACAGCCGCCCTGGCCAAGGCCCTGGCGAAGCACTACGACGACCTGATCCGCACCTGCGCCGACCGCATCGAGCAGTCCGACCCGGACATCCAGGCCGAGGGCCGGGACTACGGCTCGCTGCCGGTCGAGGAGGGCGCCCACGTCCGCGGACTGCACACCGAGACCTCCTGGGGGGCCACGGACATCGCGCTGCTGTCCGTCGGACAGGACGGCCGGACCGTCACCGTCGTGCAGTGGGGTCAGATGGGCGACTTCGGTGACGCCCCCGTGGCCGCCTTCAAGAAGACGACGACCACCGCCGTCAAGAAGCTGTACTGACCGCGCGACCACCGGAGAGAACCAGGGCCGTCCTCCCGCCACGGGGGTGGGGAGGACGGCCCTGTTCCGGTCAAGGGCCCGGGGGAGACCGTCGTAGTTCGGCCAACTTCACCGGACCGCCGCGCACGGGGGCCGGCTGCCCCACTCCTTCGTCGCGTACGCAAGGATCGGCAGCCGGCCCTCGGTACTTCGGCCGATCTCCTGCGGTCACGATCTGTACGAGGGCCCGTACCGGCTACCCTCTTGTTCCCCTCCCCGTCACCGCCGTACCGCTCAGCGGCCCGCAGCCGGCCCCGCCGGTCCCGTCCGATTGGCCGAACACCCGGTCGTTGACGACTCGACATGACTGCCGCGTGTCCGATCGGGCATGGATCCCCGTGAACGTGTTCGAGGCAGGAGGGGAACCGACATCGGCACGCGGGCGGGGGTCATGGAGAGGCAGGCACGAGGAGGCGGTCCCATAACGATCGGGGCCTTCTCGGCGAAGACGGCGGACGACAAGACCGACGACGACACGGAGCAGATGCCCGTGCCTCAACTGAGGCGCAGACTCGGGCGGGCGGACCTGCGGGCCGTGCCGGAAGCCCGCAGGGCCCTGCGGGACATGCTCGGGCAGTGGGGGAGGACCGGGCGATCGGACGTAGCGGAACTGCTCACCAGCGAACTCGTCACCAACGCGATCGTCCACACCGATCACGACGCGCTCCTGACGGCCACGGTCGGACCGCGTGGACTGCGGGTGGAGGTACGGGACTTCGTGGCCCGCAGACCCCGGCTGCGCGTACCGATCGCCGACGACGGTACGAACGGCAGGGGACTGTTCCTCGTACAGTCCCTCGCCGACGCCTGGGGCGTCAGGCCGCACGGAGTGGGCAAGGCCGTCTGGTTCGAGCTGGAGGCCGAGGCGGCGTGAACGGGAAGCGTGAACGGGAAGGGGGCGCGGCCCGCAGGCCACGCCCCCTTCCCGGGCCTGTTCGGTCCCCCTAGCCGAACTGCTGTTCCAGGTCCTTGAGCTTGCGCTCCAGGGAGTCCAGACGCGGCAGTGCCATGGTGTCGTCCTCGGCGGTGAGGTCGACGGTCACGGGGTCAGCTCCTTTGCGAGCGGGCTGCAGGGAGGGACGCGAGCGGACGGGCAGCGGCTCCGGCGCGGATATGGCAGGCTCCGCGGAGACCTGCGAGGAGCCGCGCTCCACCTGCACCTCCAGCTGCCGGCCGCCGCCGCGGCCGAAGTGCCCGCGGTGACCGCGGCTGATCGCCTTCAACTGGGCCCGCTCCACGCGCTGCTGGTCGCGGCGCCGCTGCCGCGCCTCGTCCTTCTTGCGCTTGTCGTCGCGTACCTCGTCGACCGCCTCGTCGAGGCTGCGCACACCCTCCAGGAGCATCAGCGACCAGGCGCTGTACGTCTCCCGGGGAGCCCGCAGCCAGCGCACGATACGGATCTGCGGCAGCGGGCGCGGCACCAGGCCCTGCTCCCGCAGGGCGGCGCGGCGGGTCTGCTTCAGCGCGCGGTCGAAGAGCACCGCCGCCGACAGGGACATGCCGGCGAAGAAGTGGGGGGCACCCGCGTGGCCGATGCCCCTGGGCGCGTGCACCCAGTTGAACCAGGCCGCGGCGAAGGCGAACGTCCAGACGAGTATCCGGGAGCCGAGGGCCGCGTCACCGTGGCTGGCCTCGCGCACCGCCAGCACGGAGCAGAACATCGCGGCGCCGTCCAGGCCGAACGGGACGAGGTACTGCCAGCCGCCGCTGAGGCCGAGGTTCTGCTCGCCGAAGCCGACCAGGCCGTGGAAGGAGAGCGCGGCGGCCACGGCCGCGCAGCAGAAGAGGAGGACGTAGGAGACGGTGCCGTAGAGGGCCTCCTTGCGTCTGCGGCGTTCTTCGCTGCGCTCCCAGGAATCGTCCGCGCTCGTGTCCTTGACCGAGGAGCGCTTGCCGCGCGCGAGAACCGCTATCGCCGCCAGCATGCCCAGGAGAAGCACGGCGCCCGGAAGCAGCCAGTTCAGCGATATGTCGGTCAGTTTCATCTGGGTGGTCCCTTGCATTGGGATAGGGCGTAACGCCCGCCATAGTGGCCCAATCCCAACGGCCCTCAGGGGGTTTCGGGGCAAGAGGCCGCCAAGGAAGTGCAAGGGAGAGTTCGGGGCGGCGTTCTGCTCGAACTGCCGCGTGAGGGGCGGGAGTTGAGTTCGAACAAGACTACCCGTACGGGTGGTTCTCCGGAAAGCTCCTGTGAGGTACCGCGATGATCTTATGAGACGGGAGACAGGGGAGGAGCCGGCTGTTTCTGAGTGTGGCTCAGCCGGCGGTGGCCAGCAGCTTGGTGACCCGGTCGGCGTCGCAGGTGCGCGGGCAGGTGGCGCAGGTGTCCTGCGGGCGCAGCGTGTAGAACATGCAGCAGCTCGCGCGGTCCCGGGTGCGCAGCGGCTCGCCGCCGGGGCCGGTCAGCTCGCGGAACGCCGCCGTGCCCACGTACGGCTTCGTCGCGCCCGGCAGGAGCAGCTCCAGCTCGCGCATCGCGCGCCGTTCCTCGATCTCGCCGAACAGCTGGGCGATGTACCAGAGCCCCTCGACGATCTCGTCGGTCGCCATGCCCCACAGGGCCCGGCCGCGACGCCGCATCCGGGGTCCGAAACCGGTCAGGACCGGCTCCAGGTGCTCGGCGACCGCCGACCGCACCTCGGCCCGCAGCGCCTCCTCGTCCGGGACGACCCGGGCGCCGGGCAGCGTGGCGGCCTCGTCGTCGGGCAGGCAGGCGAAGCCGGCCGGGCGGACGGCCATCCGGCCGACGGGGTGGCCGGGGGCGGTGCGGTCGTACGAGACGTGCGTCACCGGGTAGTGAGGCACGCGGCGGTTCAGGAACCAGGGGACGGTGATCAGCAGGCAGGCGGGCCAGGCGTAGCGGTGCAGGCCGAAGCTGGCGACGACGTCGGGGCGGGCCTCCTGGCCGTAGTCCCGCTGTATCTGGTCCTCGTCCCAGGACAGGAAGGCGTCGAGGGCGGGGCCGGCGGCCGCGAGGTCGGTGGCCGCGGCCCAGGCGCCGCCGTGCGGGGTTTCGTCCTCGGGGGTGAGTTCGGTGACGGCGAGCCCGGGGAGAACCTCGGCCAGACGGGCGTAGGCGCCGGAGACGGCCGAACGGGGCTCGGGCATGGGATCACCGATCTACTCAGAGGTAAGCCTAACCTAACTCAAGATCCCTGGGATTTGAACTGGCGCTCGGGGCGCTTATGGTGCTTGACGGACGAGTAACAACCCGCCGTAATGACCCCAAGTACCGATACGTCCGGAGGAGGACCCTTGAAGCAGGGGGAGCCCTGGTCGGCTGTGCAGGCCGGGCAGGCCCGTGTGCCGCGGCAGGCCGGGGCGACTGGGGCGGCTGGGGCCGACGGGCCTGGGGCCGATGGGGCGGTGCGCGGTGAGCACACGCACGGTGAGCCGGCCCTTCCGCGGCCCAGGACCGTCATTCAGCGGTCCTCCGTGCGCGGGCAGATCGTGGACGCGCTGCGGGCCGCGCTGGTGGCCGGGGATCTGAGGCCCGGTGAGGTGTACTCGGCGCCGGTGCTGGGCGAGCGGTTCGGGGTGTCGGCCACGCCGGTGCGCGAGGCGATGCAGCAGCTGGCCATCGAGGGCGCCGTCGAGGTCGTGCCGAACCGTGGGTTCCGGGTGGTCGAGCGGGGGGCGCGGGAACTGGCGGAACTGGCCGAGGTCCGGTCCCTGATCGAGGTCCCGGTGATGCTGAAGCTGGCCCGTACCGTTCCCGCCGAGCGCTGGGCCGAACTGCGGCCCCTCGCCGAGGCGACGGTCCGCGCGGCGTCCTCCGGCTGCCGCGCGACCTACGCGGATTCCGACCGGGTGTTCCACCGGGCCGTCCTGTCCCTCTCCGGCAACGAGCAGCTGGTCCAGATCGCGGAGGACCTGCACCGGCGGGCCCAGTGGCCGCTGGTCGGTGGCGGGCCGGGTGGTCGGGGCCGGGCCGAACTGGTGGCGGACGCGCATGAACACACGGCGCTGCTGGACGCGTTGATCGCCCGGGATCTGGATGTGGTGCGGGTGCTGGTGGGGGAGCACTTCACGGGCGCGGGCTGAGGGGGGCGGGTGCGGGCGCGTACCGGCTGAGCCGCGAGCCGCCCCCGCTGCGCCGGGCTGCGGGCCCACCCGGCCTCAGCGGCGGCGCCGGGTATTTCGTGACGTGCTCAAGCTGTCGCCGCCGGTGGCAGCGGGGCCAACTGTCGGGCCAGCCAGGTCGGTACGCCTCCGAGCAGGCGGAACAAGCGCCGGGCCTCCTCGCGCAGGCGGGACGCCTCCGGTTCGGTCTCCGTGTCGGCAAGGGACACCAGCGCGGGGGCCGTACCGACGAGATACCCCAGCTCCTCCCGGATCCGCAGCGACTCCGCGAAACCGTGTCGGGCCTCCACCAACTCCCCGTCCCGCAGGGCGAGTCCGGCCAGATGGCGCCACGTGAACGACAGCAGCAGCGGATTGCCGTGCGCCGTGGCCCCGGCGTGCGCACGGCGGTACGCCGCCCGAGCCGCCTGCGGAGCACTCGTCAGGTTCTCCGCCAGCAGACCACGCCGGAAGTCCAGCAGGGCCCGCTGCGACACCCCCGGAGGGATCAGCGCGGCCGCCCGCCCCAGCGCGGCCCGCGCCTCGTCGGCCCGGTCCCGGACCACGAGCAGCGTCGAGGCGTAGGCCAAGTAACCGCGTTCACAAGCGGCCGCGCCCCGCTCGTCGTCGGTGTGGGCCAGCGCCTCGGCCGTGCGCAGCGCGTCCTCGGCCTCCTCCCAGCCCCGCTCGGTGTACAGACACCGTTCCACCAGCAACGACGCACGTTGGAGCGCCGCCGCGGGTGTGTCCGGCAGCAGCAGGGCGGCCGCGTCGGCCCAGCACCCGCGTGAGCGCAGCCGCCATACCGCGGTCTGGAGGGGATCGTCACCAGGGGTCGTTCCGTTACCAGACATGGCGGTATGCGCCACGTTGCCCTCCCCGAGCACGCCATCGAGCTGTTGAGTGGTGGCGGCATCTCAGCACGAATCGCGGGGCCGGGCCAAGGGGGTGGGTGAAGGATTTCACAAAGTCGTGGGACTCAGGGGCGTCCCGTGTTTGGGACGGGACACCCCTTGTCTCAGCTCATGCGCAGGGCCAGGAAGAAATCCAGCTTGTCCTCGAGGCGCGACAGGTCACGTCCCGTCAACTGCTCGATCCGTCCGACCCGGTAGCGCAGCGTGTTGACGTGCAGGTGGAGACGGCCGGCGCAGCGGGTCCAGGAGCCGTCGCAGTCGAGGAAGGCCTCCAGGGTGGGGATCAGCTCGGCTCGGTGGCGGCGGTCGTAGTCCCGGAGGGGGTCCAGGAGGCGGGCCGTGAAGGCGCGGCGGACGTCGTCCGGGACGAAGGGGAGCAGGAGGACGTGCGAGGCCAGTTCCTGGTGGCCCGCCGCGCAGACCCGGCCCGGGCGGGCCGCCGCCACCCGGCGGGCGTGGCGGGCCTCCTCCAGGGCGCCGCGCAGGCCCTCCGCCGAGTGCACGGCCGCGCTGACCCCGAGGGTGAGCTGCCCGTCGCCGTCGAGACCCGCCGTGAGGGGGTCCCGTACGGATGCGAGGAGCGCGTCGGCGAGGACGCCGCTCTCGGAGCCGTCGTGCTCCGCTGCGACGGCGGGGAGGGGGACCAGGGCGATGGCCTCGTCGCCGGTGTGGGCGACGGCGATGCGGTCCGAGTGCTCCGGGCCCGACGACAGGGGGTCGACGAGGATCTCCTCCAGCAGCGCCTGGGCCACCGGGCCGCCCTCGATCTCGTCCCCGTCCCAGTCGACGCGGGCCACGACCACCTGCCAGTGCGGCGCGGCCCCGAGGCCGGGCAGCAGCACCGGCGCGGCCACACGCAGACGGGCGGCGATCTCGGCGGGCGCCGCGCCCGTCTGGACCAGCTCCAGCACCTCCTGGGCGAGACGGCGGCGGACCGTGCGGGCCGCGTCGCGGCGGTCCCGCTCGACCGCGATCAGCTGGGTGACGCCGTGCAGCAGGTCGAGCCGCTCCTCGGCCCAGTCCCCGGCGTCCGCCTCGACGGCCAGCAGCCAGTCGGACAGCAGGGTCTCGCGGGCATCGCGGGCGGTCTGCGAAGAGCGGCCCGTCGAGCGGATCGGGAACAGGGAATAGGTGGTGCCGCCCAGGAGGACGCGGTGCGGGGCGCGGCGGCCCGTGCGGGTGGCGGTCAGGTGTTCCGCCGCCAGTCGTCCGCAGGTCTCGGCGGGCAGCGCGGCGGGGCCCGCGGCCTTCGAGCCCGCGATCAGCCGGCCGGTGGGGGCGAGGACCCAGGCCCGCAGGTCCAGGTCCGAGCCGAGCAGGTCCAGGACCACGTCCGGGCCGCCGCCCGCCGGGCCCGAGGTCATCATCCGGCGGTGGCGGTCGACCACCGCCGCGAGGTCTCCGGCGCGCTCGCCCGAGACCTGCCGTACGACGTGCTCGGTGATCGTCGCGAACGCCACCGACTCGTGCACCGCGAAGAGGGGGAGACGGTGCCGGGCGCAGGCCGTGACCAGGTCGGCCGGGACGTCCCCGAGCTCGGCCTCGCCCGCGGCGAGGGCCGTCACGCCCTGCTGCACCAGGATCCGCACGAAGGGCTCCGAGTCCTCGGCGTCATGGCGCCAGGCCAGGCCCGTGAGCACCAGTTCGCCGCCGGAGAGGTAGCGGCTGGGGTCGCGCAGGTCGGTGGTCATCACGCCGCGCACCGTGCGGTCCAGCTCTTCCTCGCCGCCGAGCAGCTTGAGGCCCAGCGCGTCGGTGTCCAGCAGTGCGCGCAGCCGCATTCTCGTCGCCGCCGTTCTTTGTCTCGAAATCAGTGGTGGATCTTGGTGGGGTGCGGGGTGAACGTCTGTTCGTCGGGCTGGTGAGCGATGTTCACCGGCCCCGAACCGTTGTCCCGGCTGTGTCCCAGGTCACGCGGCTGTGTCGCGCGTTTCCACAGGAGAACGAGGAGGTTTCTGATGGCCTCCGTTCATACGAATCTACAAGATGCCCGTCCTGGCCAGCCAACTCCTTCATGGTTTCCGTGACTGACCCCGTCGGAGTACCGCGCTGTGTACTGAGACCACTACGCGTAAACAGCACATGAACGAGCCGGGACCGCCGCACACGGATTGGCTCAATCTGAACGCCCCACGAGAAGACGGAGAAGAGAGCCGGTCATGGACTTCCTTCGCCCCGCCAGCTGGGAGGAGGCGCTCGCCGCGAAAGCCGAGCACCCCACAGCTGTGCCGATTGCGGGTGGCACCGACGTGATGGTCGAGATCAACTTCGACCACCGCCGGCCCGAGTACCTCATGGACCTGAACCGCGTCGGCGATCTCTCCGAGTGGGAGGTCGGCGAGGAGAGCGTACGGCTGGGTGCCTCCGTGCCGTACACGCAGATCATGGAGAACCTGCGCGCCGAACTGCCGGGTCTTGCCCTCGCCTCGCACACCGTCGCCTCCCCGCAGATCCGCAACCGCGGCGGCGTCGGCGGCAACCTCGGCACCGCCTCCCCGGCCGGCGACGCCCACCCCGCCCTGCTCGCCGCGGGTGCCGAGGTGGAGGTCGAGTCGGTGCGCGGGTCGCGCCGCATCCCGATCGACGAGTTCTACAAGGGCGTGAAGCGCAACGCGCTGGCGGCCGATGAGCTGATCCGGGCCGTGCATGTGAAGAAGGCCGACGGGCCGCAGCAGTTCTCCAAGGTGGGGACCAGGAACGCGATGGTCATCGCCGTATGCGCGTTCGGGCTGGCGCTGCATCCCGAGACGCGGACCGTGCGGACGGGTATCGGCTCGGCCGCCCCGACGCCCATTCGGGCCAAGACCGCCGAGGAGTTCCTGAACGCCGCTCTGGAGGAGGGCGGCTTCTGGGACAACGGGAAGATCGTCACCCCGTCGGTCGCCAAGCAGTTCGCGGACCTGTGCTCCGCCGCCTGCAACCCGATCGACGACGTCCGGGGCACCGCGAGCTACCGCCGCCACGCCGTCGGCGTCATGGCCCGCCGCACGCTGACCTGGACCTGGGAGTCCTACCGCGGCGCCCGCCGCCTGACGGAGGGAGCTGCGTAATGCGCGTCAACTTCACGGTCAACGGCCGTCCGCAGGAAGCCGACGACGTCTGGGAGGGCGAGTCCCTGCTGTACGTGCTGCGGGAGCGCATGGGCCTTCCCGGGTCGAAGAACGCCTGCGAGCAGGGCGAGTGCGGCTCCTGCACGGTCCGGCTCGACGGGGTGCCGGTGTGCTCGTGCCTGGTGGCCGCCGGGCAGGCGGAGGGCCGCGAGGTCGTCACCGTCGAGGGGCTCGCGGACTTCGCCAAGCAGCGGGCGGAGGGTGGTTGCGCGACCAGGGCCTGCGGTACGTCCGTGCAGGACGCCCAGGGGTGGCAGGCCAAGGGCAGTGACTCGCAGACCGGCGAGGGCACCGAACTCTCCCCGATCCAGCAGGCGTTCATCGACGCCGGCGCCGTCCAGTGCGGCTTCTGCACGCCCGGACTGCTGGTCGCCGCCGACGAGATGCTGGAGCGGAACCCCAACCCGTCCGACGCGGACATCCGCGAGGCACTGTCGGGCAACCTGTGCCGCTGCACCGGCTACGAGAAGATCATGGACGCGGTCCGCCTGGCGGCCGCCCGGCAGGGAGAGGCGGTCTGAGCATGCCCACCAACGGCGCACCCACGAAGATCACCCAGGGCTCCCGGACCAAGGGCGGCATCGGCGAGTCCACGCTCCGCCCGGACGGCACCCTCAAGGTCACCGGCGAGTTCGCGTACTCGTCCGACATGTGGCACGAGGACATGCTGTGGGGCCAGATCCTCCGGTCGACCGTCGCGCACGCCGAGATCGTGTCCATCGACACGAGCGAGGCGCTGGCCATGGCGGGTGTCTACGCCGTCATGACGTACGACGACCTGCCCACCGAGGTGAAGAACTACGGACTGGAGATCCAGGACACCCCGGTCCTCGCCCACGGCAAGGTCCGCCACCACGGAGAGCCGGTCGCGATCGTCGCCGCCGATCATCCGGAGACGGCCCGCCGCGCCGCCGCGAAGATCAAGGTCGACTACCGCGAACTGCCCGTCATCACCGACGAGGCCTCCGCGACCGCGCCGGACGCGATCCTCGTCCACGAGGGCCGCGACGACCTCCCCCAGTCTCAACTTGGTTCGACCGGGGGGACCCCCATCGCCGGGCACGTCGGGCACCCGAACATCGTCCACCGCCAGCCGATCATCCGCGGTGACGTGGAAGCCGCACGGCAGCGGGCCGACGTCATCGTCGAGGGCGAGTACACCTTCGGCATGCAGGACCAGGCCTTCCTCGGCCCCGAGTCCGGCCTCGCCGTGCCGGAGGAGGACGGCGGCGTCCACCTCTACATCGCCACCCAGTGGCTGCACAGCGATCTGCGCCAGATCGCGCCCGTGCTCGGGCTGCCCGAGGACAAGGTGCGGATGACGCTGTCCGGCGTCGGCGGCGCGTTCGGAGGGCGCGAGGACCTGTCGATGCAGATCCACGCCTGCCTGCTGGCACTGCGCACGGGCAAGCCCGTCAAGATCGTCTACAACCGTTTCGAGTCCTTCTTCGGGCACGTCCACCGCCACCCGGCGAAGCTGTACTACGAGCACGGGGCCACGCGCGACGGCAAGCTCACCCACATGAAGTGCCGGATCGTCCTGGACGGCGGCGCGTACGCCTCCGCCTCCCCGGCGGTCGTCGGCAACGCCTCCTCGCTGTCCGTCGGCCCGTACGTGATCGAGGACGTGGACATCGAGGCCATCGCCCTCTACACCAACAACCCGCCCTGCGGCGCCATGCGCGGCTTCGGCGCGGTCCAGGCGTGCTTCGCCTACGAGGCGCAGATGGACAAGGTGGCGAAGAAGCTCGGCATGGACCCGGTGGAGTTCCGGCAGCTCAACGCCATGGAGCAGGGCACGCTTCTGCCGACGGGCCAGCCCGTCGACTCCCCGGCCCCGGTCGCCGAACTCCTGCGCCGTGTCAAGACGATGCCGATGCCGCCGGAGCGCCAGTGGGAGTCCAGCGAGGGCGCCGACGTACGGCAGCTGCCGGGCGGCCTGTCCAACACCACGCACGGGGAAGGCGTCGTACGCGGGGTCGGCTACGCGGTCGGCATCAAGAACGTGGGCTTCTCCGAGGGGTTCGACGACTACTCGACCGCGAAGGTGCGGATGGAGGTCGTGGGCGGCGAGCCCGTGGTCACCGTCCACACGGCCATGGCCGAGGTCGGCCAGGGCGGTGTCACCGTGCACGCGCAGATCGCCCGGACCGAGCTGGGCGTCACCCAGGTGACCATCAACCCGGCCGACACCCAGGTGGGCAGCGCCGGTTCGACGTCCGCCTCCCGGCAGACGTACGTCACCGGCGGCGCCGTGAAGAACGCCTGTGAGATCGTCCGCGAGAAGGTCCTGGAGATCGGGCGCCGCAAGTTCGGGTCGTATCACCCGGCGTGGGCCACGGCCGAACTGCTGCTGGAGGGCGGCAAGGTCGTCACCGACGGCGGTGAGGTCCTCTCCGGCCTGGCCGACGTCCTGGAGGGCGAGACCGTCGAGGTCGAGGAGGAGTGGCGGCACCGGCCGACCGAGGCCTTCGACCTGCGCACCGGGCAGGGCAACGGGCATGTGCAGTACTCCTTCGCCGCCCACCGCGCCGTCGTCGAGGTCGACACCGAACTCGGGCTGGTCAAGGTCATCGAGCTGGGCTGCGCCCAGGACGTCGGCAAGGCGCTCAACCCGCTGTCCGTGCTCGGCCAGATCCAGGGCGGCACGACACAGGGCCTGGGCATGGCGGTCATGGAGGAGATCGTCGTCGACCCGAAGACGGCGAAGGTGAAGAACCCGTCCTTCACCGACTACCTGATCCCGACCATCCTCGACACGCCGACCATCCCGGTCGACGTCCTCGAACTCGCCGACGAGCACGCCCCGTACGGGCTGCGCGGCATCGGCGAAGCACCCACCCTGTCGTCGACGCCGGCGGTCCTCGCGGCCATCCGGAACGCGACCGGGCTCGAGCTGAACCGGACTCCGGTACGGCCCGAGCACCTCACGGGTACGTCACTCTCCGAGGCCTGAGCAGGAGAGTCCCGTCCGGGGGACCGCGTCCCCGTGTGTCCCCCGGTCCCCTTTCGTTCGTCTCGGGCCGTCCCCCGGGTCGTGCATCCCAACCCCCTATGAAACTTGGGAGTAGGCCCACATGACCCAGCAGTCAGTAGAGCCGAGGACCACAGCCGAGGACGCGGGCGAAGGCACCCGCGTCCCGGCCGGACGGTCCTGGCTCGACCGGTACTTCCACATATCCGGAAGAGGATCGACGGTCGCGCGTGAGGTGCGCGGCGGCATCACCACCTTCATGGCGATGGCGTACATCCTCCTGCTCAATCCCCTGATCCTGTCCGGCAAGGACGCGGTGGGGGACACCCTCGCGCAGCAGGGCCTGATCACCGCGACCGCGTTCGCGGCGGCCCTCACCACGCTGCTGATGGGGTTCGTCGGCAAGGTGCCGCTCGCCCTCGCCGCGGGCCTGTCCGTCTCCGGAGTCCTCGCCTCCCAGGTCGCGCCCGAGATGACCTGGCCGCAGGCGATGGGCATGTGCGTGATGTACGGCGTGATCATCATGCTGCTGGTCGTCACCGGCCTGCGCGAGATGATCATGAACGCGATCCCGCTCGCGCTCAAGCACGCCATCACCATGGGCATCGGCCTGTTCATCGCCCTCATCGGCTTCTACAAGTCCGGCTTCGTGCACCAGGGGAAGGCCACTCCCGTCACGCTCGGCCCGGCGGGCGAACTGGCCGGCTGGCCGGTCCTGCTCTTCGCCGGCACCCTGCTGCTGATCTTCATGCTCCAGGCCCGGAACATCCCGGGCGCCATCCTCATCGGCATCGTCGGCGGCACCGTCGTCGCCGCGATCCTGAACGCGGCCGGTGTCGTCGACCCCAAGCAGTGGGCGGCCGGGGCACCCGAACTGCACGGCAGCGCGGTGTCCATGCCCGACTTCTCGCTCTTCGGGGACGTGGAGTTCGGCGGCTGGGGCGAGGTCGGCGCGATGACCGTCGGCATGATCGTCTTCACGCTGGTGCTCGCCGGGTTCTTCGACGCGATGGCGACCATCATCGGCGTCGGCACCGAGGCGAAGCTGGCCGACGACAAGGGCCGGATGCCGGGCCTGTCCAAGGCGCTGTTCATCGACGGGGCCGGCGGCGCGATCGGAGGCGTGTCCGGCGGCTCGGGCCAGACGGTGTTCATCGAGTCCGCTACGGGTGTCGGGGAGGGCGCGCGCACGGGCCTCGCCTCGGTCGTCACCGGCGCCTTCTTCGCGGCCTGTCTGTTCTTCACGCCGCTCACCGCGATCGTGCCGCAGGAGGTCGCGTCCGCCGCCCTCGTCGTCATCGGCGCGATGATGCTGATGAACGCCCGACACGTGGACTGGGCCGACCGGGCCACCGCCGTCCCGGTGTTCCTGACGGTCGTCCTGATGCCGTTCACGTACACCATCACCACCGGTGTCGCCGCGGGCGTCATCTCCTACGTCGCCATCAAGACCGCCCAGGGCAAGGCGCGCGAGATCGGCGCCTTCATGTGGATCCTCACGGCGGTGTTCCTCGTGTACTTCGCCCTCAACCCGATCGAGAGTTGGCTGGGCGTCCACTGACGCCCGGCGCACCCGCCTCGCAGCCTTAAGGAGACCGAGACAGATGCTGGACATCGCCGAGGAGCTGAACCGGTGGGTCGGGCAGGGCCGTGACTTCGCCGTGGCCACCGTGGTGGCCGTCGGCGGCAGCGCGCCCCGGCAGCCCGGCGCCGCGCTCGCGGTGGACGCCGAGGGCACGGCGATCGGCTCGGTCTCCGGCGGCTGCGTGGAGGGCGCGGTCTACGAACTGTGCGCACAGGCGCTGCGGGACGGCGAGACCGTCCTGGAGCGCTTCGGCTACAGCGACGACGACGCCTTCGCCGTGGGCCTGACCTGCGGCGGCGTCATCGACATCCTGGTCACCCCGGTACGGGCCGCCGATCCGGCCCGGCCGGTGGTCGCGTCCGCGCTCACCGCCGCCGCCTCCGGTCAGGCGGCGGCGATGGCACGGATCGTGTCGGGCCCACCCGAACTGACGGGCCGGGCCCTGCTGGTCCGCCCCGACGGGTCCTACGACGGCGGCTTCGGCGCCCATCCGGAACTGGACCGCACGGTCGCCGCCGAGGCGGGCGCCTTCCTGGACGCCGGCCGCACCGGCACCCTGGAGATCGGGGAGAGGGGCTCACGCTGCGGAGCACCGCTCACGGTCCTGGTCGAGTCCTCGGTCCCGGCGCCCCGCATGATCGTCTTCGGCGCGATCGACTTCGCGTCGGCACTGGTCCGCATGGGCAAGTTCCTCGGCTACCACGTCACGGTGTGCGACGCACGCCCCGTCTTCGCGACCCGGACGCGCTTCCCGGAGGCCGACGAGATCGTCGTCGACTGGCCCCACCGCTACCTGGAGGGCACCGACACCGACGCCCGCACGGTCCTGTGCGTGCTGACCCACGACGCCAAGTTCGACGTGCCCCTGCTGCGACTGGCGCTGCGCCTGCCGGTGGCGTACGTCGGCGCCATGGGCTCCCGGCGCACCCACCTGGACCGCAACGCCCGCCTGCGCGAAGTCGGCGTCACCGAAATGGAGTTGAGCCGACTCCACTCACCGATCGGCCTGGACCTCGGAGCCCGCACCCCCGAGGAGACGGCCCTGTCCATCGCCTCGGAGATCGTCGCCGGGCGGCGCGGAGGCAGCGGGGTCTCCCTCACCGGGGCCCACACCCCGATCCACCACGAGCCGGAGCCACGGGCGGTGGGGCGGATCGGGACGGTGGCCTGAGGTCCTCGGCGGCTAGCGCGCCTCGGCCTCCAGGAGCGAGAACGGTTCCGCCTCCGGCAGTGGGGTGACCGTGACGAGGGACAGCCCGGCGGCGTGGCACAGGTCCTCGAAGTCCTGGCGGGTGCGTTCCCTGCCGCCCACGTTCACCAGCATGTTGAGGTCGCTGAGATACGTGCCCCCGTCACCGTCGGTCCCGACGGCCTCGGGCAGCACGGGTTCCAGGATCAGGACGCGTCCGCCGGGAGGCAGCGCCGCGCGGCAGTGGCGCAGGATCGTGACCGCCCGGTCGTCCGGCCAGTCGTGCAGGATGCTCTTCATCAGATAGAGGTCCGAGCCCCTGGGAACCGAGCGGAAGAAGTCCCCTGCTGCCAGGGAGCAGCGTTCCGTGAGCCCGTGCCGGCCCAGGGTCTCCTGCCCCTGGGCCAGTCCCTCGGCCGTGTCGTACACGACACCCTTGAGACCGGGGAACGCGGCGAGGAGGCCGGCCAGGAGCGTGCCGTCCCCGCCGCCGACGTCCGTGACCGAGCCGAACCGGCCGAAGTCGAAGGCGCCCGGCAGCGCGGCGGCGGTCTCCGCGGTGGCCTGGCTCATCGCCGCGTTGAACATCGTGGACAGCTCGGGCTGCCCGGCGAGATGGCTGAAGAAGTCCGTGCCGAAGACGGCGTCGAACGCGACATCGCCGGTACGGACGCTGTCGTCCAGGTGCTCCCAGGCGCGGATGATCGCCGGCTCGGTGAACATCCGCACGAAGGAGGTCAGCGAGTCCGGGCGGTTGGAGTCGAGGAGGGCGCCCGCGGGGGTCACCGCGAAGGTGCCGGGGGCGTGCTCCTCGAGCAGTCCGAGGCCGGCCAGAGCGCGCAGCAGCCGGGTCATCGGCTGGGGCGCGCTTCCCGCGTCGGCGGCCACGTCGGCGGCCGGACGCGGTGTGTCGCCGATCAGCTCGACGATCCTCAGCCGGACGGCCGCACGGACGGTCTGGGCGGCCATGCTGCCGAAGACGAGCCGTACGAGCAGGTCACGGTCGGTCAGGTCGGGCGCGAGAACGTGGGTGTTCGCCACGGGATCTTCCTCCTGGGTGGTGGGGGCCGGTCAGCCTGCGGATGCGGTGCGGCCGGCCAGGGCGGTGGGCGTGCAGCCCGCGAAGGCCAGGACGTCGCGGTGGAGATGGGGCTGGTCGGCATACCCGCACGCCAGAGCGACGTCGGCGGCGTTGATGCCGGCGCCGAGTGCCCGGGCGGCGTGGTCGAAGCGGACCAGCATGGCGGCGCGCTTCGGGGTGAGGCCGATCTGGTCTCCGAACCGGGACCACAGCCGCTTGCGGCTCCAGCCGCAGGAGGCCGCCAGGTCCTCGACCCGTACCCGGCCCCGCCGGGCCACGATGGTCTCCCAGACGGCGGCGACCTCGGGCGCCATCGCCGGTGCCCGCGCGGCCCGCCCCGCGAGGAACTCGTCCACGAGCGCGAGACGGTGCTCCCAGACGGAGGTCTCGGCCATCCGCTCCCGCAGCCGTCGCCCCTCCCGCCCCCAGAGGTCCTCGAGCCCGGTGACGGATCCGTCCAGCTCGCGCGGCGAGACACCCAGCAGCGCATACGCGGTCCGGGGCGACAGGCTCATCTCGACGCACTCGACACCGGCACCGCGGATCCGGGCCGGGCCGGGCGACAGCGCGGCGACGAGGCTCCGCAACGGCCGGTGCCCGGTGGCGCCCTCGACGGAGAACGGTTCGTCCCCGAGCCCGATGACGACGATCACCGCGGGCTGAGGCAGCACCCGCAAGTCCAGCCCACCGGCGGCCCGCTCACGGAACCCGGCCATCCGGACACCGCCGAGCGACAGGTCACCGCGGGGGAGGACGACGTCCCAGCCGGGCTCGGTCTCCGCTTCGTAGCTGCGCATGTCTCCACGGTCGCCGACATCCGGGCGTCTGTCTTGGACGAAAGTTCCGGACGGAAGCGCTCCCGGCGCCCCTCACGCCTGTCTCAGCAGGCGGTTCAGCGCACGGCCGAACACATACCGTGCCGAGCTCGCCACCACGCCGTCGAAGAGCGAGGGCAGCAGCCGGATGCGGATCTCCTCGCGCCACACCACGCGGGCACGGCCGCCGGGTCCCGGCCGGACCTGCAGTTCCGCCCAGCCCAGCACCACACGGCCCCGCTTCTCCAGACGGCACATCCCCTGGGCCCCGTTCTCCGGGGGTTCCCACACCGTGACCTCCATCGGGTCGTCGAAGGACAGCGGTCCGACGCCCGTGCGGGCCAGGACGACCGTGCCGACGCGGGTCGGACCGGCCGGGACCGGGCCGACCCGCGTCAAAGGCACCCCGTCCCCGTGCCGCCGCCACTCCGTGATCCGCCGCCACGCCTCGTCGAGGGGGAGCGGGACCGTCCGTTCGAGCAGGATGTTCGCCACGTCCCGATCGTAGGGAACCCACGCTGTCCAGCGGCCCGCTCGGGTACGGCTCACCCACTCGGCCCATACCGGACCCGGGGCCGCACGGGGGCGGGTATACGCGCGGTTCATAGTGGCCCGGAAGACTCCCGACGGGGCTGACCTGGTGTTTGAGAAGGTCGCATCGCGGCACTCGCCAGCTCCTAAGGCCCCGCACGCCGCCCGGGACGGAGCACAGCCGTATGACCTCGTACGCCGTCGTGATCCCGACTCTCGTACGGGACACCCTCGCCGACTGTCTCGCGGCGCTCGCCGCCGCGACCGGGCCGCGGCCCGGTGAGATCGTCCTCGTCGACGACCGGACCGACCCGGGCCCAGGGGAACTGGAGCACCCGTTGAGCGTGCTGGGCGACCTGCGGGGGCGCACCACAGTGCTGGGCGGCGGTGGTCGTGGGCCCGCCGCCGCCCGCAACACCGGACTGCGGGCCGTGACGGCGCCGTGGACCGTGTTCCTCGACGACGATGTGCAGGTCGGGCCCCACTGGTGCGATCAGCTCGCCGAGGACCTGGCCGAGGCGTCGCCCGACATCGCGGGCGTCCAGGGCGTCATCGCCGTCCCGCTGCCCGGCGAACGCCGCCCCACCGACTGGGAACGCGGCACGGCCGGACTCGCCCGCGCCCACTGGATCACCTCCGACATGGCGTACCGCACGGAGGCGCTCAAGCAGGTCGGCGGCTTCGACGAACGCTTCCGGCGTGCCTTCCGCGAGGACGCCGACCTCGCGCTGCGCGTACTCGACTCGGGCTGGCGCATCCGGCAGGGCCGCCGCACCACACGGCACCCCGTGCACCCCGCCTCCCGCTGGGTCTCGGTGCGCCAGCAGCGCGGCAACGCCGACGACGCCCTCATGCGGCATCTGCACGGGCCCGACTGGTGGGACAAGGCCGTCGCGCCGCGCGGCCGGATCCGCACCCACGCGGCGATCACGACCGCGGGTGTCGCCGCGTGCGCCCTCGCCGCCGCCGGGCACGGACGGGCCGCGACGGCCTGCGCGCTCGGCTGGGCGGCCGGCACGGCGGAGTTCGCCCGGACCCGTATCGCGCTCGGCCCGCGCACCCGCCACGAGGTGACGACCATGATGGCGACCAGCGTGCTCATCCCGCCCGCCGCGACCTGGCACCGGCTGACCGGCGCCTGGCGCCACCGCCACGCCCCCGCCTGGCAGGACGAGGTGACCTCGTGAGGCGTCAGGTGACGGCCGTGCTGCTGGACCGCGACGGCACGCTCGTCGAGGACGTCCCCGACAACGCCGACCCCGGCCGCGTACGCCCCGTCGAAGGCGCCCGGGAGGCGCTCGCCCTGCTGCGCGAGCGCGGCATCCGCACCGGTGTCTTCACCCATCAGCCCGGCGTCGCGCGCGGGCGGCTCACCGACGCCGATGTGCGCCGCGTCGATCACCGCGTCGACGAACTCCTCGGCCCCTTCGACGTGTTCGCCGTCTGCCCGCACGGTCCCGACGACGGCTGCCACTGCCGCACACCCCGGCCCGGCCTGGTGCTGTGGGCGGCCGGGCGGATCTGCGCCCGGCCCGCCGACCTCGTCGTCATCGGCGACACCGGAGCCGACGCGGAGGCCGCACACCGGGCGGGCTGCCGTGGCGTCCTCGTCCCGACCGCGCGGACCCGCCCCGACGAGACCGTACGCGCGGACCACGTCGCCCCGGACCTGCTGACCGCCGCCCGCGCGCTCCTCGACGGACCGCCCAAGGGCCGTGTCCTCGCCGACGAACGCCCCATCCGGCAGGCCTTCACGGCCGATCCCGGTTAGGGGCGGCGGACGCTCAGGTCCCGCACCACCGGCACATCAGCCGGAACGTCGCGTACAGGGTCAGGGGGCACAGGGCGGCGAACGCCCAGATCACCCCTGGTTCGGAGGTGACGATCCCGGCCACCAACAGGCCGACCGACACCGCGAACAGGACCATCGCGGTCCAGACGCGGGGGCGGTAGCCGGCCAGGCGGGCCAGGACGAGGGCGGGGTCGGGGCGACGGCGCACCCGCAGGGTGCGCAGCCGGCGGTCGAGGCGGCGGTCGCGGCGCAGGGCGCGTTCCATCTCGTCGAGGATGCGCTGCTCGTGATCGGGAAGTCGGCCGATGGACACGCTTTCTCCTTCCGGTCGGCCGGACCGTCTCTCCTCCCGGGGGGACGTGCGGCGGGGGAAGCGGGGAAGTTCAGCGGGGAACGTAGATGCGGATGCCCCGTGAGGTCACGGAGCTAACCGGCGACCGGCCGTGCCAGCGCCTCGACGAGCCGGTCCGCGCTGTCGGGCACGGTGCCCTCGCGGAATCCGTCGCGGATCTGCCGTGCGGTCACCCGGCCGCCGGTCAGGCACCAGTCCCACCAGCGGTCCAACTGCCGCACGTCCAGCCGCTCGGCGGCCACCAGCGCGGGCCAGCCGCAGGCACGGGCCTGCGCGGTCAGCTTGGAGCCGCCCGCGACCGGATCGACGGCCAGCACCGGCGTGCCGACCCGCAGCGCGATCACCAGCCCGTGCAGCCGGTCCGTGACGACGAGGTCCATCCGGGCCAGCACGGACTGGAGCTGCGCCGGCGTCGCACTCAGATGCCAGTCGTGCGCGTCGAGCCGCGTCTCCAGTTCCAGCCTGCCGCAGTCCTTCCCGGCCAGCCACCGCGTCACCTCCTCGGCCACCTGCCCGTGCCGCCTCAGCTGCCCGTACTCGTGCTGCCCGTGCGCGAGGATCACCCCGACGACGGGCCGGGCAGGCACGTCCGGGGCGCGGGCCGCCAGATCCTCCACCGGCTCACGGTCGGGAGCGTCCCGCGGCAGTACCCGGTGGAAGCCGGTCACGGCTGTGCTGCCGGGGTCGATCACCGAAGTGCCCACGGCGATCCGCACACAGTGCGCGAACCGCCGGTGCAGCTCCTCGACCTGCGGCCCGTGCAAGGGGCCGCACACGAACACCAGGTGGGTGTAGTCCTCGGGCCACAGCCGCTCCAGATGCAGGGCCTCCGGACGGAAACCCGGACTCCAGGCGACGTCGTAGGGGATGCCCGTCCCCCGCAGCACGTCCTCCACCCGGCGCAGGGCCAGCACGTCCCCGGCGGTCGCCTCCCTGTCCCGGAAGCTGAACCACCCGGCCAGCAGAACCCTGCGCGGTCGTTCGCCGTCTTGTATGCGCACATGCCCTGAGTGCCCCTCCCACCGGGAACACAATCAGGGCATTACGCGCATTTAACCTGCCGTCACTGGGTGTAGAAGGTGGCGTCCGCCCGGTCGGTCGCCGTGCTCACCGTCTGCACGTTCAGCAGGTACTCCCCGTGGCGGACGTATCGCCCCGGGTAGTTGTACGACTCGAACGACACCCCTGCCGAGTCGGCGAGCCCGGCGCGCCGGTGGAAGGCGGCGTCGGAGGCGAACCCCGCGCTGCCGTCGTTCCTCTCCAGCCACACCTCGAAGTTCCTGTGCCGCAGGTAGTAGCCGGGGAAGTTGGCCGACTCCAGCGAGACCGTGCCGCTGCCGGTCAGACCGCCGACGACGCGGAACTGCGAGTCGGCGAGCGGGGAGACACCGGCCTCGATGCGGGCGCGGTACTCCCAGTGCCGGACGAAGCGGTCCGCGAAGTGGTACGACGACAAGCGCTGCGGGGTGACCCCGTCGGCCACGGGGATCCCGAAGTCCGGCGTGCCGTCGGCCTTCCAGTACACCTTCTGCACGCGGGTGCGGCGGTTGGGGTCGTTCAGCGGGTCGCCGCTGATGTCCTTGTAGCTGCGGTCGTGGTACACGAGGACGTCGCTCTTGCCGTCCTCGGAGACGGTGAAGGAGTTGTGGCCCGGACCGTACTGGCTGGTCGCGGCGCTGCCGGCGAACACCGGGGTGGGGCTCTTGGACCAGGACGCCTGGCTGAGCAGGTTCGCGCTCGCGGAGGCGGTGAGCATGCCCAGGCAGTAGTTGCTGTCGGTGGCGCTGGCGGAGTACGTCATGAACACCTTGCCGCCGCGCTGGACGACCGCCGGGCCCTCGTTGACCTTGTAGCCGACGGTCTCCCAGGAGTGGGTGGGCCGCGACAGCATCACCGGAGTGCCGGTGATCGTCCAGGGGTTGGCCATCCTCGCCAGGTAGATGTCGGTGTTGTTGTTCACGGCGGGGTCGCGCTGCGCCCACGCCAGGTAGCGCACGCCATTCACGACGAAGGTGGTGGCGTCCAGGGAGAAGCTCTCCCACTGGGTCCTGATCTGGCCCTTCTCGGTCCAGCCGGCGGTGAGCGGGTTGGCGCCCGTGCCCTCCAGGACGTACATCCGGATCGCCCACACGTCATTGCTGGCGCCCGCCGCGAAGTACACGTACCACTTGCCGTCGATGAAGTGGATCTCCGGCGCCCAGATGTGGGCCCCCATCACACCACTGGCGTGCTTGGTCCAGATGGTGGTCTCGGGGGCCGTCCTCAGCCCCTGGATCGTGGTCGCCCGGCGCAGCACGATGCGGTCGTACTCGGGGACGGTCGCGGTGAAGTAGTAGTAGCCGTCGGTGTGTTTGACGATGTGCGGGTCGGCCCGCTTCTCCGCGATCGGGTTGGTGTACGTGACGGCGGGCGAGTCGGGCACGGCGGCGTGCGCGGGCGCGCCCGCGAGGCAGGGTGCGAGGGCGACCAGCATCGCCAGGAGCAGGCGAACGGCGTTGCGTCTCAAGGGAGTTCTCCAGTCCACGTCAGGTCGCGGGGACGAGGCGCCACTGCTGGCAGTTGTTGTTCAGCCACGTCCACTGCCGTACGTCGGTGTCGTCCGCGGTACCGGCAGTTCGCCACGTCGGTGTCCAATGTCCGTAATTTCGAACGCAGTTCGTGAATCCGGCCATGAAGTCGGTCAGAAGATAAGTGGGGCCCGTGCCTCCGTCAACGGTTCGGTCTCGGTTCGTAGGAGAGCTGCTTGATGCGGTGCAGGGTCGCGGCGAGGATGTTTAGGGCGACCGGGCCCGTGGCCGTCGCGACGGGCGGCGGGCGCAGTGCCGCCTCCTCGTCGGGGGAGAGGGCGTCGGCCTTGTTGAGCCAGCCGAGGGCGCCGCCGTAGAAGGCGTGCGGGACGCAGTGGGCGTTGACCGAGGTGACCCGCGGGGTGCGCTGGAGCCGGTCGAAGGGGAGCTCGTCGCGGGCCTCCCGGCTGCGCGGCTTCATCGTGCACATCACCTCCGTGCCGCCGGAGTTCAGGCTGACGTACGAGGTGTCAGGGCGACGGGCGAGCGCGCCCGCGAGCTGCTCGGCCACGTCCCGGGTGCAGCGCAGCCGCGATCCAGCTGCTGCGGCCGAGACGGTTCTCGTCGGTCACGCCGAGCACCCTCGGCCGCGCGCGGGTGCGCAGCCCCCGGTAACGCCGCGCGACGGTCTGGTCCGAGACGCCGAGCAGCTTCAGGTCCAGCGGATCGAGGGCGGCGCCGGGTTCCATCGAGGTCTCCACCTCGGGCGTGATCGCGTACGGACTGCAAGGAGACCATGCCGCCGGAGCGCCACCACGTTCCGCTCGGCGGGTGACGGCCCCGCCCGGACGGCCGCTTCCCGCAATCCACGGACCCCGGGACCCGCGATCGTGAAGGCATGACGAACACACCCGACACCCCATCCGACACCCCATCCGACACCCCGGCCGTCACCCGGCTCTACGCCCGGCTCGTGGTCTCCGACGGCCCCCGGGCGATCGACTTCTACCGGACCGCGCTCGCCGCCGAGGAGATCGAGCGGTACACCGACCCCGAGGGCAGGATCGTGCACGCCATGCTGCGTCTCGGCGGCACCGTGATCGCGGTCAAGGACGCCGACGACGGCGACCCGGCGCCGCCCTCCCTCGGTGGCTCCCCGGTGATCATGGCACTCGACGTGTCCGACGCCGACGCCGTCGCCGAGGCCATGCTGCGGGGCGGGGCGACGGTGGTGTACCCCGTCGCCGACCAGCACTACGGGCAGCGCGGCGGCCGTCTCGCCGACCCGTTCGGCCATCTCTGGATGATCTCCCAGCCGATCGAGGAGCTGACGCCGGAGGAGATCCAGGCGCGGACGACCGACCTGTTCACCTGACGACCCTCAGCGGGCCTGCCCGACCGGTTCCTCCACCGTCGCGTCCGAGGTCGGCCGGCCGCCCGGGTGCCGCAGGGCGCACAGGTATCCGATGCCCAGGGCGATGGCCATGCCGTAGAACACCCACTGGTTGGCCTCGGCGAAGTCCATGCGGATGGCGCTCATCGCGTCCCGGGTGGCCTCGGCGGCGGGACCGGTGCCGGTGGGCGGCTGGGAGTCGCCGCTGCCCGTGATCGACTCGGTGATGTCACGGGCCACGGTGTTCGCGTCGTCCGTGGACATGCCCCGGGACTGCAGGGTCTGCACCACCTTGTCGGTCGTCACGTGCGTCAGGATCGTGCCGTAGACGGCCAGTCCCACGCTCGCCGCGTAGTTGCGCACCGTCTGGGTGATGCCGGTGACCTCGCCGTACGAGGCGCCGATGGACCGGTTGACGGCGTCCGTGGAGGCCGGCGCGAGGATGAAGCCGATACCGGCTCCGGCGAGGGCCGCGTACGGCCACTGGTCGTGCATGGACAGGTCGGTGAGCTTGTTCGCCCACAGGGCGAACCCGACACAGCCCACCACCGTGCCCAGCTTCAGCGCCGGGCGTGCGCCCCGCTTGTCGAGGATCCGGCCGCCCCACTGCGAGGCGATCGCGAAGCCGATGAAGAAGTACAGCAGGAACAGGGCCGCCTGGTTCGGCGAGGCGCTCAGGGACACCTGGGCGTACACCGAGGTGAAGAAGAACAGCGGGACGAAGGCGAGCATCGAGAAGAACAGCACCGCCGCGTCCACGGCGAACGCCCTGTCCTTGAAGACCCGCAGGTCGATCAGCGGATGCTCCACGTCGCGCTCGAACCGGACGAAGCCGTAGAGCACCGCGAGGCCGCCCGCGATGCAGAGCCAGGTCGCCCAGGAGTCCCAGCCCCAGGACCAGGCCTGCTGGAAGCCGAGGACGCTCAGCCCCATGCCGACCGCGATCAGGGCGGCCCCACGGACGTCCAGCGTGCCGGACCGCCGCCGGTCGGCGATGTGCGCCAGCGCGGTGAGGACCAGCGCCACGATCGCCACGGGCACGTTGACCCAGAAGACGGCGCGCCAGGTCCAGTTGGTGAGCCAGCCGCCCAGCAGCGGGCCGAGCGCGGTCAGCGCGCCGGAGACACCGAAGAACAGGGCGAGGGCGCGACCGCGTCTCTCGACCGGGAACACCGCCACCACCACGGCCAGAGCCGCGGGGAAGAGCAGTGCCGCCCCGAACCCCTGGGTGGCGCGGAACACGATCATCCAGGTCTGCGCCGCGCTGCCCTCGGGGACACAGCCGCACAGCACCGACGACACGACGAACACCACCGTGCCGATCACGACGATCCGGCGTGGCCCGTAGAGGTCCGCGAGGCGCCCGCCGAGGGCGAAGAACGCCGCGAGGGCCAGCAGATAGGCGTTCACCACCCACTGCATGCCGGAGGACGACAGGTTCAGCTCGCGGACGATGTCCGGAGCCGCGATCGACACGATGGTCTGGTCGATGAAGGTCATGGCGACGGCGAACATCATCGCCGCCAGCGCCACAGTCTGCTGCTGCGGCGCTGATCGGGAGGGGGGCGAGGCCTCGCCGCGCCCCGGGCGCGTGCTGCTCACGCCCTCAGTCTGCGCCGGGCCGTGTCATGGCGCATCACAAGGCAACTCCGGCCCCGCGCGCCACTTCATTACCCCCAAACGCGTCCGGCGGCAACCCCTGGGCGGTGTGAGGACGACCTCCTCGGCCATGTGACCACGGTCCGCCACAGTTGCCGCGTCGAAGGTGCAGGATGCGGGCACCAAGGAGGACAGGCAGCCGAACGACGAGAAAACGACGAGAGAGGCAGACGATGGCCCCAGCGGAACCGGAACCCCAGCGGATCGGCGTACCCGCCGAGTCCACTGCGGGCGAGACCAGGGTGGCGGCGACGCCGGCCACCGTGGGGAGACTTGTCGCGCTCGGATACGACGTGGTGGTCGAACCGGGAGCGGGAGCCTCGTCCCGCTTCTTCGACACGGCCTACGAGGAGGCGGGAGCCCGCCTCGGGGACCCGTGGTCGGCGGAGATCGTACTGAAGGTCAACGGCCCCTCGAGCGAGGAGATCGGCCGGCTGCGCGACGGGGCGACCCTGATCGCGCTCATCAGCCCCGCGTTCAACCCCGAACTGGTCGAGGAACTGACGCGGCGGCCGATCACCGTGCTCGCCATGGACGCCGTGCCGCGCATTTCGCGCGCCCAGTCCCTGGACGTGCTCAGCTCGATGGCGAACATCGCCGGATACCGGGCGGTGGTCGAGGCCGCGCACGCCTTCGGACGGTTCTTCACCGGCCAGGTGACCGCCGCGGGCAAGGTGCCGCCCGCCAAGGTGCTGGTGGCCGGCGCCGGTGTGGCCGGACTCGCGGCCGTCGGCGCGGCCCGCAGCCTCGGCGCCGTGGTCCGGGCCACCGACCCGCGGCCCGAAGTCGCCGAGCAGGTCCGCTCGCTGGGCGGCGAGTTCCTGACGGTGAGCGCCGAGCAGGAGGTGAGCACCGACGGCTACGCCAAGGCCACCTCCGACGACTACAACCAGCTCGCCGCGCGGCTGTACGCCGAGCAGGCCGCCGACGTCGACATCATCATCACCACCGCGCTCATCCCGGGCCGCCCCGCGCCCCGGCTGGTCACCGCCGAGGACGTCGCGCGCATGAAGCCCGGCAGCGTCATCGTCGACATGGCCGCGGCCCAGGGCGGCAACGTCGAGGGCACGGTCGCCGGGAAGGCCGTCGTCACCGACAACGACGTGACGATCATCGGCTACACCGACCTGCCCGGCAGGCTCCCCGCGCAGGCGTCGCAGCTGTACGGCACCAACATCGTCAACCTGATGAAGCTGCTCACCCCGGGCAAGGACGGCCGGCTCGTCCTCGACTTCGACGACGTGGTGCAGCGGGCGATGACCGTGGTCCGCGAGGGTGAGAAGACCTGGCCCCCGCCCCCGGTCCAGGTGTCCGCCGCGCCCGCCCCGGCACAGGCCCCGGAACCCGTGGCCGTGCCCTCGGAGGCCCCGGCGAAGCCCGCCCGGCCCGCGTGGGCGCCGTACGCCCTCGTCGGTGCCGGAGCGCTCGCCCTCTTCCTGGTGACGGCCTTCTCGCCGAGTGAACTCATCGGCCACTTCACGGTGTTCGTCCTGGCGATCGTCATCGGTTTCTACGTCATCGGCCATGTGCACCACGCGCTGCACACCCCGCTGATGTCGGTCACCAACGCCATCTCCGGGATCGTGGTGGTCGGCGCGCTGCTGCAGATCGGGCAGGGGCACACGGCTGTCACCGTGCTGTCGTTCGCCGCGATCCTGCTGGCGAGCATCAACATCTTCGGCGGATTCGCCGTCACCCGCCGCATGCTCGGCATGTTCTCGAAGGGCTGATCACGGATGACCACAGTCACGGCCGCAGAGGCCGCCTACGTCGTCGCCGCGCTGCTGTTCATCCTCAGCCTGGCCGGCCTCTCGCAGCACCGGACCTCCCGCTCGGGAGTCGTCTGGGGCATCGCGGGCATGGTCATCGCCCTGGCCGCCACCGTCGGTCTCGCCTCCCGGAGCATCACCGCCACCGGTCTCGTGCTGATCGCCGTCGCCACGGCCGTCGGCGCGGGCATCGGACTGTGGCGGGCCCGGGTCGTCGAGATGACCGGCATGCCGGAGCTGATCGCCATCATGCACAGCCTGGTCGGCCTCGCCGCCACGTTCGTCGGCTGGAACGGCTACCTCGACGTCGATCCCGGGCTCAGCGGTTCGCTGCTGGGCATCCATCACGCCGAGGTGTTCATCGGGGTGTTCATCGGCGCCGTCACCTTCACCGGCTCGGTCGTCGCGTATCTGAAGCTGTCCGCGCGGATCAAGTCGAACCCGCTGACGCTGCCCGGCAAGCACATCCTCAACGTGGGTGCCCTGGTCGCCTTCGTCGCGCTCACCGTCGCGTTCGTGGCCCAGCCGAACATCGGCCTGCTCATCGCCGTCACCGTGGTCGCGCTCGCCCTCGGCGCGCACCTGGTCGCCTCCATCGGCGGCGGGGACATGCCGGTGGTCGTCTCCATGCTGAACAGCTACTCCGGCTGGGCGGCGGCGGCCTCGGGCTTCCTGCTCGCCAACAACCTGCTGATCGTCACCGGCGCGCTGGTCGGCTCCTCCGGTGCCTACCTGTCGTACATCATGTGCAAGGCGATGAACCGCTCCTTCATCTCGGTGATCGCGGGCGGCTTCGGAGCCCCGGCGGCCGCCGCCGACGAGGGCGAGCAGGGCGAACACCGGGAGATCAACGCCGAGGAGACCGCGGAACTCCTGCGCGACGCCTCCTCGGTGATCATCACCCCGGGTTACGGCATGGCGGTCGCCCAGGCCCAGTACCCGGTCGCCGAGCTGGCGCGCAAGCTGCGCGAGCGGGGCGTCGAGGTGCGCTTCGGCATCCACCCCGTCGCCGGCCGGCTGCCCGGGCACATGAACGTGCTGCTCGCCGAGGCGAACGTGCCCTACGACGTCGTCCTCGAAATGGACGAGATCAACGACGACTTCGCCGCCACCTCGGTCGTCCTGGTCATCGGCGCCAACGACACCGTCAACCCGGCCGCCACCGACAACCCGTCGAGCCCCATCGCCGGCATGCCGGTGCTGCACGTGTGGGAGGCGGCCAACGTGGTCGTCTTCAAGCGGTCGATGGCCGCCGGATACGCCGGAGTGCAGAACCCGCTGTTCTTCCGGGAGAACACCCAGATGCTCTTCGGCGACGCCAAGCAGCGGGTGGAGGACATCCTGCGCGGCCTGGACGCCCTCGACGCGCCGGTCCCGGAGATGGCCGGCACCACGCGGTGAACAACGGTGCCCCGCCGGCGAGGTCCGGCGGGGCACAGCTGTCTACCGGCGGCCCTTTACGGTCGCCGAGCCTGCCCTGCCTCCGCCGACAGGCGGCCCGCCGCCTCGTACACGAACCGTGCGTGCAGTTCGAGCATCGCCACCAGGTCCACGGCCTCGCCGTGGACCTGGTGGTGCACGAACAGGCCGTCGGCACCGGCGACGGTGTAGGTGGTGAGGGTGCGGACGGATTCCTCCTCCAGGTCCGGGAAGAGGGCCCCGAGCGTCTCGGCGATCCGCCGGGCGGCGATCTCGCGGACCTGGAGGAAGACCGTGCGGCCCCGGGGTTCCACGGGCCGTCGCTCCAGCGCGAGCATCAGTCCCAGGCGCGGGAAGTCGGGTGCGTCGACCAGGGACCTGGCGATGTTCGCCGCCATGGTGGTGAGGCGTTCCAGGGGTGTGCCGGTCTCCTCACCGGGCAGTTCGACGGCCCGCAGCCAGGTCTCGAAGCTGCGCTCGATGACGGCGGCGATGAGGTCGTCCTTGTCCTTGAAGTGCCAGTAGATCGAGCTGGCGGGCAGTCCGCACTTGGCGCTGACGGCGGCGATGGAGGTGCCCTCGTAGCCTCGCTCGCCGGCGATCTCCACCGTCGCGTCGAGGATCCGCTGACGCGACTCCACCCCGTTCGCACGCTTCCTGCGTGCCGTCTGCGGCCTGGTCATGTGTCTGCCTCTCCCGCTGGTGCGGGGCCTCCGAGATCCTCGAAGGCCCCTTTCACAGCTCCACCCTAAAGACGTTCAACTTCTTCAGGAGGTGCTGGTGCGGCGCTTCACCAGCCACCACGCGCCGCCTCCGACGCCGAGCAGGGCCACCAGCGCGCCGCCCGCGACCAGGCCCGGCGACGGACCGTCGCCCTCGGCCGCGGTGGTGTCGCCGGCGGGCGAGACCTCGGAGGGAGCCGGAGCCGAGGCCTCGGGAGAGGCGGGGCTGGAGCTGGGGCGGGGGCTGGAGGCGGTGGGCTTCGCGCCCGGCGCCGCCGCCTTCAGCTTCAGAACGGGCGCGGGCTGGGCCGGTTCCGTGTCGCCCTTCGGCAGTTCGATCCAGCGGGAGACCTCGCCGTCGCTGTAGGTCTCGACCGTCTTGAAGGCCAGTTCCGCGGCATCGGGGAGCCGCCGTACCTTGATCTTGTGCTCGGCGTCCACGCCCGTATCGAGGGCCGGGCCGCCGATGGTGTATCCGTCGCCGCCGGGCTTCAGCTTCCAGCCCTCGGGCGCCTCGGCGAGTGTCACGTCGGCGGGTGCGATGCCTTTGGGCAGGACGACCCGGAGCCGGGTGAAGCCCGCCGCGTCGGACTCTGCCTCGGAGACGAACGTCAGGGTGACGTTCTCGGCCAGGGCCTGCGGCTTGTCGGCCTCGACCTCGGCATGGGCCGAGGCCGTTCCGGCCGCGGTGAGGGCGAGGGTGATGACGGCCGCGCCGACGACGGCGACGCGCCGTACGGCACAGGCGTAGTGGTACGTGGACATGCGGGAACTCCTTGCTGGTGCGGCCGGGCACGGCGAAGCCGCGGCCCGGATGAGGGGACGACCGGGACGTGAAGACGTCCCGGCGGACCCCTGCGCACCAGCGCGTGGTCCAGCGTTCGTGTCCGTGGGGCGGACGGCGGGTCGAAGCGGCCGAGCAGCGGCACGACGGGCGGCGCGCCACCGGCGCCGCCGCCGGGCAGCAGGGCCTGCCGTACGCGGGCCATGACGGCGGCGGCGACGCGCCGCACGGTGCGGACGGCGGCGAACGCGGCCGTCAGCGCGGCGTCGGCCCGGTGCAGCAGCCAGCCCGCCGCCAGCGCGGCGACGACATGGGCGGCCGTCATACCGGCCGAGACCTGGTGCCAGGTGTGCCCGTCGCCGCCACCCGTCCCCTGATGCCCGGCATGACCCGCCCCGGTGGCGTGGGCGCCGCCCGCGAGGGTCAGTCCGGCGTGCAGGACCCCCTGCGCCGCGAGGGTGGCCGCGGCCACGGTGGGCAGGGAGAGTCGACGGCGGGCGACGGGCCGGACGGCCGCGAACTGCACCAGGCCGAACCCGGCGACGAGCCGCCAGGGCACCGTGCCCTCGGCGACGGTGTGATGCCCGAGAGCCGCGAGCACGCTGCCGACGAGGGCGAACATGCCCGCCCGCACACTCGCACCGACGCTCACCCCGTCGTATACGTCGGGTACGGAAGGGCTGTTCAGACGGGTAGCGGGAGGTCAGTACTCCCTGATGAAGCAGTCGGAGACGTAGCCCTCGACCCCGGTCCGGTTGTTGTGGACGTACGTCCAGTGGTCCTTCACCGAGCCGTCCGGGCAGGGCACGCTCTCCGCGTTGCTCTGCCCGCCCATCCACGTGTAGCCGTCGCCGGGATTGCCGTGCCCTCGCACGGAGGACGTGGTGCTGTAGCCGGTGTGAATCTTCACGCCTCTGGCCGTGAAGTCCCCCTGGGGCGGCGCCGCGGCGGTCGCCGTCGCGGAGAACAGAGTGCCCAGCAGCGTGAGCAGGGCCGTGGTCGTCACGGTGGCGTGCTTGATGCTCATGAGACAGCTCCTGACGTTGAGTAATCAGTCAGCTACAGACTGGCATGAGGGTGTGCGGGCGGAGGCCGCTGCCGAGGGGGCGTGGGAGCACCGGCGGGGCGTGTGGAAGTCATGCCGCGGGCCGGTCGTGGCCTCTCGCCTCGTCAGTCCGCCGTCTGCGCCGGGTTCGCCGTCACCCTGCGCAGCAGGGGCCTGCTGCCCCCGATCGCGGCGAGCATGGCCAGCGCTCCGGCGGTCACGCAGACGGCGAGCTGGAGCGCGCCGGAGCTGTCGACGGTGGCGTCGGCCGCCTGGTTGAGCTGGTAGCCGCCGAACACGCCCATCGCGGTGGTGCCTCCGGCCAGGACCACCAGGGGCAGGACCGTCTCACGGACCCGGGCCCGGTCCAGCACCCTCAGCGGGGTGCCGGACAGCCGCAGCAGACCGTAGACGCGGCGCCGGTCCAGGACGCCCGCGGCGGCGGTCAGGCCGGCGGAGGCCGTCGCCACGAGGAAGCTCAGGAGCAGGGTGGCGGTGCTGACCGTGGCGACGCGGTCGGTGATGGTCTCGTCCGGTGCGGACACATAGTCCTGCGAGACCGGGAAGCGCCCCTGCCCGACGGGTGCCAGGGCGGTGACGGCCGCGTCGCTCCGCTCGGACCCGCCCGGGACCCGGGCGACCACACCGGTGTTGCCGAGCAGCACGGTGTCGAAGCCGCCGTCGTCCACCGTACGGACGGTCGCCTCGACGCCCGCCCGCCTGATGATCCCGGCCAGGGTGTGCAGGAGGGTGGACTTGCCCGAGCCGGACGGGCCCATGATGGCCAGCGAGTCGCGCTCGGCGACCTCGACGTCCACGCCGGCCAGCGCGGTGGTGGAACCGTACTTCTTGGTGAGGCCGTGACCGGCCAGGACGACGCTCATGACGCGGTGTGCTCCCGGGTGGGTGTCAGCGAAACGGTTCAGCGCTCGAACTTCCAGGTGACCCGCGGTGTCGCGGGGTCTCCCTCCACCTTGATCACGCGTACGGGGATCGAGATCCGCCCGCCATCGGCCCGGGCCGTGCAGGTTTCCGTCGCACCGGCGACCGCCTTCAGATGGGCCGGGCAGGACACGTCGTGGATGTCCTTCCCGACCCACGGCAGCGGGTGGTACCAGCCGTCGATACGGGCCTCGAGGATGGTCCGCTCCACGGCCAGGTGGCCGTCCACCTTCACGTAGAACGTGCGGGGGATGGTGTCGATCGTGGTGTGCTGAACGTCCTTCGAGGCCAGCTGCCAGGTGACGAGACCGCCCACGGCGGCCACGGCGGTCACACCGCCGACGGCACCGACGAGGAATCCGCGCTGCATCTCGTGCTCCTGGTTCGGGGTCAGGGTCCGGTAGAGGAAGTTGCTCCACTCTCGTCCGGAAGCGCGGGCACGCGCCTCGGCCGTTCGGCCGGACCCCGGGAGCATGGCAGCACGGGCCCTCGGCCGTTCGGCCGATGCGAAAGGGCCGGCCCGACACCGAACGGTGTCGAGCCGGCCCTTGCGTGCTGCCGGTCTGGTCAGTCCGTGCCGGAGTCCATGGCCGCGCGGTCCAGCCACGCGTCCTCCTCGGAGACCTCGCCGCGGGAGGCGATGGCCTCGGCGCCGCCCTCGGGCAGCTCCGGCATGGTGCCGATGAGCCCGGTCGCGGCCGCCTGCGAGGCGCCGATGGTGGGGCTGCCGGTGCCGATCAGGCCGATGCCCGCGTACTGCTCCAGCTTGGCGCGCGAGTCGGCGATGTCGAGGTTGCGCATGGTGAGCTGGCCGATCCGGTCCACCGGGCCGAAGGCCGAGTCCTCGGTGCGCTCCATCGACAGCTTGTCCGGGTGGTAGCTGAACGCCGGGCCGGTCGTGTCGAGGATCGAGTAGTCCTCACCGCGCCGCAGCCGCAGCGTCACCTCGCCGGTGACGGCCGCGCCCACCCAGCGCTGCAGCGACTCGCGGATCATCAGCGCCTGCGGGTCCAGCCAGCGGCCCTCGTACATCAGCCGGCCGAGCCGCCGTCCCTCGGCGTGGTACTGCGCGAGGGTGTCCTCGTTGTGGATCGCGTTGACCAGCCGCTCGTAGGCGGTGTACAGCAGGGCCATGCCGGGCGCCTCGTAGATGCCGCGGCTCTTGGCCTCGATGATCCGGTTCTCGATCTGGTCCGACATGCCCAGGCCGTGCCGGCCGCCGATGGCGTTGGCCTCCATGACCAGGTCGACGGGGGAGGCGAACTCCTTGCCGTTGATCGTCACGGGGCGGCCCTCGGCGAAGCCGATCGTCACGTCCTCGGTGGTGATCTCGACCTCGGGGTCCCAGAACCGGACGCCCATGATCGGCTCGACGGTCTCCACGCCGGTGTCCAGGTGCTCCAGGGTCTTGGCCTCGTGGGTGGCGCCCCAGATGTTGGCGTCGGTGGAGTACGCCTTCTCCGTGCTGTCCCGGTAGGGCAGCCCGTGGGCGAGCAGCCACTCGGACATCTCCTTGCGGCCGCCGAGCTCGGTCACGAACGCGGCGTCCAGCCAGGGCTTGTAGATCCTGAGGTGCGGGTTGGCGAGCAGGCCGTAGCGGTAGAACCGCTCGATGTCGTTGCCCTTGAAGGTCGAGCCGTCGCCCCAGATCTGGACGTTGTCCTCGAGCATCGCCCGGACCAGGAGCGTGCCCGTGACGGCACGGCCCAGGGGCGTGGTGTTGAAGTACGCCCGCCCGCCCGAGCGGATGTGGAACGCGCCGCAGGTCAGCGCGGCCAGGCCCTCCTCGACCAGCGCCGCACGGCAGTCGACCAGGCGCGCGATCTCGGCACCGTAGGTCTTGGCACGGCCGGGCACCGACGCGATGTCGGGCTCGTCGTACTGGCCGATGTCGGCCGTGTAGGTGCACGGGACGGCACCCTTGTCGCGCATCCACGCGACCGCGACGGACGTGTCGAGACCGCCCGAGAAGGCGATGCCGACGCGCTCGCCGGCGGGCAGGGAGGTGAGGACCTTGGACATGGGAAGAGTATGTATCATCACGCATAATCATGCAAGTAGCGTGTATGGATTCCGGCCGGGGGGTCCGGGGCACGCCCGGGGCCGGCCGGAGAACAGCTCGCGATCAGGTCAGCGGGTGTCCTGCTCGGAGCCCCCGAGCGCCCCGAGAATCCGCTCGGCCGCCAGGGTCGGCGTCAGCTCGCCGTCCCTGACCCGCTGCTCGAGCACCGGCGCCAGCGCCCGCACCGCCGGGTCGGCCTTCAGACGGCCGAGGAGTTCGTCGCGGACCATGGTCCAGGTCCAGTCGACCTGCTGGTCACGGCGCTTGGCGGCGAGGCGGCCGGTGGAGTCCAGCAGGGTGCGGTGCTGTTCGAGGCGCTCCCACACGGTGTCCAGACCGGCCGACTCGCGGGCGCTGCAGCTGAGCACGGGCGGGGTCCAGGCCGCGTCCTTGCCGTGCATCAGGCGCAGCGCGCCCGCCAGCTCGCGCGCGGCGGCGCGGGCGTCGCGCTCGTGCGGGCCGTCCGCCTTGTTGACGGCGATCACATCGGCCAGCTCCAGGACGCCCTTCTTGATGCCCTGGAGCTGATCGCCGGTGCGGGCGAGGGTGAGGAGCAGGAAGGAGTCGACCATGTTCGCCACCGCGGTCTCGGACTGGCCGACGCCGACCGTCTCCACCAGGATCACGTCGTAGCCGGCCGCCTCCATCACCACGATCGACTCACGGGTCGCCTTGGCCACTCCGCCCAGCGTGCCCGCCGTGGGGGAGGGGCGCACGAACGCCGCCGGATCCACCGCCAGGCGCTCCATGCGGGTCTTGTCGCCGAGGATCGAGCCGCCGGTACGGCTGGAGGAGGGGTCGACCGCGAGCACCGCCACCCGGTGCCCGAGCGAGGTCAGCTGTGTGCCGAACGCGTCGATGAACGTCGACTTGCCCACGCCCGGCACCCCGCTGACCCCGATCCGCCGGGCCTGCCCGCTGTGCGGCAGCAGCTCCGTCAGCAACTCCTGGGCCAGCGCCCGGTGCTGGGGCCGGGTCGACTCGACGAGCGTGATGGCGCGGGCGATGATCGCCCGCTTCCCGTCGAGTACGCCCTTCACATAGGCGTCGACATCGATCACAGGTCGTGCCCGAGGGTCGTCGCCAGCCCCTTCACCAGGTCGTACGCCGCGTCCGGGATCACCGTCCCCGGCGGGAAGACGGCCGCCGCGCCCATCTCCAGCAGCGTGGGCACGTCCTGCGGCGGGATCACTCCGCCGACCACGATCATGATGTCCTCGCGCCCCTCCTCGGCGAGTTGCTCGCGCAGCGCCGGGACGAGGGTGAGGTGACCGGCCGCCAGCGACGAGACCCCGACGATGTGCACATCGGCCTCGACGGCCTGCCGGGCCACCTCGGCGGGGGTCTGGAACAGCGGGCCGACGTCCACGTCGAAGCCCAGGTCGGCGAAGGCGGTCGCGATCACCTTCTGGCCGCGGTCGTGGCCGTCCTGGCCCATCTTGGCGACCAGGATGCGCGGACGGCGGCCCTCGGCCTCCTCGAAGTCGGACACGAGGGTGCGGGTGCGGTCCACGGACGGCGACTCCCCGGCTTCGTTGCGGTACACGCCGGTGATGGTACGGATCTGGCTCGCGTGCCGCCCGTACACCTTTTCCAGGGCGTCGGAGATCTCCCCGACGGTGGCCTTGGCGCGGGCCGCGTTCACCGCCAGCTCCAGCAGATTGCCCTCGCCCCCGGCGGCCCGGGTCAGCGCGTCCAGCGCGTCCCGGCAGGCGCTCTCGTCCCGCTCCTCGCGCAGCCGCCGCAGCTTCTCGATCTGCTGGGCGCGCACGGAGGAGTTGTCGACCTTGAGCACGTCGATCTGCTCGTCGCTGTCGACCCGGTACTTGTTGACGCCGATGACCGGCTGGCGACCGGAGTCGATCCGGGCCTGGGTGCGGGCCGCGGCCTCCTCGATGCGCAGCTTGGGAATGCCCGCGTCGATGGCCTGGGCCATGCCGCCCGCGGCCTCGACCTCCTGGATGTGCTGCCAGGCGCGCCGCGCGAGGTCGTACGTCAGCTTCTCCACGTACGCGCTGCCGCCCCACGGGTCGATCACGCGGGTCGTGCCGGACTCCTGCTGGAGCAGCAGCTGCGTGTTGCGGGCGATGCGCGCCGAGAAGTCGGTGGGCAGCGCGAGGGCCTCGTCGAGGGCGTTGGTGTGCAGCGACTGCGTGTGCCCCTGGGTCGCCGCCATGGCCTCGACGCAGGTCCGCGTCACGTTGTTGAACACGTCCTGCGCGGTCAGCGACCAGCCCGACGTCTGCGAATGGGTGCGCAGGGAGAGGGACTTGGCGTTCTGCGGGTCGAACTGCCTCACCAGCTTCGCCCACAGCAGGCGCGCCGCCCGCAGCTTGGCGACCTCCATGAAGAAGTTCATGCCGATCGCCCAGAAGAACGACAGCCGGGGCGCGAACGCGTCCACGTCCAGGCCGGCTTCACGGCCCGCGCGGATGTACTCCACGCCGTCCGCGAGCGTGTACGCCAGCTCCAGGTCGGCCGTCGCACCGGCCTCCTGGATGTGATAGCCGGAGATGGAGATGGAGTTGTAGCGCGGCATCCGCTGCGAGGTGTACGCGAAGATGTCGGAGATGATCCGCATCGACGGCGACGGCGGATAGATGTAGGTGTTGCGGACCATGAACTCCTTGAGGATGTCGTTCTGGATGGTCCCGGCCAGCTTCTCGGGCGGAACGCCCTGTTCCTCCGCCGCCACGATGTACAGCGCCAGCACCGGCAGCACGGCGCCGTTCATCGTCATCGACACGGTCATCTTGTCCAGCGGGATGCCGTCGAACAGCTGGCGCATGTCGTAGATCGAGTCGATCGCCACACCCGCCATGCCGACGTCGCCGGTCACCCGCGGGTGGTCGCTGTCGTAACCCCGGTGCGTGGGCAGGTCGAAGGCGATCGACAGGCCCTTCTGCCCGGCCGCGAGGTTGCGCCGGTAGAAGGCGTTCGACTCCTGGGCCGTGGAGAAACCGGCGTACTGACGGATCGTCCAGGGCTGGTTGACGTACATCGTCGGGTACGGGCCGCGCAGATACGGCGCCTGGCCCGGGCGCGTGTCCAGGAAGTCCAGGCCCTCCAGGTCACGGCCGGTGTACAGCGGCTTGACGGCGATGCCCTCCGGGGTCTCCCAGAGCAGGTCGTCACCGCCGGACGCGTTCTTGACCGCCGTACGCCACTCGTCGGGCCCGCCGTCGGCGGCCGGGGAGCCCAGCTCGATCCCGGAGAAGTCGGGGATTCCCATCAGGACACTCCCATGCGGTCGAGGGTGGCGGACAGCACGGCGACGGCGTCACAGCCCGCGAAGACGTACGAGTCGACACCGGGGTGGTTCCCCGGCCGCCCGGCGAGGAACACCTGCGCGGCACCTGCGGCCTTGAGCTGCCCGGCCACCGTCTCCGCCTGCTCCTCGTACAGGGCGTCACTGGAGCAGAGCACGGCCTCGCTCGCGCCGCTCTCCTCGAAGGTGCCCTCCGTGACGGGCTCGATGCCGCCCGCCTGGAAGAGGTTCGAGGCGAAGGTCAGGCGTGCGGTGTGGGCCGCGGCCGGGCCGAGCGCGGCCAGGAAGATCCGGGGCCGGGAGCCGGTCGCCGCGAGGTGGGCGTCGGAGCGGGCCCGCAGCGCCTCGTACGCCTCGTCGCGGCGCACCCGCGGCAGCCCGCCGGAGCGCGGCTCGGGAGCCGGCTCGCGGACGACCGGCTTCTCGGCGATGTGGGGGAACTCGCTGACGCCGGTGATGGGTTCGCGCCGCTTGGCGAGCTTCCCGCTGCGGGCCGCCCAGGTGTCGGCGAGGTCCCGGCCGAGGTCGCCCGAGCGCAGGGCGGCCGCCTGGCCGCCGAGCCGTTCGATCCGCCGGAAGAACTCCCAGCCCGCGTGGGCGAGTTCGTCGGTGAGCCGTTCCACGTACCAGGAGCCGCCCGCCGGGTCGATCACCCGGGACAGGTGCGACTCCTCGATGAGGATCGTGGAGGTGTTGCGGGCGATACGGCGGGCGAACGCGTCCGGCAGGCCGAGCGCGTGGTCGAAGGGCAGCACGGTGACCGAGTCGGCCCCGCCCGCCCCCGCGGCCAGCGTCGCGATGGTCGTGCGCAGCATGTTCACCCACGGGTCGCGGCGCGTCATCATCACCGGTGAGGTCACGACGTGCTGGAGCTGCGCCCCCGCGCGCGGGGCCCCGCAGGCCTCGGCGACCCTCGCCCAGAGCCGGCGCGCGGCCCGCAGCTTGGCGATCGTCAGGAACTGGTCGGCGGTCGCCGCGTACCGGAACTCCAGTTGCGCCGAGGCCTGTTCGACGCTCAGCCCCGCCTCGGTCAGCTCCCGCAGATACGCCACCGCCGTGGCCAGCGAGCAGCCCAGCTCCTGGGCGGCCGAACCGCCGGCCTCGTGGTACGGCAGCGCGTCCACGGTCAGGGCCCGCAGCCCCGGGTACTCCTCGGCGCACCGTCGCGCGAGATCCGCCACCGGGGCGAGGGCGTAGCCCTGTCCGGTACGGGCCTCGTGGCCGAGCGGGTCCGCGCCCAGGTTGCCGCGCGCCGCGTCCCGGGCGACGCCCCGCTCCTCGTACAGCCGCAGCAGCTCTTGCGCGGCGGGCTCGGTCTCGTGCCCCGCGTCGAGGACGACGGGTGCCAGGTCGAGATAGACGCCGTCGAGGACCGTGCCGAGGGACGGCACCGGAATGGCGTCCTCGCCCACGGTCAGCCAGAGGGAGGAGACACCGTTCTCCAGGTCCGCGAGCACCGCGGTGCCGTCGGCCGCAGTGTGCCGCTGCCGTACGTCCCAGCCGCCGACCGTGTTCCCCTCGGCGCGGCCGCCGCGCACAAAGGGCGCGAACCCGGGGAAACCAGGCTCGGGGGCGTCGTCGCGCGCGGTGTAGAGGGGCCGGGTGCGCAACCCGTCCTCCAGGGCGGTGGACAGGGCTTCCTCGGCCTCGGCTCCCTCGACGTCCTTGCCCGACTTGCGCAGCACACCCGCCACAAGGCGCTGCCACTGCTCATGGGGCACATCAGGGAACTCGCCGGCCAGCTCAAGCCCGTCGTCAGGCAGGACCGTCATGCTCGGATGTTAGGCCACGTTAACGAAAGAGCAGGAGTGGGCGCGGCTGTGACCTTGCCCTCCCCCTGACTGTGGCCTCGGTCTCCATGATCCGCGCGGCGTTCACGCCGGGGTCGTGATCTCGTCCCCGGACGCTCGCAGCGCCTGGTACACGGACCACACCACGGCCACCAGCGGTACGGCCACCACGGCACCGATCACCCCCGCCGCGACCGCTCCGCCGACGACCGCCAGGGCCACCACCACCGGGTGCAGCCGGACGGCCCAGCTCATCACGATGGGGTGCAGGAGATGGCCCTCGATCTGTCCGATGATCACGATCAGGGCCACCACCACCAGGGCGATGAGCGGGCCCTTCGACGCCAGCGCGACGACGGCCGCGACCGCCAGGGCGATCGGCGAGCCGATCAGCGGGATGAAGGCGGCCAGGAACTCCAGCAGCGCCAGCGGCATGGCGAGCGGCACCCCGAGAGCGAACAGGGCGATGCCGACGAGGACCGCGTTGGTCGCCGCCACCAGCAGGATGCCGTGCGTGTAGCCGGTGAAGGTCCGCCAGGCGGCCCGGCCCGCGACCGTGACACGCTGCCGTGCCCCGTCGGGGAGCTGGTCGCACATCCACCGCCACTGGCGCTCGCCGGAGTGCGTGAAGAAGACCGCGCAGAACAGGGCCAGCGCCAGTACGGTCAGCACCTCCAGCAGCCGGCTCGCGCCGCTGAGCGCCGTACTGATGAGGGTGGAGCGATGGCTCGACAGGAGCTTGCCGATCCGTGACTGGAGATCGGCGAAGGCGTCCGCCGGCAGCCGGAACGGCGGCTCCTCCAGCTGACGCTCGATCCGGTCGATCCCCGCCACGAACTCCCGCTCCAGTCCGCTGCGCTGGTCCGCCACGGTCTCACCGACCAGGGCCAGCGCCCCGAGCACGAGCACGATGCCGCCGACGATCGCGACGGCCACCGCGAGCGGTCTGGGCATCAACCGGGCCAGCAGACCGGCCGCGGGACGGAGCACGGCGGCGATGACCAGACCGAGGAAGACGGCGACGGCGATCCGGTGAAACTGCCCGAGCACGGAGAAGGCGAAGCGGACGACGATCCCGACGGCGATGATCCGCCAGGCATAAGCCCCCGCGATCCGCAGCCACCCCGGCACACGCGGCTCCCCACCCCCCGGACGTCCGAGCGGCGAGGCGGGCGGTTCGACAGACGCGGCCATCTCATGCCCTTACCACCCACCGCCCGCCGAACAGCGGAGCCGGCCCTGAATTCGCCCGAAGGCCGGTATGGGTTGAGCCTGGGCAACAGCCGAAGCCCGGGCGGCAGTCGAAACCGTCGCCGTATCGTCAGCCGTTCGTTGCCGCTGTCACCGTCGCCGGATCCACCCCGGTCAGTTCGACGATGCGGTGCGGTGCCACGCCGGCGGCGAGGGCGCGGGCGATGAGGCCGTCGCGGCCGTCCGCGGAGTCGCGGAAGGCGAGGAGTTCCTCTTCCACCCGGGCGAGTGACTGGGGTGCGTTCAGATGGCGGACCCGGCTCAGTTCCTCGTCGCCCAGCGGGACGGGCAGCCGTTCCGCGCCCTCGGGGATGGCCGCCGTCTCCTCCGGCGGCAGCAGGCGCAGCTGCGGGGACGCCGGCGTGCTTCCCTGCGCGCTCAGCCAGGCGCGTACCGCGGGCGTCTCCATGCACGCGAGATCGCCGACGGCGGCCGGGGCCACGCCGAGCGACGCGGACGGGTCGTCAAGCAGGAACAAGTAGGCGTCGTCGGTCATCCTCGGCTCCTTCTCGACGGGGGCTGATCGACTCCCCTTACCCCGCCGCGCCCGGATTACAGCCGGCATCGCCATCGCGGCCAGAACCTGTCCGCAAGCCCCGCTACCGTGCCCTCATGGCGAACACCCAGCGGAGCGTCCTCGGTACCCGTGCCCTCAACCGCGCCACCCTCGACCGGCAACTGCTGCTGCGCCCCGCCCGGATGACGGCCGTCGCGGCCGTCGAGCATCTGGTCGGTCTCCAGGCGCAGAACGTCAAGCCTCCGTACTACGCGCTCGCCGCACGCCTCGACGGTTTCGACCCCGAGGCGCTGTCGACGCCGATGGCCGGCCGCGAGGTCGTCCGTATCGTCACGATGCGCTCCACCATCCACACCCACACCGCGGACGACTGCCTCACCCTGAGACCGCTGGTGCAGCCCGCCCGGGACCGGGAGCTGGTCCAGTTCCGCAAGGGACTCGCCGGTGTCGACCTGGACCGGCTCGCGGCTCTCGCCCGGGACCTCGTCGAGGCCGAGCCCCGCACGATGAAGCAGTTGCGCGAGGCCCTGCTCCGGGAGTGGCCCGACGCCGATCCACAGGCCCTGGCGGTCGCCGCCCGGTGCCGTCTGCCGCTGGTGCAGGTGACCCCGCGCGGCCTGTGGGGCCGTAGCGGGCAGGTCAGTCTCACCACCGCCGAGCACTGGCTCGGCCGCCCGTCGGAACCCGCCCCCACCCCTGACGCGGTCGTCCTTCGCTACCTCGCCGCCTTCGGCCCGGCCTCGGTGAAGGACATGCAGACCTGGGCCGGACTGACCCGCCTGCGCGACGCCTTCGAACGGCTCCGGCCGCGACTCGTCACCTTCCAGGACGAGGGCGGCGTCGAGCTCTTCGACCTCCCGGACGCCTCTCGCCCCGACCCGGACACCCCGGCCCCGCCGCGTTTCCTGCCCGAGTTCGACAACCTGCTGCTCTCCCACGCCGACCGCACCCGCGTCGTCCCGCCGGAGCACCGGGGCCGCTCCTGGCAGGGCAACATCGCCTACCCCACGCTCCTCGTCGACGGCTTCCTCGCGGGCCTGTGGCGACTGGAGGACGACGCCCTCGTGATCGAGCCCTTCGACCGGCTCACCAGCACCAGGCGGGACGAGGTCACCGCCGAGGGCGAGCGGATGCTGCGCGTGATGCACCCGGGGACGTCGTACGACATCCGCTTCGGCACCGTACGGAAGTAGCGCACATGGAGAGGGGGGGGGGGGGGGGGCGCGGGGGGGGGGGCCCCCCCCCCCCCCCG